>JAPSLB010000027.1:0-61045 GCA_031181145.1 Microvirga sp.
TGTTCTGGGTCGTTGGGCTGTTTCTCCTGGCGGAGCTCGTCAGCAACAACGTCATCGAGCCCTGGCTCTACGGCTCCAGCACTGGCCTGTCGTCGCTCGCCATCATCATGGCGGCGATCTTCTGGACCAGCCTGTGGGGTCCGGTCGGGCTATTCCTTGCAACCCCCCTGACGGTCTGCCTCGTGGTGATCGGCCGCTACGTGCCGCAGCTCGAATTTCTAGGCGTCCTCCTCGGCAGCGATCCGGTGCTCGCGCCGGAGGAGCGCCTTTATCAGCGCCTGTTGGCCGGCAATCTGGAGGAGGCTGTGGAGATGGCTGAGGACTATGTCGACGAGCACTCCTCGCGTGAGTTCTACGACAACGTGGCCATTCCGGCTCTCCGCCTGGCGGAGAACGACCGCCAGCGCAGCACCACTGATATCAACTATCGGCGGCTCGTCGCCGACACAGCGATCTGCGTCGTTCAGGAGGTCGAAGACCACATCCGGGAAAAGGCTGCTGCCAGCGCCGATGCAGATGAAAACGCAGGCGAAGATCGGGTACCTTCCCCGGGAGGGGTGCGGCCGTCGCCCGTCCTCTGTCTGGCAGGACGCACGGAACTCGACCGCGCGGCGGCCGAGATGGTGGCGCAGGTGCTCGAGGAGCGGGGCGTCGGCGCCCGGGTCCTGCCGCCGATCGCTGTCAGCCAGGGTGCCCTGGGGCAGCTCGACCTCCAGGGCGTGGACGTGGTTTGCTTGTCCTATCTTCACTCCCAGCCGCAGGTATACGCTCGCTACATCTGCCGCCGCCTCCGCCGCCGTGCGCCTCATATGAAGCTCGTCGTTTGCTGCTGGAACTTGTTGCCCGGGACGGGGCAGGCAGAGGACCTCAAGAAGCAGATGGCGGCCGATGCGGTGTTCGCCTCGCTCGAAGCCTGTGTCGACCAGGTGGATGCATGGGCCCGCCGCCCGGAATCGCCTGGCGAAACGGCCTCGGTCCTTCCAGATGCCGAGCAGACGCAGCTCGCGGCGCTGCACGACCTTGGTCTGGCCTCCGCGAAAAGCCGTCAGTTCGACGAGGTTTCCAGGAAAGTCGCGCAAGCGCTCAACGCTCCGATTGCCCTGGTTTCCTTCGTGGATGAGGCACACCGGCCCCCGCCCGATGCGGCGGGCGTGCCCCACGAAGTTCAGGTCACTCAGCAGATCCCTCATGAAGACCCGCTCGATGCCCACGTGATCGCGGCGAACGAGGTGCTCGTATCCGAAGACGTTACCAAGGATCCGCGCTTTGCCGACGATCCGCGCGTGCTGGAGAAGGGCATCCGATTCTACGCGGGGGCGCCGCTGCGGACTTCCTCTGGCCTGGTCATCGGCACCCTGTCGGTCATCGACACTCAGCCACGCGAGTTCGCGGAGCCGGATCGCAGACGCCTCCAGGACATGGCCGACGAGCTGATGAGCCAGATCGAGCGTCGTTCTGCGGTAGTATCTGGCAAGGTCGAGACGACCTTGTCTCAATCAGGGATAGGACGTGAGACAGCCCTCTGATGCGACCCGCATGACGGGTGCATTGCACCACGTCAGGAATCTTCCACGGAGGTCGTGTTCGTCGCCAGTCAATTGTCTAGCATGATAAATTGAATGCGATTGACCATCACCTCCCAGCCCCGGACTCAGATCGGCACATTCCTCGGGCGAGACCTCGTCCGGCAGCTCGCCGATGGCCTGCCGGCGCGCCGTCACCGCGCCGGATCGGGCGCGGCGCACCCGCTGAATGGCAGCTGAGACGCCACCGCCACCGCGGGCGGCCTGCCGCACCAAGACGCCGCCTGATGCTGTCCTGATCGCCCGCTCACGCCGGTCCTGACTGGCAGCGCGTGCCATGCCGGGCCTCCATGTCCGGAGACAAGCAGGCCATGTCGGATCTCAAACCGGCCCCCCTCGGGCTCGGCACAGCCGGAAAAGACTCTAGACTGCTGCACCGTCCAAGAACACGTCCCTCCTCCAAGGATAACGCAGCGGCTGCCGGGAACGGCAAGGTCCGCGGTAGGAAAGCGGGATACGTCGGTCGGATCAAACCAGGGAGTGGAGCGAACTGAAGGGGGCAACTCATACCGCCCCAAACGGATATTCGGATGAGGTCCGCCCGTACCAGAACGTGGCACTTGATCAGGGGCTGGGGATCGGAACCGCACCCGCCGAGCGTCGTTTCAATGCTACAGAGATCCGGGAGAGAAATGATGGGCAAAGGAAGCGAGAAGCACCGCAGCAGCGCGAAGAGGAGCAAGCTGCGCCAGAAGGCTAAGAGGCTGATCAACGAAGGGAGAAAGCTCACAGGACGTCTTCTCAGATACGACCATCGTGGTAAGACAGGTTGACCGGCGACCAGGAACGCTGCCCGAAGGCGGATTTCCGTTGCCAAGCACGCGTCGGGGCTCAACCCGTTGCCGGACTTGTACGTTGATTAGGCATGCAATTCGTCTGCGACGCCCCTGGGCAAACAAGCTGGTTCCGGATCGAGACCGAGGGCGAAGCCGCCCTTGAGTCGCAGATCATGGGCCACGCGGTCGAGAAGCATTTTCGCCAGGCCTGGGATGCGGCAACAGCGACCTACCGCTCAACCGCCAGCCACTTCATTGAGCAGAACATTGGTCTCAAGGCTTACGTGCAGCGGACTATGCCGGTGTTTCTGACCTTGCGCGATGCAGAGGGCAACGGCCTGGCAACAGCCATGCTTCCGCCGAGCAGACACCATGACCCATCCTTCAAGATTGTTATCGTTGGACCTGAGAACCGAGATCCCTATCCGGATCATGGGGACGCTATCCGCAAGCTCGGGGAGCACTTTGGTCTCACCCTTGATCGTAACCGGTGCTATCCCTACCGGTGACCAGACTCTCCTGGACATGAGCTACGTGCCCCATCGCGGAAGGTCGCCTGCGGGGGGCAGCCTTCAACGATCCCCTGCCCGTCAGGGTCGCCAGCTGTTCCCTGCCCAAGCAGACATTGGATCGTGCGGAGCCAGCTCGGCTGCCTGGTCGATGCTCACCGGGGAAGGGGGCTTGCGCTTCGGACGGACCGACGCCAGCCGTCTCGAACGGTGCCGGCCGCAGCCTGGAGACATGTGGTTTTTAGATGAGGTGTTTGTCCGCGTCCGGGTTAAACTGCACGGCTTCTGGCGCGCCGTTGACCGGCACGGCAACGCGCTCGATGCTCTTCTTCAGAGGCGTCGTCGCAAGAAGGTGGCCAAGCGTTTCCTCGTCACCCGCGCTCCTATCCACAGCCCCTTCCGGCTCTGCCGCCAACTCCTCTCCGCCAATGAGGATCGCGCCTCCGCTCTGTCGTATGAGGTTGCAGGGCCGTCCTCGCAGGCGAACCTTGCCTGACCTGATGGTTGCGCCCGCGACAGCGTTATGTGCTCAGGCGCAAGTTGACAGTGCCCCCGCCGACCCGCACATAGGTCTCGTCTACTCGACATGAGCCGGATCGATATCCGTGGTACGGGGCCCCCTCTTCTCGATCTCGAGCGCACAGCGCTGCGCCCAGCGAAAGATGGCGCTGGGGCCGCTGGTGGCGTCACGCCTCTGCATCATCTCGGCGAGGGCGCGGTCACTGATCCCGTCCTTGCGGTACCAGCGCATGCACGGCAGGATGATCGCGACCGGAAAACGGCGGCCCTTGAAGATCGACATTGGGGCGGCTCCTTGACGAACCGCTCCTCGTTATACGCCCGGGTTGAAGCAACAGCGCCCGATGGAGCATATTATCGAGAAGATGACGGGATCGGATGCATCTTTCTTACCCCGGCATCCCGTCACCTTCTCGTGCACTAAAAGACACTTAATGTTGCGCGGCAGCGTTTCCGTCGATATGGGCGCTCACATAGATCTTGCGGGCGAGGACCGCCAGAAGTAGCAGCGTGACTGAGGCGAGAGCGCAACAAGTCGCAAAGCCAAGCGAGAATCCGGATCGGGCCAATTCCAGCCATGCAGGTGCGGTTTCACCCATAGCCTTTGCGGTCTCAACCGCTCCGGCGAGTGTAGTCGAGACCGCCAACTGCTGAGCGGAACTCAATCCGCTTAGGTCTGCTCCGTCCATTGTCATGCGGTAGACAAACGTTCCAAGGCTTCCGAGAAGTGCGACGCCAAGTGCCCCGCCGAATTCTGCGCTTGTTTCAGAGATCGCAGAGGCAGATCCCGCGTGCTCCGGTGGCGCAGTCCCTACAATAAGACCTGTGGTGGTGAGGATGACCGGTACGAAGCCAAGCCCAATCAGCATACTTGCGCCGAGGACACCGATAAGGCTTTCGAAGTAAGCGGCGATCGCCATCACGGTTGCGCCAGCGGCATTGACGAGCAGTCCGAGGAGGACAGTCCTGACTGGCCCAAGGCGGTTAGTGAATCGGTATGCCTGGAACGACATGACAGTGAACACGAGAGCGGACGGCACAGACCACAAGGCAGCCTCAAGCGGTGACAGGCCAAGAACCAGCTGCAGAAACAGGTTCTGGAACAGGAAAACACCGAACACGAAAAAGACGCCGGCCAGATTGACCAGCAGCGAGGCGGTAAAGGCAGGGATGCGAAACAGAGCGAGATCTATTAGCGGGTAGGTGAGGCTTTTTTGGCGGCGCACGAACAGCACGCCGACCAACATACCGCCTGCGATGGCAAGGAGCTGACGTGGCGCGAAACCATCCGCCGCCATGTGTTTGAAGCCGTAGATGACCGGCAATACGGTCGCAAGGGACAAGACCACACTTGGCAGATCAAGCCGGCCACCGCCTTCGTTCTTATATTCCGGCAACAGGATGGGCGCTGTGATCAGCAGCGCGAGCATGATGGGTATGTTGATCAGAAAGACCGAACCCCAATGGAAATATTGCAGCAACACCCCGCCGAGGAGGGGTCCCACCAGCCCCCCTAGGGCGAAGGCGGTGCCCCAAACGCTGATCGCCCGGTTACGCTCGGCTTCGTTCTGAAAGAGGTTGACAACCAGCGACAGGGTCGAGGGAGCAATCGTCGCGCCGGCGATACCGAGCAGTGCACGAGCAATGATGAGCTGCTGAGCCGTGCTTGAAAAAGCTGCAAGTGCGGATGCCAAGCCAAAAGCAGCAGCGCCGATGAGCAGCACGCGCCTGCGGCCGATCCTATCGCCGAGCGTGCCCATGGTTACGAGGAAGCCCGCGACCATGAAACCGTAGATGTCGTTGATCCAGAGAAGTTCGGAGGCTGATGGATCGAGATCTGCGACGATTGCAGGCATCGCGAGAAATAAAACTGACAGATCCATTGAGTAGATAAGGCAGGCGGTCGACAGGACGCAGAGCCCGATCCACTCACGACGCCCGGCGAGCGGCTGGAATTTATCTGTTGTCTCTTCTTGCATGAACCGGCTTCCATCTTTGCAAGGTGCGCAAGTTCGCTTCCTCGCGATAATTTTGCAACCCTAAGGATCGAGAGCAAGTCAGATGCTGAATTCCACTCGACGATATGAATTCGGGCTCACTATGACGGACCGGGAAGGCATGGTCAGCTTGACAAGTTGACCTGAGCTGTGCGGGGGCTCGGCCCGAGCCGGGCCACGTCCTTTCAATGATCTCGACCCAGGCGTAATGCGATCAAGCAGCTTCGACTTTCTCAGTTTGCCGATCAGGGCAAGCGACCGGAGATAGACCGTCCGGTCACTTACACCAAGTCCGGCAGCGACCCACTCGCCGTCCTTGAGATAGATGGTGTCGCCGGTGAAGAGATAACGATGTTGTCCCTCATTCCATCGGAAACAGGTCGAGCCCTCGGTATGGCCCGGTGTGGAGATCGTCTCGAAATCCGGGAAATGGAATTCCCGCTACTCGAAAGTGCCTTCCACCCGGCAAATCACGGCAATATCAGTCTCTTCCAGCTTTGGACCCAGGCGCGGAGATCATCGCCTGGTGCCGATGAGTGAGATATCGGCGCGAGATTCCTTCCTGAGCGAGAAGCGCGTTGGCTTCCCCCTTCATCCGTCCCGAGCTGTAGATCAGGAGGTTACCGCCCCTGCGACGCAGCAGAAAGGCCTGGCCCTGGAAGGTCGGGGCAAAGCTCAATATCTCTGCCCGGCTCCATAGAGATGATCGAACAGACGCTCCATCGATTGGCTCCTTACGAATCTCACCGATTCGGGCCGCCATAGAAGCTGATGACGATGGCCACTACGGCGGCAATCATCGCCGCAATGACGACGATCGCTGCTGCGGCTGTCCACCCGTAGGTCCCAATCACACCGCCGAACGCCACAGGACCGATCACCTGACCAAGATTGCTGCCCTGCATGACCAACCCGATGACCACAGGGGCGAGCGCAGCGGACGGCGCCAGGAGTGGGGCCGACGAGATCAGGGTGGCTGGGATCAGCCCGCCCACCCCGGAGAACAGAAGGCAGAACAGGAACGTCGGGGTATTGCCGGCGATCGGCAGGAAGATGCCGATCCCTGCAAGGCCCATGATCAGGTAGGCCCCAGCAAGGAGCACAGAACGCCTGGCGCTGCGCCCCAGGACATAGCCCGCTCCGACGTTGCCGATGATGTTGGCGCCGGTGGCCAGGGCACTGAGCAGCCCAGCGGCATCATGCGGGATCTCCATCCGCTCCATCAGCAGCACCGGAAGGAAGCTGAAGAGCGCAAAGAACATCAGGCTGTAGAGGGCAAAACACACAGCCAGGAGAACTGGCTCCCTGCTTGTCAGCACACGCGCCGCATCGGAGATCGTGCGCCTCCACGAGGCTGAAGTCCGTGCCGGGTCAGCCGGGATCACCGCCCATCCCGTGACAATAGCAGCCGCCACAAGAACTGCATTGCTCCCCCAGAGAGTGCGCCAGTCGCTGAACAGCGGCCCAAAGAGCATGACAAGAGCCATGCCGGCCGGCATGAAACAGCTCCACAGGGCAATCGCGATGTCCCGCTGCCCCACCTTGACCAACCGGTTCAGGATGGCAGGACCAGCGACCGTGACCAGAAGAAAACCAAAGCCTTCCAGGACCCGTGATGCAAGGAGCACGGAGTACCCCGGTGCGGTCGCGCCAATGCTGGTTCCCAGGACGATCGATCCGAGGCCGAGGATCAGTATCCGGCGATCCCCGGCGCGGGCGACGAGCGTGCCAGCGGGAATACCGCCGACAAGCCCAAGAACAGCACAGATCCCCGTCAGCCAGCCTGCAGCCGTGAGATCAAGCCCCAAATCCGTTTGCAGCATGGGTGTGGCGATGGCTGTCTTGCCGATCTGGATCGCGGTGACGATGCCAGAGCCCACCACAACACTGACGGCCCCCCAGTGGGTGTCGCGCGGGATCGGCGCGAATGCGGCCATCGTCATCACGCCGCCTCCAGCCGCGCAAAGGCCAGAGCCCGAGCGATCTCGGCGACATGGCGGCCCTGGAAGCGCGCTCCCTCCAATTCGTTGGCGGTGGGCCGGCGATCCCCGCCGCTGCCGTCATCGGCCAACGTTGAGGCGCCGTAGGGCGAGCCGCCGGTGATCTGGTCCATCCGCATCTGCCCTTTGAAGGTGTACGGCAGCCCCACAACCACCATGCCCAGATGGAACAGAACATTATGGACTGACAGAATCGTGCTTTCCTGACCGCCATGTTGGCAGCCGGTGGAGGTGAAGACACTGCCGACCTTGCCCACTAGCTTGTCCTCGGACCAGAGGCCGCCGCACTGATCGAGAAAATTCTTCATTTGCGAAGCCATGTTGCCAAAGCGCGTGGGCGTGCCGAAGACGATCGCATCGTAATCGGTCAGTTCGGCAACGGTCGCGATCTCGGCTGGCTGTTCGCGTTTGTACCCGGCCTTCTGGGCGATGTGATCGGGAACGAGTTCCGGAACGCGCTTGATCACGACTTCGGCTCCAGCGTCCCGAACACCTCCGGCAACCGCGTGGGCCATAGTCTCGATGTGGCCGAAGGATGAGTAATACAGCACCAGAACCTTCGTCATTGTTTCTCCTCTGCCGGCTCTCAAGGGTGAGTTGCAGGTAGGGTACACGTGTGCTTGATTTCCGGGAGTGATATAAGATTGATGAGTTTGATCGATTGGATAGATCATGCTGGATGTGCTGACGCTGGATCAATTACGGATCTTCGTGACGGTGGCAGAGAGCGGTAGTTTCCGCTCGGGCGCTGCGCGGCTGTCGCGGGTTCAGTCCGCAATCAGCCACTCGATTGCCAACCTGGAGGCTGAACTCGGCGTGGCCCTGTTCGATCGGGCCGGGCATCGACCGGTACTGACCCCCGAGGGGCAAGCCCTGTTGGCCAACGCTCGGGACATTCTCCTCAGGATCGATGCCATGCGCGCCCGAGCCCGTGGACTCAGCGAGGGTGTGGAGCTCGAACTCTCGCTGACCGTCGACACGTTGTTCCCGATAGCCACGGTTGGGGCGGCACTGACGGAGGTGCGAGCGGTCTATCCCGCAGTTTCGATCCGGTTGGCCGTAGAGCCGTTGGGCGGACCGGTCACGTCACTGATCGAGAAGCGCAGCACGCTTGCCATCCTTGTCGGGGAGGACTTCCGCGATCCTCGGATTGTCCTTGAGGCCATTTCGTCGGTTGAGCAGGTCGCTGTGGTCTCGGTCAAACACCCTTTGGCGAGGCAGCAAATGAGCCGCACAATCAGTCTTCCCGATCTTGCCGATCACCTGCAGATCATTTTGTCTGACCCGACGCCATTGTCGGGCGGACGCAGCTTCGGCGTCCTCTCGCCCCAAACGTGCCGCGTCAGCAGCCAGGACACCAAGCATGCCATGATCCTTGCGGGCCTGGGCTGGGGCCGCCTGCCGACCTGGCAGGTGGAGCGTGATCTAAGCGAAGGGCGTCTCGTGCGCCTCGCCACGAACGCGCTCGGGCGAAACAGTCAGGTGACCTCGGAGGCGTATCTCGCCCATCGGCTGGATGAGCCGCTCGGACCCGCGGCCCAAATCTTCCGCACGGCATTGGTGCAGAGAACAGCCATTCAATCCAAAAGCGGTCCTAGTAGGCCGAAGGATCTCACTTCGAATATCCGTAAGGGATTATCTGCTCCAGACCAACATAACAATCGATAGATCCGCTTTTTGGCCTCGTATGAACTTTGAACCGTGGCATGGGATCGGCGCCGTCAGCCAACCCGACGCCGTGAGCGCATCAGGAAGCGCTTTAAGCCGCCCAGGCAGGCGCAGCGCTTCCGGTCTGTGCAGATTAGGCTGCACACCTCTTCCCCCGCCCTGCCGACGCCACCGCCGCTGATCATCGCCGGCACCGCGCACGGGCGCTTTCCGGCCTGGAACGAGGTGACGGGCGTCGCCATGGGCCATTGATCCGCCCCTCCAGAAGGGCGGAACTATCCCCGATCCCTAAGGTGGCGATGCCGCCGGCGCGGACGAGAGAAGTGTTGTCCGGAGACAAGCGTTGCCGGCTCGATTGGCTGAGTTGCCGCATTCAACACCCATTCCCGGAAAGCAAGCACCGTTGGATCCTGCCTGCTCCTTTCCGGGTAGACAAGATGATAGGCATAATCCTTCGCAACGTTGACTCCGATGTCGAACAACCTCACCAATCGCCCTTGCGACAGATCCGTGGCGATCATGTCTAGATCGGCGAGTCCGACAGCCCCTCCTTCGGATACCGCCTGCACAACGTGGCTTGAGTCGGAGAACCCGACGCATCGGCTGTCATCGAAGTCCTCAATGCCGGCTGCGGCCATCCACATGCGCCAGTTCGGCCAGATCATACCGTCTGTCCTCCAGTCCACATAACAGAGCGTGTGCTGGAGCAGATCCCGCGGCTCTTCCAGGCGAGCGCCGCTCTCGATCAGCTTCGGACTACAGACAGGGACTATCACCGTGTCGAACAGTCGTTCCGAACACAGACCTTCATACCTCCCGGTACCGAACCGGATCGCGATATCTATGTCGTCGACCTCAAAGTCACGCATCTCATCGGAAATGTCGAACGTCAGTTCCAAGTTCGGGTTCGAGGCCCTGAACTGCGGGAGGCGGGGCAAAAGCCAGTTCGTCGCAAATCTGGCGCTTAGCGATATGCGCAAATGCGATGATCCCCGGGCCAGCCGCCGGGCACGGCTCGTGGCACGCTGCAACGTATTCAGTGCGTCGGCGGCTGCCTCGAGCAAAACAGCGCCAGCCGGTGTGAGCTGAATACTGCGGCTGGTTCGCTTGAACAGCACGATGCCCAGCTGATCCTCGATTTCTTTGATCTGGTAGCTGACCGCAGCCGGTGTCAGCCCCACCTCATCACCCGCACGGGTAAAGCTTAGATGCCGCCCGGCCGCCTCAAACGTTATGAGTGCCCTCGTTCCCGGCAGTCTGCGGTTCATGATCTTCAAGCCAAATTTAATGATCGCTCAAGAACTACTCGTTTCCTTGATCTCGTTCAATAGAAGACGATCGGAGGCACTGACAACCCAACGTGTCGAGACACCAGACCCTGGAGTGACCCAATGGCAACCCGCTTACCCTCCTTTTATGTTGTGCATCGCAATGGCGAGACGGCGGTCAGCGAGGAACTCGCGCCGCTCGCCTTCGCCGGATATGCCCACTTCACGGCCATGCAGGTCCGAAAGAGGCGGATCCGGGGCCTCGACCTTCATCTGGAGCGGCTGCGTTCCGCCTCGATAGAACTGTTCGGCCGGGCGCTGCCTGACGATCAGATGCGATCTTACCTGCGGACGGCCGTAGAAGCCGGCCCGGCTGATGTCTCCCTGATGGCGACGGTTTACTCACCAGCGGGTGAGTTTACGGTGGCCGCGCCTGATGTGGAGCCTGAGGTCCTGGTCCGGACCGGACCGGCGGCATCCGGCCCGGAGGGCCCACTGTCACTGGCGACGGTCAACCACGAGCGGGTCCTTCCGTCCGTGAAGCATGTTGGCGAGGTCGCGAAGACGTTTTTCCTCCGCCAGGCCATCGAACAGGGGTTCGATGATGCCGCCTTTATTGATCGCCAGGGACGTATCAGCGAGGCATCGATCTGGAATCTAGCCTTTTGGGACGGTGATGGGGTCGTATGGCCCGAGGCCGAAATGCTGAGTGGCATTACGATGAAAATTCTCCACCGGCAGCTGGAACACCTCGGCGTTCCTCAGCGCGTACAGGAGGTGACGCTTGCCGATCTCCCTACACTGGCCGGGGCTGTGGTCATGAACTCCTGGACCCCGGGGATTCCCGTACGCCAGATCGGCTCGGTACGCTTGCCAGAGGCACCCGCCTTGTTGGAGTTGCTTCACCGGGCCTACCAAGCGGAACCACCGATATCGCCGTGAGGGCAGACCAGCAAGCCAGGCAATCGAGCCGATTGGAAACAGGAACAACAGCAATTTCTCCCAAGTCGAAGTGTCGCCGCTCCGGTAGGACACTGGGCTCAGGCGCAAGTTCAAAGGCTTTTCAGGATGCCGCTCGTTCCCGATTGGCCCACCTCCTTGCGCGTGAGCGACGGCTTGCTTGGCGTGGGGGAAGGATATGTCGGCTGATATGCCATCACGTGGTCGGCATCGATCACTCGCCGGCTATGTCGGAAAGATCTAACGCGAGCAACAATCGCCCGAGAACAAGCACGGAACCACAGCTACCTTTCACGATCGGAGTGGAAAATTTGTTGAACCAGTCCATTCATGCCCACGCCTTCAGGGCGCTTCACATCCCCGGTCGCCCGCTCGTCCTGTTCAACGTCTGGGATGCAGGCAGCGCCAAAACAGTGGCTGCCAGTGGTGCCCGGGCGCTCGCCACGGGCAGTTGGTCCGTCGCAGCCGCGCACGGCTTCACGGATGGTGAGCAAATGGCCCTCGACCTTTGTCTCGCCAACCTTCAACGGATCGTCGGGGTGGTCGATCTCCCAGCGACGATCGACCTCGAAAGCGGTTATGGGGACGGCCCCGCGGCGGTCGGAGGGACGGTTGCCCATGCCCTGCAGGCTGGCGCCATCGGCTGCAACATCGAAGACAGCTTCCCGGGGAATGGATCGTTGCGAGAAGCCTCTGATCAGGCCGCCCGGCTTAAGGCCGCCAGAGCCGCCGCCGACGCACTAGGCATTCCCGCCTTCCTGAACGCCCGCACGGACGTCTTCTTCCAGGCCGGACCGGGGCAACACGACGACAGTATGGTTGAGGCGGCGCTCGAACGTGGCCGGATCTACGCTCAAGAAGGTGCGGATGGTCTGTTCGTCCCGGGCGTGGTCGATGAGAGGCTCATCGGCCGCCTCGTGGAAGGCTCACCGCTCCCGGTGAACATCATGGTAGGAGAGAAAACTCCGCCTGCCACGAAGCTCGCGGAGTTGGGTGTGGCACGAATCAGTCACGGGCCGGGTCCATATCTTCTGGCTATGCGCGCTCTGGAGAATGCGGCAAGGGTAGCGTTTCAGGAGACCAGAACATTTTCCGGGCAGTGACGTACCAGGATCAAGAGCCACCAATCACGAAACGGGTCGCGACTGATTCAAGCCCGGAACGGATCCCGAGATTGGCGTGCAGTCCGCCGTTGGCGGGGCCTAGTTGACCTGTGCTCATTGATATGTTTACGGGACTTGAACGGATTTGAAGGGTCAGGAGTCCGTTTTGAAGATCATGTGTCTCAATGGCTGGGGCGGCAGACTGCACGAAGAATTGGTGCATTATGTTCGAACAATGTCGCCTGACGTGCTTTGCCTTCAGGAGGTGGTTCATAGCCCGACCACGAGGAAGGATTGGCTAACCTATCGGGATGGCGATCACGTTTTGCCTCAGCGGGCCAATTTGTTCCGTGACATCGCGGAAGCCCTGCCGGAGCATGTGGCTATCTTCTGTCCCGCCGCCCAGGGTGTTCTGTGGGACGAGAACGAGGCCGTGCCGTCCCAGTGGGGACTTGCGACCTTCGTTCGGCAATCCTTCCCGATCATCGCGCAAGCGCAGGATTTCGTGCACAAGTCCTTCTCGCCCCACGGATACGGAGATCATCCTAGATCGCGCAGCGCGCATGCAATCCGGATCTACGACTATGCACGGGATCGGCCCGTTTGTATTGCTCATATGCACGGATTGCGCGACTTGAACGGAAAGCGGGATACACCCGAGCGATTAGCTCAAGCGCATCGTCTTGTGGACCTGATATCTAGGGTCACCACGCTGGGCGATCCGCTGGTGGTGTGCGGTGATTTCAATGTCGAGCCCGACAGCGGGACATTCAGAGTCCTTGCCGGTCTCGGGCTGACTGATCTTGTGACAACACGCGGCTTCGAAAGCACTCGCACGTCCCACTACAAGAAGCCGGGGCGATTCGCTGACTACATGCTCGTCAATCACGCCGTCGAAGTATTGGAGTTTACGGTGGCGGCCCGACCTGAGGTGTCAGATCACTGCCCTCTAATTCTGGAAATCTGAACCCCGTCCATTCTCTTCCATTCTCCGGAGCTGCCAACGAGCTTCATCGACTGCCCCTTGCAGGGATGCAATCGGCTACCACGCCGCCCGGCATACGACCCTAGCCAATGCACGAAAACTTGCACGAACTTAACCGAGAGCCGACTCCGTTCTCTCTCGGACTGCTGCGGTCGCGTGACGCCCCCATCCAGCTGCGCCGTGAATTGCACGAAAGGCTGCCGGCGGAGAACCGAACCGTGCCCGGAAGCGTCGCGTGAACTCCGAGAGGTCGCCGAAGCCGGTGTCAAGGGCAATGTTCAGAACGGTTTCGTTTCCCGTACGCAGGCAATCGACGGCCGCATCCAGGCGGCGATTGAGGATATACTTGTAGGGCGTCACTCCCGCCACGCGCTTGAAGCTTGCCGCGAACTGGCGCCGTCGCATGCCGACGGTCTGGGCGAGGTAAGCAATCGACAATGGCTCGGCAAAGCGAGCATTGATGATCCCGATGGCTTGCGCCACACGCTTTTCCTCACCTGCCCCGGACACGCTCCCCGAGACATCATGATCAATCGCGAAGGCCGTCGCGAGAAGCTCGAGTGCGGTTTCTTCGGCATGTAGAATGTCGGGAGTAATCGTATCCAGACGGATCCTATTGAGAAGCGGCAGAAGGAGCTCGAGCGGGGGAATGCGAACGTTGCGGAACATTTCCCGTCTAAGTCCCTTCAATGCCCCCACAGTGTCTTCAACCAGTTCCGGAGAATATTGAAAAGACACGCAGCGATCGCCGATACCGTGCTCGTGTCCGCATTCGTAACAGCTCCCGCCATTGCCCAGGAGGAGTGATCCCGGCGCCATCAGCGCCCGGCCTCGGCTCGAACGGTAGGTAAACGTCCCCTCCGAGACGGCAGACACGGAGGTCCACTCATGCTGCTCCTCAAAGGGGCGATCCGAAGGTCCGGAGCAACAAACGACTTTCATCACGCGCCAGCCCTCCCCTTGGGCGAGGATGCTCGTGGTCGCACCGGATTGTGGCAGGTCGCTCGTCAGCATGGCAGGCGAGATTAGCCCTTTTCCCCAAGCCGCTCAATCCGGAACGGGCTAGAGATGTCCGGATCATCCGTACCAAGAACGCGAGGCTCCATGAACGACGTCTTCCTCTCCGCTTTGGTAAGCCCAGGGCCACATCCGGACCTGCCACCTGAGCAGCGGATCTTTGCTCCCTTTATCGGGAGCTGGGATCTCGTTGTGACCTGGTATGCGGAGGATGGCAGCATCAGGCGGCAGGAGAGCGGTGAGTGGCACTTCTCATGGGTTCTGGAAGGGCGCGCCGTTCAGGACATCTGGATCGTGCCGCCTCGCCATGAACGTCATGGTCACCAGGATCCTTATGAATACGGCACCAGTCTACGGTTCTTCGATTCTGGTCTTGGCGCCTGGCGCTCGACC
Source organism: Microvirga sp. (assembly GCA_031181145.1). GTDB lineage: Bacteria > Pseudomonadota > Alphaproteobacteria > Rhizobiales > Beijerinckiaceae > Microvirga. Next base: position 14,779 of record JAPSLB010000027.1, read on the forward strand.
TGGATCGGCCCCACCCGACGAGCCGTGCATGTTTTCGCTGCCCGCCGGATTGGCGACGAGGTCGTGCTCGAAACCGAGCTGGAGGGCGAAGGCCGTATGAGGTGGATCTTCTCTGACATCACCGACATGAGCTTTACTTGGCGCAATCACCGCGAGACAGTCACAGGTTGGCTCCTGGCCCAGGACTTCCGGGCTCGCCGCCGCCATCCGAGGGATTGACAGTGCTGAAGACGTATAAGGGGAGCTGCCATTGCGGCGCGGTCGCGTATGAGGCCGACATTGATCTCGCCTCTGGGACAGGACGCTGCAATTGCTCGGTCTGTAGAAAGACCCGCAACTGGAGCGCCATCATCAAACCGAGTGCCTTCCGGTTGCTGAGCTGGCCGGAGGACCTGACCGAGTATTCATTCGGCACCGGCGCGGGCAGGTACAAGTTCTGCAAGCGCTGTGGCGTGCACTCCTTCAGCACAGGCTATGTCGCGGATATTGGCGGTGAGTTCGTCTCGGTGCGCGTGAACTGCCTCGACAATGTCTCAGACGAGGAATTGGCTGCTGCGCCGGTGACCTACGCCAATGGGCGCGACAACGCCTGGTGGGACAGGCCGAAGATCACCTGTCATCTTTGATGCCGGTCAGTGTCGTCGAAGAGTCCCGGGAGAGCCGGCTCCTTGTCATCCTGCATAGCGCCTTCCATGCGGAGGAGTTTCCGTTTGAGAGCCACGCCTCCATGTGCCGAGAACCCTCCCAGCTTACCGGAGGCGGCAAGAACCCGATGGCATGGCACCACAATGGGCCATGGATTGCGGGCCATGGCCAACCCCACGGCTCGTGCCGCGTGGGCGTGTCCGGCCTGCTTCGCCAAGGTGCCGTAGGTAATCGTCTGGCCGAATTTCGTTTGTCGAAGGAGTTGATAAACGTGGGCGTCGAACCGGCTGACGGCACTGAAATCCAACGGCACCTCTTCAAAGTCCGTGGCATGGCCCTGGAAGTAATCCCCAAGCTTATGAAAACATGCGTTTACCAAGTCGGGCGGCCCCCAAGGACTGGGAAGCGCCCCGCGCTTGAGCAGGCGCCTTTCCGTGAAACCGGGGCTGCCCTCTGGCAGTTGCACGCAATGCAGACCGTTTCTCGTCCAAGCGACGCCGCAAACTCCAATCTCTGTTTCGAACAGCTGATAGCAGATCTGCGGCATCACCGAGTTTCCCATCATTCACGATCGGCGGGTTCAAGAATTCTCCGCAGCCTTGTCCATTGTTGCTTTCAGGACCGAGATTCCTTCTTGCATCATGCTTCTAACCTGCTGGCTCGCACCGTCCGGCAGAAAGTCCGCAATCCAGACAACCCGGCTGCCCCCTTCCATCGCGAAGACCTGGACCGAGGCATTGTAGTGGCTCAGACCGGCTCCCTCCGCAGACCAGACCAGCCGGCAGCGGTCTTCGTCCATAGCAATGATCGGCTCGCGCACTGTCATGCCGTTTCCAAACGTCACGATCCGGGCGCCCGGCTCGAGCTCCGTCTGGACAACAAAGCCGGGGACCAATCTCGTATGGAGTGCTCCGACATCCCGGATTGCGTCCCAGACAGTCTCAGGTTTTGCTTTGGTCGTAATTTCTACGGTTTCAGAGGCCATCCTGATCAGGCCCCTTTGCCGCAATGCGCTTCAATCCGATATCCGTCAGGATCAACGACGAATGCAGCGTAATAGTTGGGACCATAGTCATCACGCAGGCCCGGAGCACCGTTGTCTCTCCCGTCTGCAGCGAGAGCGGCCTTATGGAACTGCGAAACGCTCTCACGGGTCGGCGCCACAAAGCAGAGATGCAGTCCCGAGTTCGGATCTGCGGGAACTGGGCTGGTGCTGCGATTCACCCACAAGACCACGGTGTCCTTTCCGTAGCCGAGGGAGCCGTCGCTCTCGCTCAGACAGGTGTACCCAAGCGGTGCCAGGACGGCATCATAGAAGGCCTTTGATCTGGCTACGTCATGGACACCGATAGACAGATGATCGATCATTCTCTTTTCCCCTTCATCGGCTTCCGCCCGCATTACGATCGTCTGAGCGGCTTTAGCCGGGCACAAGGTTCTAGCAATGCAACAAGTCAGCGACTTGGGGAAAATTGCTCTTGTTTCCCTTCCAGTCCGGGAGCGTTCTCCGATGGCTGATCCTGTTGCTCATTTGACGGATACACTCAGCGTTCGTCAGCTTGCCAGGAGTGCCGACTGGCAGATCTGTGAATTCACGTGCAATGCGGGCATCGATGATCGACCCTTCGAAGAGCAGCACGACGGCTTTACGATTGCGGCTGTCCTGGAAGGGGTCTTCACTTACCGGTCAGAGACCGGACGGGAACTCCTCCATCCCGGAGCACTGCTGCTCGGCAATCACGGCCGATGCTTCGAATGTGGCCATGAGCACAGCCGCGGCGACCGATGCATCTCGATCAACTACAGGCCGGACTTCTTCGCCGAGATCGCAACCAGCGTCGCCGGAAGCAGCCGCTTCAGCTTCCCCACCGGGATGCTGCCGCAGAAGCAGGAATTTGCTCTACACTTGGCCGGACTCGAGACGATCACCCAGGGAATGTCACTCCAGTCGCCGGAGGACATCGCCATCACGGTCGCGGAGGCCGTCCTCTCCGCGGTCTCAGATCAGTCTCCAGCCCATAGAGGTATTGCGGGCCGGGACGAGCGCCGTATTGCTGCCTCAATACGGTACATTGAGGAGCACTATAGGAATCCTCTTGAACTGAGCGAGCTGGCTGACGCCGCGCATATGAGCAAGTACCATTTCCTGCGGACCTTCCGGCGCGTGACCGGAAGTACGCCCTATCAGTACCTGTTGTCGGTCAGGATGCGCCAAGCCGCCATTGCACTGGCAATCTCGCCTGCAAACATAGCAGACATTGCCTATGAGATGGGGTTTGGGGATCTCTCCACCTTCAACGAGCGGTTTCGCAGGGTCTACCGCATGAGCCCATCGGAGTTCAGGGCAAAGGACACGAAATCCTAGGCAGCAACAGCGGCGCTGTCGGAAGGCTGTGGATTCCATTTCTACTACTAGCCAGTCCCTTCATACAGAGGAAGATTGTGTCTGCGGACACGATCATTCCTATATCCGGTCTCGCGGGGATTATCCGGCAGATCCACACCCAGCTCAAGGCGATCACCTCATTCTACGGGAGGGTGACTGTCAGCAGAACTCATGGAGCAGACAGTAGCTACGCCACAGCGCTCTGTTGCACTTTCCTATCAAACGGGAACGAGTCCAGCCGGTGAACGGTCGTGGATTGCGGGCCCTTCGGCTATTCGTGAATTTCGTATCACGTCCGCAGTGGATCTCCACCCACCAAGCGCCTTAGCCGCCTCCGCCTGAAGGATTCAGCACATCGAACAACGCTCTGAACTCGGCAACAGCGAAATCGATGAACGCTCTGATCCGAGGGGCACCGCGCATATCCGGGTGTACTCCCAAATGGATCGCTTGCGTCGGCTCAGGTAGTGGCGCTGCAATGTGGTGCAGAGTATGCCTCTGTCCCCCAATGAGCCTCGGCAAGACCGCTATAGCGGTTCCACTCTCGGCAATGGACAAGTGTGAGCTAAGTCCATTGCTACGCAACGCGACCCGCGCGTTGGGAGCGAGCTTTCTTAACCAACTCGTGTATGATACATGGCGCGCTGGATCATACAGACTCGCAACGGTATGGCCTCTGCAGCCTAGTTTGAAATCCGGCAATCCATGGCGGTCAATGTAGCCATGCGATGCGTACAGCCCGTAGGCCGCTTCAGCCACCTTCCGCAGGATGAGGTCCTCCTGTTCAAATGATCCGAAACGGAATGCAACGTCGGCCTCGCGGCGGGATAGGTTGTAAGGACGTGTATCGTTGAGGAGCTCGATGTCTACCTGGGGGTGACGGACCGCAAACTGCGCTGCAATCGGTGAGACGAGATAGTCTCCCAGCCAGTCGAGGCTCGTTATCACGATTCTACCTTCGAGGCTCGTATCGTGGGATGCGACACGCCGTTGGATGGCGAGTGCCTTTTCCTCCATTCTGGAGAGGTCGTCCAGGAGAGCGGATCCGAGATGGGACGGCGCCAGCCCCACGCTGTTACGTTCGAAGAGCTTTACCTTAAGCCGTTTCTCGAAAGCGTTGAGCCGCCGACTCACGGTCGGCTGAGTGGTTCCGAGTGCTTTGGCGGCTGCAGTGATCGAGCCATGCCGCGCTATGGCTAGTACAATCCTAAGGTCGTCCCAATCCATCTGAAGCTCCTGGGTCCATACAAAATCGTATGGAGGGGATGCGTTATCAAGCTCTCCCTCCCCTGATTTCGAAGGGATACCGGTATGGACCAGAGGCCTCACCGGTGAGGTCGTTACTGTTCTGGTGGATGAACAATGCAGAGAGATGCATACGAGATAACGGCAGCCGCTATTGCCGATGGTCCGCGCGAGGAGGCGGCCACAGCACGTTCTTGGCTCGGTGTGGCCTCCATAGCACTGGGAGTTTTTGTGGTGGTGACAGCCGAGCAACTGCCGATCGGCCTTTTGACGAGCGTGAGCGGAGATCTAGGGGTCTCGGAGGGACAAGCCGGCCTTATGGTAACGCTACCGGGCTTCATCGCAGCTGTGGCGGCACCGCTGGTTCCTCTGGCGATCGGCGCGCTCGATCGGCGGATAGCGCTCCTTGGCTTGATGGGCCTCATGGCTGGAGCAAGCGTCCTTTCAGCGCTAGCTCCAAGTTACATGACGCTGCTTGCGTCACGATTTCTCGTCGGTTTGAGCATTGGGGGCTTCTGGGCAATCGCCGGTGGACTTGCGCCCCGTCTAGTGCCGGCAGCATCCGTTCCTCGTGCAACGTCCCTCATCTTTGGTGGCGTTGCCGCTGCTTCTGTTCTCGGTATTCCGATTGGTACCCTGATCGGCGAGTATGCGGGCTGGCGCAACGCGTTCATGGCTTTGGCTGTGGGAAGCGCTCTCGTCGTCGCCGGACTGCTGGCCGCCATTCCGCGGCTTCGGCCGGAGCGGGCTATCGGAGTGACTATGCTTGGCATCCAGCTTCGGAGCCGAGCGGTCGCCTCGGGGCTCCTCGTCACGCTACTTCTGGTCACCGCGCAATTTGCTACCTACACCTATATCAGCCCCACTGCTCAATCCCTGATGGGAATTGGCAGCATGTTCGTCGGCCCTCTTCTGCTCGGCTATGGCATCGCTGGCGTGATGGGCAACTTCATTATCGGCATGAGAGCCTCCCGCAACGTCGCAACAACTATGCTCGTGATCGGTCTTGCTCTTGCTGCTCTGATGATGGGTATAGCCGCAATCGCCCGCCAGGAAGTCGCAGGTATTCTTTTCGTGCTGGCTTGGGGCTTCGTGTATGGCGGAGTGTCTGTAAGCCTCCAGACATGGATGCTCCGCGCGGCACCCGAGGCGGCTGAGGCAGCTACATCGCTCTGGGTCTGCGTGTTCAACTTCTCCATTGCGCTTGGCGCTTTCGTCGGAGGTGCCGCAGTCGACAATATCGGCCTCGTGTCGGTCAATGTTATTGGGGCTGGTCTGTTCTTTCTGTCTGCGATGGTTGCCGCGATGTCACGCCAGGTGCTTGGGGGCCGTCACAGTTGAACGTCAAGTCCACAAGACATGCCACCATCGGCTCCGCCGCACGTCAGGTGAACCCCGAGGCGGAGGCGGAGCTACCCGCGAGCCAAGAGAACTGCCCTGGGCTGAACGTGGCGGCCTCGGGCGGCGTCGTCAAGATTACAATCGCCAGCAAATTGGCCCGGGGCGCCCGGGCTGTCTTGCAGGGCAACCAGGGTATCGGGCTCCACCCGCAGCGGTCGAATAAGCAGCCTCTGGAACCGGATGAGAAGTTTGCAAGGTTGGTGGAGGTGGTGACGGTGTGATGACGAACCGGTCGAGCCGGGGATCAGACAAACCTGTGATCAGCCGTTGCGCTCGGATGCAGGATAAATGTCGGGGACCTGATTTGCTAACTTCATCAAGGCCTGTGGTCAGGTAGGCCGCATGACGAGGCCGGCCCCATGGCTGCACCCGACCAAAGCGCCAAACCGCCAAGTGCCCTCTTATCACGCAGGTGCCGTCCACGGCGTTGTCACATTAACGGGTATTGGGTGCGCAGAGGCAAACTCGGTCACCTGATCAGCCGACAGGGCGGCAACCTTGTTGCTTCAACAGACGCTTCAGCAAGCGCTTGGCCGCCTTCGTGTCGCGGCGCGTCTGCATAATCTCGTCAAGCACGTACCCATCTTGATCGACGGCCCGCCACAGCCAGTGCTTCTGGCCGGCGATCGTGACCGCGACCTCGTCGAGATGCCAAACATCGCGGCGGCTTGGTGTCTTGCGCTTGAGACGGTGGGCGTAGGCCGGTCCAAACCTCAATGCCCACCGACGGACCGTCTCGTAGGAGACGAGAATGCCGCGTTCCAGAAGCATCTCCTCAACCAGCCGCAGGCTCAATGGGAACCGGAAGTACAACCAGACCGCATGAGCGATGATCTCGGGTGGAAAGCGATGGCGCTTGTAGCTGATGGGCCTGGTCATGCTGGCCCATCTATACGCTTCGATCCCATTGTCAGGTTAATGTGACATCACCGGTGCGCCACATGGCTCGGATGCAGGACGTTCTTCGGCGAGTGGTCAATGTCGACGAGGATCGCGTGGTAGCGGCGTCCTGGTTGGTCAGCATCGAAGCCCGCCTCCGAAGCGGCTCCCGCAAAGAAGTCGCCAAGGACCAACCGGCAGCGTGGATCGGAGGCCAGCTCGGCCCCGAGCGGCAGTAATCCCCGCTGGGGCCACTCGATCACCTCCCTAGGAGCGTCAACCACCAGGAGCGAGCGCACCTGTGCATGCTCCAGCACGGCTCGCGCGGTGTAGCCGAGGCCGAGGCCGCCGATGACCACATCGAGGTACGTTTCCGGCAGGGCTGCGAGCCCGAGCCGCGCAAGGGCGATCTCTGATACGGTGAACCGGCTCGACATCAGGAACTCGTCGTCGAGCTTGATCTCGTAGATGTCACCTCCGCTCACGAGATCGCGCCGGCGCCGGAGGCTGAGCACTCCTATCGGAGTGGGGCGATAATCAAGCTTCTCAAAGAGGGCACTCATAGGATGCTCCGCGTTGGCTCGTTACAGTGGCTCCGACAAAGCATCTACGATAGCCAAATTGGCTGTCCTGGCGCCGAAGGCTGCCTAGCTCCCGGCTGTTCGAGCGTTACAAGTCAACCCGCCTGAAGCTCTTCCGGCCCTTCTCGGCTCCTGGGCTTCGAGCGATGGCGGCCCGTGATTGCGCCTCATATGGAATTGATAGGTAGCGAAGTAATTTCTTTCACCGCGCTGTGCATCTACAGCCATGATTTAAGGCAAAAGATGATGATTTCTCTGCGGGTGGAAAGCGGTTACAGCTGGCACTTGCTATTCTGCATGCAATTGTCTATATGATGTTTATCGGATTTTGGCCGGACAATCGGGTCGTTTCGCTTTTGGCATAGCCAGGCGCACGTTCGGACTATCTTACCATTACATCGACGAACCGAGTTGAGGCCGTGCTTTTGCGCGCCTTTGCTCACGTGCATCTGCGACAATCGCGAAAGGCTACCCCAATGATTACGGGCACCGTAAAATTCTACAACGATATGAAGGGCTTCGGCTTCATCCAGCCGAACGATGGCAGCAAGGACGTGTTCGTCCACGCCACCGCTCTTGAGCGCGCCGGCATGCGCGGCCTCGTCGAGGGCCAGAAGGTTGCCTTCGACACGGCCGAGGACCGCCGCTCCGGCAAGATCGCCGTCAACAACATCGAGAATGCGTGATCTTTGATGATCGGCTCAGGACATAGAGGCCTGTGCCGCTGACCCTTGAAGCCGCTCCCGCGTGGGGCGGCTTTTTTGTTTGGACCCACGAACACCCATGATGGTCGCCCGCGCGACCCTGTCCCATGACAGTTAAGCTCCAGGAGGAATGAATGTCTCACAAGTATAAAGTTCATCAATTGGTCCGGATCACCCATCCGCGTTTCTCGGATAAGCGTGCAAGTGCAAGCGGCATCTATGAGGTGACCCGCCTCATGCCGGCCGACCAGACCGGTGAGGTCTCGTACCGCATCAAATCGTCCGGCTTCGGTGAACGCGCCGTGCGCGAGAGCGAGATCACGGCGGGGGCGTCAACCATTTGACCAGCGATGAGGCCTTCTTCCGCGGATCCCAGATCTACGAACCGGTCGCGCTGTTTCGACGGGGTGATGAGATCCTGTACGTCGCGCGCGTCGGCATGAAGGCGTCCCGCCAATTTATGATCCTCACATCAAGGGGCGAGCCTGCTTGGCCGCATGAGCCGCTCAGCAGTCTCTCCGACATCGCTTGGGCGCTTCGAGCCCATGAATGGCACCTTGTCATACCCGAGCCCGTTGGATCTAGTGTGCGGCAGGCCAAGACGTTGGCGCGACTGCTCGTGGAGCGGACTTAGCTACAGACCAACGGCATGGAAGGCTGCATGGTGGAAATGACGTGGGAAGCGGTGTGTTCGCGTCGGGGGGCGCAAGAGACTGGCAGGAAGGAATCTTATCATGGCTAATCATCCGACCAACCTTGACACTCATCGCGGCATGGCAGCCCAGAAAGCGACCGACCTGCGGCGTCTGCGGGCCGAGGTCGAAGCCGATCAGGAAACGCTGCGTGCAAGACAGGCGGCTCTCGAAGACCTGCTGGCAGCCGCACCCGCCACCGATTGGCATGAGGCGGTCGAGAAGGCACGCTATTTGCTTGGCGTCCTGGCGCAGAATTCGGACGCAGCCGATCTGCGCCGCCGCAAGCTGATCGACCGCGTGCTGGCCGACTTCGACCATCTGCTCGGCAGCCCAACCCACGACTAAGACTGTTTTCCCAAGAACACGCCAACAACGGAAACGAGCCGTTGCCAAAGGCGAACAACGTGGAAGTTGCGAGGCAAAGAAGTCGAAGAAGGAGAAGCCCAAGAACGCAGTCCCGGCCTCCCGTTCGTCAACAAGGCAAAGGAAGCGCCCCGATGAAACCTTCCGGCGGCAAGCGGGGATCGCAGCTGGAGCGGGATCAGTTGAAGCCTGATCGAACACCCGCCAGTATCGATCAGGCAAGAGCCGAAGAGCGGGTGAATGCGTTCCAGCGCGGTGGTCGCCCGTCTGTCGCTGCGGTCGAGCCCACCAGCATGCCGATGGTGGTGACCAACCTCACGGTAAGTGGCAATCCCACCGTCTCCGTCGACCAGTCCTTCATCGACCTGTCCGGCCACGCCCGTGAAGCGATTATAGGTCAGCACTACTTCATGCCAGCAGGTCCGGAGATGGAGCGGCTTGTTCGCATGGTTATGAGACGCCGCTATACGCAACTGAAGCTAAAGGAATACCGATAATGGCTCGCCGGACGCCAAAGGCCGCCGAGAACGGGTACGCCCTGTTCGACATACTCTATGCCGATGGCTCCCGCAGCTCGAACAGGCGAGTCCCACGTTCCATCCTGGGTGGGCTTGACGGCGACGAGCCTGCACGGAGGGTCAGTGAGGAGCAGGATAATACCATCGCCGAAAAGGCCGGCCGCCCGCGCATCCCAATCAAGAAGATCACGCGCTCACCAGCCTAGCGTAAACTGGCCGGCCTGACAGCCCCTGCCCTGCCGGTGTTTAGAATCGGCCGCTATCGCCCTCCATCAAGCTCATGCCGGAGGAGGAGACCTCATGTCAAAACCGCCCAACAGAATGCGGGGGAGTGGTGATCCGTGGAAGACAGCTGAAACTGCCTTCAAGAAGGCGACCACCATGCCGGCAGAGCCGGCACCGAAGAAGGTCGCCCTCCCCGGCGTGAGGGAATCGGTGACCATACAGATCGATCGAGACGTCCTTGACCACTTTCAGGAAGACGGGCCGGGTTGGCAGGAGAGGATCAACGAGGCTCTGAGAAAAGCTGCCCTGAACCAACAGGACCGGGCTACTCTCGGCAGGGGCGACGATGCGTAACGGGCTCATCCGTATGGGCGCCCGTCTACGGGATCTGCAAGCTTCAGTGACTTTGAGGTTGTACCCGACTCTAAGGCTCGGTCACCAATTCAGTGAACGGCTCGAGACTGGTGTACGGCAAGGTGAACTTCTCGCCCCGAAACAGCATCGGCACGTCCTGACCGCCTGCGAAACCAGATGTCAGCTTGCTGCGGACCGTGAAGGTCTCGCCTGCCTTCACCGGACCCCAGGGTTCATCAAGATGGTCCATCATGCCGAGTTCGTTCAGCTTCGCGTCAACGGTTTGCGTCCGAGCCTGCGACGGCAATTGGCGAAGAGTGCTCTCAATATCGTCACGCATAGCAGCGTACGCTGGGTTGCGCACCTTGTAGCGAAGATCGGCATCCTGGACGAAGCGCCACACGGAGCCTGTCACCATCTGTTGCTGCTTGGTGAACGACTTCTTCTGCGGCGTCTCGACCTTCTTTGCCGTCTGGGCGCGAGCGGGAGCCACGGCTGGCTGAACATCGGCGATCAGCGCCCACTTGGTTGACCACTCCACCGCCCGATAGTCGCCCTTGGTCAGGCGATCCGTGAACTCCAGAATATCCTGATCGATGGGACGTTTTCCGCCACTGGCCTCAAAATAGCGCAGCCGCATCTCGTCGGGCAGAAGCAGGTAGAAGTTATTGCTTTTGACATCCACATCGAAGATGCTCGTGACCTTCACGACTTGTTTGCGCGCGGCCGGCGCCTCCACGCCACTGCCTGTCGGGTAAACCATCGTTCCCCTCGGAACCTGGACATAGTCGTTTACTTGGATCTCCAACATCTGCTTGAGTCTTTCCTTTGCGCGGGCCAGGGTTGTCTGCTGGAGCCTGCGTACCGTTTCAAAAAATGGGAACGGCACCCGCAGGTGCCGTTTCTGTTGCTAGGCTTCCCGAGCCCCAAATGGTTACACCGCGAGGCACACCACACCCATGTCAACGTTGTCGTTGGCATTTGCGAATCTGCACTATCAAGTGCCGTAGCTCAACCTAATCGCAGCCTAGCGTTTAGTGGCCCGATCGGAGCCAGACCGTCCCCATCAGAAACACACCATGTCGGCGCCTGGCTCCAGCCGGAAGCCAGCCGCTCTAACCTGCCCTGCGGGACCTAAACGGCAGATGTGCTCGTGGTGGAGGCGGCGGGAGTCGAACCCGCGTCCTAAACGCCTACTCTACTCTGCCTCTACGATCATAGTCAGGCGAACCCGACCAATTTGGTATAGGAGTTATTTGACCTGATTGCTAGACTCAAAGTCTGCAGTCGCGTCTCTCAAAGAGGCAATCGGTTCACTGTTCGTGGTAAGCCGCAAGCCAACAGACAGTTCGCGCTTGATTCATCGTGAACGAAACCATCGTCCGGCGTGAGCGTCTCATGCGGGAAGCGGTCCTATGCAATTCGGCCGGCAGCGCCTAAGCTCCGGTTAAACATGACACAATGCTGGAGCAGCGGAAATGATGAAAAAGCGGATCGTTGCAGTCCAGGATGTCTATGTTCCCGTACAGCGCCGTCAGACTCTCGATCTACAGAAGGTCGAAGCCCTTGCCGAGAGCATGCTGGCAAAAGGGCAAGAGGTGCCTATCCTTGTACGACCTGACGGCAAACGTTTTGTCCTGGTGGAGGGGTTGCATCGCTTCGAAGCCTGCAAGGCGCTCGGAGAGACAACTGTACCCGTTTACTTGGTGCAGGCTCGCAAGCATTGATCGGGTTAGCTGCAGAGACCGGCGCAATCGAAGCAAGAGGCGACGTGCGGTGGCGACGGCCTTCTTGCTATACACGGCAGCCGGTCCTTTTTGCCTGCTCCAGCGCCGCGACGCATGACCTGCCGCCAGTTCCAAGTAGCGCAATTTCCACTGCAGCAGCGCCAGCCCGCTCCAGGTGTAGACTTCATCCTTGCTCAGCATGTGCCAGACGATCACCGCCAGCTTGCGTGCCGTTGCTACGGCCGCCACCGACTTGCCGCGTTTGTTCCTAATGCGGACGAAAAAGGCCCGCAGCGGCCCGGGTACGCCGGAGATCATCCAGGCTGCCTCGACCAGTATCGAGCGCGCGTGGGCACGTCCCTGTTTGCTGATGCGGCCATGATAAGCTGGCTTGTCACCCGACTGCCGCACCTTCGGATTGAGACCGAAGCAGCTCACCAGCTTCTGCGGCGAGGAGAAGCGCTTTATGTCGCCGATCGCTGCCATATTGCTCATAGCCACCGTGACGTTAACCTCCATGATCGTCATCAACTGCCTGACCCGCGGATCCTTGAGAGCTTTCTGCGCGAGGCTCTTGTCCAACTCAGGAACTCGGCTCCAAGCCAATCAAGTTCACCGGCATGGCGCAGGATCACACGACGCTGATCCTCGGCGAGCGGGAGGGCCACCAACCAGGCCCTCCGGCGTTTCGGGAACAAACTGCCCTGGTAGAGGGGGATCAGGTGGGCATGCAGACCCGCGTGGATCCGGTTCTTGAGCCGGGTCATCTGCGCGACCGGCTGAGTGCGTTCTGCCGTGATACGCCGCCGTGTCTCGGTCTCCTCCTCCGGCATCCAGACTTCGGGCAGGAACCCGCTCGCATGGAGCTTCGCCGACACTCGTGCATCGATCTTGTCAGTCTTTACCTTGGCCCAGGCGATGGCTCGCACCAGGTTGGGATTGGCAAAGTGCAGCAAGCGGCTGCGGTCGAGATCGATCTTTCCGGCGTCGCGGATGGCGCCATTCTCCAAGACCGCCATCTGGGCAAAGGAACGATGGACGTCGAGAGCAATGATCCTCATCTCCAGCCCCTGTTCGATTGCATATCCTCGGGAGCCGGTGGGCCACACGGCAACTACGGATCCGCGCACGAAGCGCACCCGGGCCAGTCGAAGGGGCGGCCAGATAATATCGCGAGCTCTCATCTCATGAGATACGACAGCCTGCCTACCTTCCGTGCTCGCAGACGCCCCTATCCCGGTCTGCTAAGGGTATCCGATCCCTCTGCTTTCTGAAATGCAAATAGAGGTGTCGCGCCTATTCATGCCCGATAATAACCGTATCGAGCAGCATCACCGCGCCGTCAAACGCCGCGTGCATTCGGTGGTCGACTTCAAGTCCGTTGACAGTGCCCGCGTGATCTTGGGTGGTATCGAGTTGATCCATATGCTGCGCAAACAGCTGGCGAAATATGCCTGCCATCGGCGGCTATCGCTCGCCGAACAGTTTCACCTGATCGCCGCATGAGTGCCGCGCGATACACTGCTGCTTTCTCGTTCCTGTTTCGGATTTGCGACAGAACCAGGCATTGAGCCCCGCTGCGTTCGAGGCGCGACAGCTTCATGCGGGTCAACCAATTCAGGTCCTCGGTTACCCGTAAGGAAGCGAAAGGATTTAGGCTATTTGAAATCTCGACAGCACCGGCCCAGATCAGCGCGACCATCGCAGCGCATCCGAATGCTCCGGCCACGGCCAAGCGGCCGAGGATCACCGGCAGGATTGCGGCGCGCTGGAGCGGATGTGAGGGATCGTCAGGCACCCTCCCTCATCTAGCGCGAGGTTCTCCCGATGCCAACCTGAAGGTCAGGAGAGCTGATCGATCCGAGACTGTGCCGCACCCGGCTGGCTCCCGCCGGCAGGCGTCCTCCTTTGGACCATCCTGATATGGTCGGCGACAAGGACCACTTCATTCCTTTGGTTGACGATCTCGCAGCGCTCGATGATGCGCCCGTGATCCATCCGCTTCGGATCGTCCTGCTTACCCATGATCGTGGCCCGTGTCCGAATCGTGTCCCCGATCATCACAGGCCTGACAAAACGCAGCCGCTCATAGCCATAACTGAACGACAGCGGATTGATCTCGCGTGCCAGAAGACCGATCCCGACCGACAGCACGAGCGTACCATGGGCGATCCGTCCACCGAACGGCGTCGAGCGGGCGAATTCCTCGTCCACATGATGGGGAAAGAAATCGCCGGTATGGCCTGCATGGGCCACGAGATCGGCCTCAGTGATCGTGCGCCCGAAGCTCTCGCGCGTGGAGCCAATCGTATAATCCTCAAAGGCAGTCGCTTCCATGACGGCCTCGGTCACTTGAACATTGCGGGAAGCCACAGGGACACCTGCGGAACATAGGTGATGAGGATGAGCATGAGGATGATCGGCACGTAAAAGGGGATCGTGGCCCTGACCATTTGCTTGAACGTCACGCCTGCAATGTGTTTGCAGATGAATAAGATGACCCCAAACGGCGGTGTCAGGGAGCCGACCAGCAGATTGAGAATCATGATCAGCCCGAAATGTACGGGATCGATGCCGTAGAGCTTTACGACCGGCAGAAGGGCTGGCGTGGCGATGAGCAGGATTGCCGTGGTCTCCATGAAGAGGCCCGCCACCAGCAGGATCAGGTTAGCGATCAGCAGGAACGTATACTTATCCGCATTGATCCAGGCCATCAGCTCCTGAAGCGCTGCCGACACATTCTGCACCGAGATCAGCCAGCCGAACGGAACCGCGGCTGCGATGATAAAGGTTAAGATGCCGGTGGTGATCGCGCTGTCCCGCATATGGATCAGCAGCGAGCGCACGGTCAGGTCGCGCGTGAGGAAACCCAGAGCGACCGCATAAACAACGGTCAGGGCTCCCAGCTCGGTTGGCGTTGCGGCTCCCGACAGCAGGCCCAGGGTGAGAAGCGTTGGGGCCGCCAGTGCCGGCAGCGCCCGCACGAAGGCAGACCCGATGGCTGGCACGTTGGAGCGGGACTCGACCGGCGCCGTGATTGCTCCGCGCATGGCCTGCACATAGACGAGGACCATCAGCGTGAGACCAAGCAGCACGCCGGGCACGATACCTGCGAGGAAGAGGTCGGTGAGCGAAACCCCGGCGGTGACGGCGTACACGACCATGATGACGGATGGCGGAATGATCGGGCCGATGATGGCGGAGGCGGCCGTGCAGGCGGCCGCGAAGGCCGGATCGTATCCGCGCTCCTTCATGTGCTTGATCTCGATTGTGCCAAGACCTGCGGCATCGGCCTGGGCCACACCCGACATGCCGGCGAACACCATGGAGCCGAGAATGTTGACCTGCGCCAGCCCTCCGCGAATGTGCCCGACGAGCGCCATGGAGAAATCGTAAATGCGGTTGGCGATGCCGGCGCCGTTCATGATGTTGCCTGCAAGGATGAACAGCGGGATGGCAAGCAGAGGAAAACTGTCGATGCCCGACGGCATGCGTTGCACCACGATCTCGACAGGGGTCGAGGTGAAGGCGAGCATGCTCGTGAAGACCGCCAGGATCATCGCGAACGCGACTGGAACCTCGAGGACGATGAGCAGGACGAAGATCAGGAAAAGCGCCACGACGATCATGAGCTCAACTCATCACGGGTTGGGTGGCGGCCGGGACGTCGGAGGGATCGTGCATCTCTTCCGCGGGAGCAAATGACACCAATACATCCTCGTCACCCTGCACGAGCAGAGCCAGGATCTCGTAGATAGCGGTCGCCGCCATCATGAGGCAGCAATAGAGAAGCGGGATCGAATAGAACCAGGCGCGCGGGATCTCGATTGGAAGTGATACCGTATAGCTGAAGCTCTCGATGCGGATGACCCCAGGTGTCTTGAAGGCGAGAAAGCCGACAGCGGCCAGAACAGCCACGTAACCAATGAGCTTGATCTTCCTGTGACCATCCGGCGTCAGCCTGTCGTTCAGGAGTTCCACCTTGACGTGCTTGACCTGCTTGAGGCCGAGCGCTGCACCCATGAAGGTGATCCACACGAAAGCGTAGGTCGAAACCTCTTCGACCCACACCATCGGGTGTCCGAAGATGAAGCGCATGATGACCTGGAACGCAATCGACAGGACAATCACGGCCATCAGCAGGGTCAAGACGCCAGCCTCGGCATAGCCGATCCAACGAAGAAGCCCCGCATAGGCGCGCAGAAGAGCAGACATGGAATCTCTCCGGAGAGGAAGCCGGCACGATCCGTGCCGGCGTTATCAGGCAAGCCCCTTAGTTGCTGGCGCCGATGGCCTGGATCTCTTTCCAGAGCCCCGGACGCCAAAAGCCCTCGGCTTCCAGTTTGGCAACGGCATCCAGCGCCTTTTCACGGATCGGCTTCGTATCGATGATCGACACGATCGCGCCCTCCGCCTTCATCTTGGCGATGATGCCATCGGTCTCCGCTTTTGTGGTTTCCGAGGCCCACTGTACGGCTTCCTGAGCGGCATCCGTGACAATCTTCTGAAGATCAGGCGAGAGGCTCTGGTACCAGGGCTCATTCACTGTGATGTTGCCGATGATGTAGATGTGGTCCGTCAGAACCACGTTCTTGGCGGCCTCATGGAACCGGGCCGAATAGGCAGACGAGACGCCGCCCTCCGCGCCTTCAACCAGCCCCGTCTTCAGAGCCAGGAAGGTTTCACCCCAAGCCACTCGAGTCGGCCTCGTGCCGAGCGTCTCCCAAAGGGTGAGGTAAGACTTGATCTCAGGTACGCGCATCTTCATGCCATTGAAGTCGTCGGCCGACTTCAGAGGCTTCACGGCGAACGTGATACGCGGCTGGCTCGGTGCGGCGGCGAGAATGCGCAGGTTATGCTTCGTGCGCAGTTGCTCAGCCATCGACTTGAAGGCATCGCTCTTCACGAAAGCAGCCGTGTGAGCGACGTCGCGAAGCGTGAAGCCCCATGTGACGACGTTGAAGTCGTTGACCCAGCGCGCATACCAGCTCAGATCGTCCCCGTAGGCCTGAACGATGCCGCCCATCATCTGCTCGATAACCTGGGTGTCATTTCCAAGCTGCTCGCCCTCGATGAAGTTGACCTTGAGCTTGCCGCCTGCCCTCTCGTTCACGAGCTTGGCGAACATCTTGTTCTGGCGGTCGAAGATCGATCCGACCGCGTCGGAGCCGCCGAAAGTGGCCGTTGCCTGTGCATGAGCCGGAGCGGCGGCAAAGATGAAAGCGGGCAGCAACACAGCGCCTAAAAGACGTTTGATCATAGCGGTTCCTCCGGTCGTGGCATTTTGCTCGAGTTCAAGCACGAGCTAGGTTTGGATTCTTTATCATATATGATCATCGACTTTTCTTGTTGTCAAAGCATATTTACATTTGTTGCTTACGTAACCTTGGCGTTGAAACACCAGAGTTCTTAGACTTTTTGCCTAGTGCTTGACGCTCCAAGTCATAGGCATTCCTTCAGAAGTGGCACAGTCAGTTTCAGATATGATTTTGAATCATATATGATCTTGCATGATGGCTCTGAGGCGGGTATCGATTGCTGAGAAAAAGGCAGAGGCAGCCGCTTCGGCAGGTTGTCATATCGGGAGTGAAGCAATGCAGGCTCAAACCGCGTGTGACGGCACCTCCTCCGGCGGCCCTCTCGCCGGACTTCGCATCATCGATCTCACCTTGGCTATGGCCGGCCCGCTTTCGACTCAGCGTCTCGCCGACATGGGTGCCGAGGTCATCAAGATAGAGGCGCCCGGCAGGCCGGACTTCACCCGTAGCTCGCCCATGGCGGATGTTCTGCTGGGCGGAGAAACAACCCCTTATCTGACCCTCAACCGCAACAAGAAGTCGCTGGCGCTCGACCTTAAAACCGAGGCTGGGCGCGAGGTTCTTTACCGCCTTGCGAAAACCGCCGACGCCGTGGTGCAGAACTTCCGCCCCGGCGTCGCTGAAAGGCTGGGCATCTCCTATGAGCAGTTGAAGTCGCTCAAGAGCGACATCGTCTATGTTTCCATATCCGGCTATGGAGACAGCGGCCCCATGGTCGAGCGCCCGGGACAGGACCTGCTTGTGCAATCCTTCTCGGGTCTCACTTGGAATGCCGGTGTCTCCGGCGGCTTGCCACATCCCTCCCCGGTCTACATGATCGACGTCATGGCCTCGCACCTTGCAAGCGAAGGCGTGCTCGCAGGGATCCTCCAACGGGACCGCCTGGGCCGGGGCAGCGAAATCAAGGTTTCGCTTCTCGGCGCCGCGCTTGAGGTACAGATCCAGGAACTCTCGACGTATCTCACCACAGGACGCACATGCCAGCGCAACAACGTGCCCTATGCGTCCGCCTGGATGGAGCCGCCTTATGGCATCTATCCGACTGCCGATGGTCACATCGCCATCGCGCAGTCGAGTCTTTCGGCCATCGCGAAGGTGTTCGGTTCCGACGAACTGGCGCAGCTTGCGGGAGGCAAGCCGCAGGATCAGGATGATCGCGCAGGAATCGATGCATGGCGCGACAAGATCTATCCCGTCGTCGCTGCACATCTGGCGTCATGGCGCACGGATGATGCGGTTCGGGCCTTCTTCGACGCAGGCATCTGGTCTGGTCCCGTCAATGATTACGCGGCCGTGAAGGCCCACCCGCAGTTCGAGGGCTTCTTCGTCACCTACGATCACCCGCGTGCAGGCCCTATCACCACGACGTCTCCCAGCATCCGCTTTTCAACTGACCCCGAACCGCGGATCACCGGCGCGCCTGCGCTGGGCGAACACACCGGCGCCATCCTCACGTCTCTCGGGTATGGCGCGGGCGAGATCGAGCACCTTCAGGCTGCAGGAGCGGTTGCATGAGCGACATCGAGATCATCAAGCTCGACAATAAAACTGCTGAACTCGTGCTGAACCGGCCGGCGAAACACAACGCGGTCACGCCCGGGATGGCAGCCGCAATCCGCGATGCGCGCCAGTCCCTTGACGCCGACAAGTCCGTCCGCTGCATTCTGGTGCGTGGCGCGGGCGAACGCGCGTTCTGCGCAGGCACGGACCTTGGCACAATCGGCGTCTACGACGATGCCTGGTCATGGCGGCACTCGGTCAACTACGCGCTCGAATTCGGCGAGTTCAGAAAGCCTGTGATTGCTGCGCTGAAGGGCTGGGTGCTTGGAGGCGGCTTCGAGATCGCTCTCAACTGCGACATCCGCGTTGCGTCCACAACGGCCAAGTTCGCAGCGCCGGAAGTGAAGCACGGTTGGCTGGGAGCAGGCGGCTTCTCACAACGTCTCACTCGGCTTGTCGGATACGGACAGGCCAGTCGAATTCTGCTCACAGGAGCCACCTTCGACGCCTCGGAGGCCTACCGCATCGGCGTATGCGAATTCCTCGTCGGAGAAGGCCAGGAGGTCGAAGAAGCCCGCCGCCTCGCCGCTGAGATTGCCGCGCACCAGGAGGTGGCGACCGTCACCAACAAGGCAGGAATCCGGGCCGCCATGGAGGGCGGGCTGACGGGTGGTCTTGCCATGGAGCGGGAATTGATGGCTCTGGCCTTCGCTTTGGGTGCACAGCAAAGCGGGCCTGAAGCGTTCAGGCAGCGGGAGCGAGGCTAGGTCCAATGTCCATGCTCTGCCATCCCGTCGCTGCCGAGAACGGCGGCAAGGCGGTCATAGCCGCCGAGGATGTGATCCCTCAGCGCTCTGCGCACGCCTTCGAGATCGGCGCGCCGCAGAGCATCAAGGATCGCCTCGTGCTCGCTGACGATCAGGTCGAGATCCGGAACGCCATGCCCGTAGGTGGGACGGGTGATCTGCTGGTGATAGCCGAGCCGCCGATAAGCCTCCTCGAGATGCGGATTGGCACTCAAGGCTACCAACTCGCTGTGAAAACGCTCGTTGAGTGTCACGAACTCCCGGAATCCGCGGAACGTGGTGCCGTAAGCACCTCGTGCGATCAGCTTGTTGATGGCCTCGATATCGCCCAGCGCCAGCGGCACGCCGCGAGCGAGCGCGACCTCAACCGCCCCCTGCTCCAGCACCAGCCGCGCCTCGAAGAGGCGCCGCAGTTCGCTTGGGGAAGGTCGGGGCGCGACGCGGTAGCCCTTGTTGCGTTCGAAGGTTACAAGGCCTTCGGCATGCAGCCGCGCAAGCGCCTCCCGCACGGGGATGAGGCTGATGCTCAGTTCACGGGCGAGTTGATCGATGACGATGCGGTCGCCATCCACCAGCAGCCCGTCGGTGATGCGCCGGTGCAGTTCTTCATGAGCGATGTCGACCAAACTCGTCCCCTTCTGGGGCTGGGTCGATTTGTCGGGGGTGAGATGCGCATCCATCGGCGGAAAGTCTTAGAGCAACATCACAATATGCGTCAATCGGAGGGATTCCAATGACTAACATTCGCCTGCGCGGCCTGGCCTGGGGGCACCGCCGCGCAACCGGACCGCTGGCGCCGCTGACAGCGGCTTTCCAGAAGAGCCGTCCGGATGTGGAGATCGACTGGATGGTTCGCCCGCTCTCGGATTTCGAGCATCAGCCGATCCGGGATATTGCCTCACAGAATGATCTGCTGATCGTCGATCATCCGTTCAGCGGCGATGTGGCGGCTGCACATGCGTTCGTGGCTCTCGACGAAGCGATGCCCGACCTTCTTGGGCCGCAGGCGGATGCACTCTATGTGGGCCCTTCCCTGCCGAGTTACCGTTTTGCCGGCCATGTCTGGGCCGCGCCCATCGATGCCGCCACGCCCCATGCGGTGGCCCGGATGGATCTGCTGGAGAGGGTAGGCGAGAGCCTGCCCAAGAGCTGGGAGGAGACCGTTGCGCTCGGGCGCAGGCTGCGCGCGAAGGGCCTTTATCTCGCAACGCCTGTTCCCACGCCGCACGCTTTCGCGACCGTGGCTGGGCTCATGGCCAATATGGGCAAGCCCATCAACACCGACCCGGCGGGAGCCTGCGAGTTCGACCGCGATGCGATGGCAGAGGCGCTGGATGCGCATGACGAGGTGCTCGCCCTTTCGCATCCGGATACTCTCCGGTGGAACTCGATCGACCTGCACGAGGCGATGGTGATGCGCGATGATGTCGCATTCGCGCCCTGCGTCTACGGCTATGCGACCTATGCCGAGGCGGACATGCGTGCCCGCCTCACCTTCTCCGACTTCTGTGGCGTCAGGGCGCCTTACGAGGCAGGTTCCATGCTGGGCGGAACAGGGCTGGCGGTTTCGGCCTCGTCCAAGCACCGGGAGGCCGCACTCGCCTTCGTGCGCTTTGCCCTGTCCCGCGAAGCTCAGGATCGCATCATCCCCGAGCATCACGGCCAGCCCGCGCTGGTCACGTCCTGGGAAGATCCAGCTAACGATGCCCGTTTCAACGGGTTCTATTCCGGCGTGCGGCGCTCCATGGAAACCGCATGGATCCGGCCGCGCCGCGCGGGATACATCCACTTCCAGGCCGCCGCCGGCGCTGCCCTGGAGCGCTACTGCGCCAGAGAGATCTCGAGAAACCAGGTTATCGACCAGATGGCGGACGCCGCCCGGAAAACCTTTGCACAGGCTGCGGCCTGAACACCATCAAGGAGATAGGAAATGGGCGTACTCAGTGGGTATCGCGTTCTTGACTGCTCGATCGCCATGGCAGGGCCGTTCGCGGCCCAACGGCTTGGCGATTTGGGTGCGGACGTGATCAAGGTGGAGCCGACCACCGGCGAATGGCAGCGCCACGTGGCCGCTGGCGGTGCGCGGGGCAACAAGGTCAACGTCTCCTTCCTGTCGCTCAACCGCAACAAGCGTTCGCTCGCGGTTGACCTGAAGTCGCCCGAGGGCAAGGAGGTTCTGCTCGAACTCGTCAAGACGGCCGATGTGTTCCTGCAGAACTATCGCCCCGGCGTAGCCAAGCGCCTGGGTGTGGACTACGAGACGCTCTCGGCCATCAACCCGCGCCTCGTCTATGTGTCCATGTCGGGCTATGGCGAGGACGGCCCTTACGTGAACCGCCCGGGCCAGGACCTGATCCTGCAGGGCATGTCGGGAGCCATGCTGTCGGCCGGACGCGCCGGAGAGCCTCCAACCCCAGCCGGACAATACCTGGTCGATGCAATCACCGCCTACACGGCCTTCGAGGGCGCGCTGGCGGCGCTGCTGCACCGGGAGCGCACGGGCGAGGGGCAGCTGGTGCAGGTGAACATGCTAGATGCGATCACGACCATTCAGATGCAGGAGCTGTCGGTGTTCACGGTGGCTGGCAAGCCGCAGGAGCGCTCGGCCGAGCCCCACGCGCATGTGTACATCCGCGCCCCTTACGGAGCCTTCGCCACCAAGGACAGCTACATCATCGTGGCTTTCCCGCGTCTGAAAACCTTCGGCGAGCTGATCGGCGAGCCCTCGTTCCTGGAGATGGACGACGAGACGGATACCTGGACCCGCCGCGATGAGATCTTCGCCAAGACACGCGAGCGCCTGAAAGCAAAGACATCGGCGGAGTGGCTAGAGCTGTTCCGGGCGAACGACATCTGGGCAGGCCCGGTCTATGGCTATGAGGATCTCGTGAAAGATCCGCAGGTGAAGCACAACGGCACGTTCGTGTCCTATGAGCATCCCACGGAGGGAGCGGTGACGACACCTGGATTCCCGATCCGGTTCTCCAAGACGCCCTCTAAGGTGGAGCGTGGAGCGCCCCTCACCGGCGAGCACACGCGAGAGATCCTGCGGGAGAGCGGGATGAGCGATGAGCAGATCGACAGGCTCATTGCATCGAAAGCCGTCAGCGAAGCACAGGCCTGAGAGAGACAGCCGATGACCGAAGACATCCTTTTCTCAATTGATGGCGCCATTGCCACCATCACCCTGAACCGGCCGCAAAAGCTCAACGCCATGACCCCCGAGATGGCGAGCGCCCTCATAGCGGCCGTACAGGCCTGCAACACGGACGACCGGGTGCGCTGCGTGATCCTTACGGGTGCGGGAGAGCGGGCCTTCTGTGCGGGCTCCGACATTCGCGAGCTCGACACCTATGACACGCCCTGGAACTTCCGAAACCGCCCCGATTACTGCGATGCTATCCGCCGGCTGCTCAAACCCAGCATCGCCGCCGTGAACGGCTACGCCTTCGGAGGCGGGCTCGAGATGTCGATGAGCTGTGACATCCGGCTGTGTTCGTCCAATGCACAATTCGCCGCGCCTGAGATCAAGCTCGGATGGATCGGCGGCGGCGGCATGGCGACATTTCTGGCGCATTCGATCGGCCCTTCCAATGCCGCCATCATGTTGATGACGGGCGATCCGATCGATGCACAGCGTGCGCTGTCATGGGGGCTGGTGAGCGAGGTTACGGAAACGAGCGCCCTTCTGGAGCGAGCACGGGCGCTGGCGAAAGTTATCGCCAGTCGGGCCCCCATTGCGGCAGAGACGGCGAAGCTGAACCTGCGGGCGGCATTCACGATGCCGCTTGAGAAAGCCATCGAGTACGAGCGCGATCTTCAGACGATCTGCTTTGCGACGGAGGACGCGGCCGAAGGACGGGCCGCCTTCAAGGACAAGCGCGCGCCTGCATTCCGCAGGCGCTAAAAAAGCCCTGAAAGAGCGTGTACACGCTCTTTCAGGGCTTCCTCTGCAGTTTGCCTGAGGGTGTCAGTCAGAGCAAACCGCGACCGGCAAGGTTGCGCATGAGGTCGGCTGTGCCGAATGTCCACGGCTCCGCCTCGTCGGTAGGCACCACCCGGTTGACGAGGGCTCCGATTTCCGGCGTCTCGATGGTGACGATGTCGCCGGTTTTATGAGTGAAGCCACGCCCGGGGGCGTCACGATCCTCGATGGGAGCGAACATCGTACCCAGGAAGAGCACGAGCCCGTCAGGATACTGATGATGGGAACCAACCGTCTGGGCGACAAGATCTTCCGGATCACGGCTGATCTCCGACATAGCCGAGTGCCCGGTCATCCGGAAACCATCCTGCCCCTCGACCGTGAGCGTGAGCTCCATGCGACGCACCGTATCGAGCGTGAAATCTCCATCGAAGAGGCGAATGAAAGGTCCAACGGCTGCAGACGCGTTGTTGTCCTTCGCCTTGCCGAGGAGAAGCGCTGACCGACCCTCAACGTCACGTAGATTGACATCGTTGCCAAGGGTCGCACCGATTATCCGACCTTTGGACGAGACAACCAGCACAACTTCCGGCTCTGGGTTGTTCCACGTAGATTTGGGGTGTACGCCCACATCCATCATCGTGCCCACCGCCGACATGGGCTGAGCTTTCGTGAACACCTCCGCATCCGGCCCGATGCCGACCTCTAGGTACTGGCTCCATGCCCCGGCGCTTACGAGCGTTTCCTTGAGGGCGGCCGCTTGCTGCGAGCCCGGACGTAGCTTGCGCAGATCACTGCCGACCAGCTCCTGAATATGCTGCCGGATCGCCGCGGCGGCATCTGCATCGCCGCGCGCACGCTCCTCGATCACGCGCTCGAGCATCGATACCACGAAGGTCACGCCTGCCGCCTTGACTGCCTGAAGATCGATGGGCGTCAGGAGCCACGGCTTGCTTCCATCGCGGCTGCGAGGAGCCGTATTGGTGACGATATCCGTGACTGATCCAAGCTCTTCGCCACGGGCGCTCCTGAGAGCTCCCGCAGGGTCGGTGCTCTCACAGAGATCCCGCACGGTCGGAAAGGTGGCGGTGATGTCGATGAGCAGATCCCCGTCGATCTTTGCGACACAGGGGCCTGTGCCGGGCACATGGACGCGGGCGACGAGAGTAGCGCTGCGGGGAAGTATCAGGGTCATTGGCCTTGTCGTTTCTCGCTCATTGCGATCAGTGGTGGGAGAAGGCGTGGGTGAGCATGGCTGTTTCCTCCATGCCGTCATGGTTGAGAACAGCCACAAGCCGCCCCTTGGACAAGATGCCCACGCGATCGCAGACCGCGCGAATCTCGTCGATCTCGGAGGATGCCACCACGATCGTGCGTCCGTGGGCAGCTTCGGCACGAACGATGCGATAGATGTCGGCCTTGGCGCCTACATCCACCCCATGCGTCGGCTCATCGAGCAGCAGGATCTGCGGATCGTTGACGAGCGCGCGCCCGATCAGAACCTTCTGCTGATTTCCACCCGACAAGGTTCCGACGAGCTGCTCGGGATCCTGCATACGGATACCCAATTCCGTGCGGTATTTTGTCATGGCTTCGACCTCGGACGAAGGCGAGATGAATCCTGCCTTGGCAGTCCTGCGCAATGTCCCGGCAGACAGGTTCCAGCGGACGGAATGCTGCGGGAAGATACCTTGAATCTTGCGTCCCTCCGGCACAATGCTCACGCCAGCGCGGAGATGTCCGCGGCGGTCCTTCTGGGCATCCGCGCCCGAGACCCTGATCTGCCCTCGCGCACATCGCCGCAAACCGCAGATCATCTCGAGAAGCTCCGTGCGCCCCGCCCCCACAAGGCCGAAGAGGCCGAACACTTCACCCTTCTGAACCTGGAACGAGATGTCGGACAGGCCTTCGCCATCCGAAGCTCCGATCACCTCCAGCGCAGCTTCCTGGGAGCGGACATCGTCCCGGCGCTCATAATTGAACAGAGATGCGCGGCCAGTCATGTCGACAATGAGACTCTCGCGCGTCGCCTCGTCAGGATGACGCTCCGCCACCAGGGTTCCGTTGCGCAGGACCACAAGGCGGTCACAGAGAGAAAGCGCCTCGCTCAAGCGGTGCGTGATGAAGATTACCGCCGTCCCTGCGGCGGCGATCCGCCGGACGAACCCGAAGAACTGCTCGACCTCATGGGCCGTCAGTGACGATGTCGGTTCATCCATGATCAGGATACGGGGGCGCTGTGAAACGGCCCTCGCGATCTCGACCAGCTGCTGCTCGCCGAGCCTCAGGCCGCCCACCTCGGCATCCACATCGATATGGCTTGCGCCAATTTCTGCCAGGATTTCCGCGGCCCTGCGTCTCAAAGCTGTGTAGTCGACGAAGCCCCGGCGCTTCGGCAGCGATCCCAGCAGGATGTTCTCTGCGACCGACAGGGACGGCATCAGGGAAAGCTCCTGCCGGATGAACCGGATTCCGGCCGCAAGCCCATCGGAAGCCGAGGCGAACTGCACGTTTGAGCCGTCGATCTGAATGACACCCGCGTCAGGCGAAAGGGTGCCGGACAGGACATTCATGAAAGTCGATTTACCGGCCCCGTTCTCCCCAAGCAGGCCGATGATCTCTCCGGCGTCGATCGTAAGACTGACGCCGTGAAGCACGGTGTTTCCTCGGAAGGACTTTCGTATGCCGCTGGCGGTGAGAATGCTCATGGACTGCCTCGCATTGTCGAGAGAGCGGGCGGGCTTCGGCCCGCCCGGCACGTCAGTGCGTGGCATCAGGGGTCAGCATCTTGCCTTCTACCTTGATGACGTCGGCTGGAGGCTTCGTGCCCGCGACGAGGTAGTTGTGGAGCATGACACTCGCATCAAGCGCCTGCTGATAGGGAGCCTGGTCGAGGAGCCCGACCATTTCTCCGGACTTCAGGTACTGCATGTTGTCCGGCGTATGATCGAACCCGACGACGCCGACCTTGCCCATCAAGCCCAGATCCTTCACGGCCTTGGCTGCGCCAAATGGCCCACCCGCTGTTACATAGACCATGTTGAGATCCGGATTTGCCGTAACCATGTCTTGCACGAGAGAATAGGCTGTCTCGGCCTTGTCCTTGTTCTCGAACGGGCCGATCACCTTGATATCGGGAGCATTGGCTTTGAGGTACTCCAAAGCGCCATTCATGCGGTTCGTATGCTGGGTCGCACCGAAATAGCCCGTGATGACGCCGAGCTTGCCCTTGCGGCCCATCCTCTCAGCGATGAACTTACCGATCTGCTGGCCGGCCGCCGTTGCATCCTGACCCATGAAGGCGATCCGCTTGGACGGAACGCTGCCCTCGGCGATGATATTGATGACCGGGATACCTTCTTCGGTTGCCTCGTCGATGATGCGGGCGGTTCCGTCGAATATCGGAACGACTACGATTCCGTCGTACTTCTTGGCCATCGCTGCCTCGATGCCGGCCACCACGGCCTCGGCCGAGAGGTTCGCGCCGAGATCCACGAAATCAACTTTGGTGTTGAATCCTGACAGGTACCCATCCGCCGCCTTCGCGCCCTCTGTAACGGGAATCCAGAACGGGTTGTTCTGGAAGGACAGGAATGCGATCCGCAGCGGCTTCTTCGTATTCTCGACGGCCGCGACGGTGCCTCCTTTCGGCGGTTCGGCAGCGCTGACCGGCAGCGCCGCAACGGTCGCCAGAATGGCTGCGGAAACGCCGAGAAGATGACGACGGGTGATTGACCAGATAGACATGTAAGTTTCCTCCCTGTTGTTGAGATTTGGCTAGTCGGTCTCGCTCGCATCCCGGCGGATGCTGTCGAGTCCCACGGCAAGAAGAATGACCAAGCCTTTCGTGACTACCTGCCAATAGGCGGAAATACCGAGGAGCACGAAGGCGTTGTTCAAGAGGGCCATCAGGATGGCCCCGAGCATGACGCCGGGAATGGAACCCCGGCCACCCGACAGGCTGGTTCCGCCAAGAATGACTGCGGCGATCACGTCAAGCTCGTAGCCCATGCCGAGATTGGGGTCAGCGCTGGCAAGGTTGCCCGCAAGGATGATGCCGCCCAGGCCGGCGAGCAGACCCGACAGCACGAAGACGAATAGGCGCGTGCCGCGCAGATCGATGCCCGCCAGAACAGCGGCCTTGGGATTGTCGCCGATGGCGAAGATATCGCGCCCCCGCACTGTACGGGTGGCCAGGATGTGGAAGATGACAGCCAGCATCACCATCAGGATGAGCGAGACGGGAATATTGACGATCCGCCCGGCACCAAGAAAGTTCGCGAACCCGCTGAGCGTTACCGGGATCCCTCCTGTCAGGAGAAGGGCGATGCCCCGTGCGATGGACAAGGTGCCGAGCGTGGCGATGAACGGATTGATTCTCAGCCGCGTGTAGAGCCAGCCGTTGAAGAGACCGCAGAGGAGCCCGGCCACGAGGGCAACCGGAACCGACAACCCCTGCACGCCGGTCTCCCGCGCAACGATAGCACCGGCGACCGCCGACAGTCCGATGATCGAGCCGACTGACAGGTCGATGCCGCGCGCGATGATCACTAGCGCCTGACCCAATGCGACAATCCCGACGACGGAGGCCTGGCGTCCGATGTTGAGAAGGTTGCGCGGCTCAGGGAAATAGGCGCTTGCATAAGTCAGGTAGGCCGCCACGATCAGGATCATGGCCGCGACGGAGGCCTCCCTTAGCCCAAGTGCGGTGACGAAAGTGGAGCGAAGACGCAATAACATACCTTCTGCCTGTAACCTTATGTGAGGAAGCAAAGGCCATCCTCACAGTTGCTCGGGCGAAACAGCACAATGCTGCATCGCTAGTGCATGACCCAGCCGCCATCCACGTTTAGAACCTGACCGGTGATGAACCCCGATTCCTTGGAGGCGAGGAACGAGATGGCGTTTGCGATATCCAGCGCATTGCCGCGGCGCTTCACGGCCTGATGATCCAGCACGAAACGGGAATAGCCCTCGGGGTCGGGGTGGATCTTCTCCGCATCCGTCGGGAATGCCCCCGGAGAGATGGCATTCGCCGTGATGCCATAGGGGCCGAACTCGCGCGCCCAGGCGCGTGTCAGACCGACCAGAGCTCCTTTCGAGGCCACATAGGGAGCCAGAAGCGCCCAGCCGCCATAGAATGTGATGCTCGAGATGTTGACGATGCGCCCCCAATTCTTGGCTCGCATTGACGGCAGCGCCACCTGGACCGCCACGACTCCGGCATCCACATTCACCCGCTGGACGGCCTGAAACTCCTCGATGGAATATTCATCGAACGGCTTCGAAGGATAGACGGCGGCGTTGTTGATCACCACGTCATAGCCACCGACCGTCTCACTCACCCGCTCGATGTCGGAGCGGAAACGGCCAAGGTCCGACATATCGGTGCGCAGCACCACGAGCTTTCCGCTCTGTGCCGATGCCGCTTCATCCTCAAGGCGCGCGATCTTGGCAGGATCGTTGTCCACCGCCACCACGGTCGCGCCGCGCTCCATCAAGGTCAGCGTTGTCGTGAGACCGAGGCCGCCAGCGGCCCCGGTATAGAGAATTGTCTTCCCGTCAATGTTCATGAGCTGTCTCCATCTCAGCGGCCATCGATCGGGCGGTGGTTTCCGGAAGGAGCAGGGAAATCCTCATCCGGCTGCCCGGCGATATTCCTGATCCTCGTCTCCGATCGAGCAATGGCGTCGGCACCATCGAGGATCTGGAAGACGCTGTCGTAGCGCCGCTCCTCACCATGCTCCAGCCAGATGAGTTCGCCGCGCTCCTTTGCGTACGCCTTGCCAAGCACATGATTGGTGGAGGGCTCGATGCCGAGAGCGTACTGTCCGGCCTGAAGATTCTGCCACTCGTACTGACAGGGGAATTGGTCCTTGCGAGTCGTCACCTCGAAGCCGAGACCGAGGGCATCGTTGACGAGAGCAACTGGCACATTTCCTTCAGCATCGGCGGCCAGTTCGTGCTGCCAGACCTGCTCATGGAAATTGAGCTGCGGCTTGGGCATACGCCTGTATCCGACGTTCTGGCGACGATACTCCTCACCCGCGTGAGCGGCCCAGACCACATCCGTGATCGGCGCGAGATAGCGGGAGCCTTCCGCCAGCACAGGGTGTCCGACATTGATGTGGTAGCAGTACATGTGGGGTGTGCGATAGAAACCATGGTTCACCACACGATCCGTCAAACGGATTTCGTTCGTGCCGACCTTGGTCTCGATCCTGCGGATGAGGTGCAGATCCTCGCCGAAGACCGCCGATTGCTGCACGACTCCCTCGCACCAGAGGATGCACTCGTCCCCTTCCCAACGCTCACCATAGCCTGTGAGGCGCGCGGGGATTGTGCCGACACGCCCGTGAATCGAACTCGAGACGGTCTTGCGCGGCTTGTAGACGTAGTGGGACGCGTCGTCGTCATGCATGAAGAGGATATGGTCGAGACCGCAGGTCACCATGAGCCCTGAGAATGAGCGGAGCCATGCAAGCCCGCCTTCGCCTTCGTACTCGTGCAGGCCGGGATGACGGAAGCCGGTGGGAGAATGCCAGCCGACGGCACGGCCGTTATGTTCGCAATCGGCAATATCCAGCGCACGATCGACCAGAACCGTAAAGCGAAGACCCGAGCCTGTCCGGAACTCCAGCATGCGGATCCCACGCTCGACGCCATCCTCCAGCGTCATGAGGCGCACGCCAGCGAACTGGGACAGCATCCCAGCGCGCTCGGAAACGTCGCGGCGCGACATTCTCTGGCCGAACAATTCCATCATCAAATCCTCGAGATTATGAATTTGCAGAGGCCCTCCCGGCGAACCGGGAGGACAGAGATTAGGCGCTGGCCATCAGAGCCCGTTTGCACGAAGCTTGCCGTCAAGAAAGCGCTTTGCACGGGGCACGTCCAACTCGTCGAGGTGTTCGATGATGATCGGAATGTTTGGATGCTTCTTCGCCAAGCGCTGGAGATACAGATCATAGTTCAATGATCCGAGGCCAGGCGCGGGCAGCTCGATTTCGCCGACACCGCGGAAGGTATGGCTCTCAAGCGCGTTCTCGTCACCGATATCGGCGTGCTTCTCCGACTTGTCGTCACCCGAACGCTTCACATCCTTAGCGTGCGCGATCTTGATCCTGTCGGACAGGGCGTCGAAGACCTGGTTCAGGATGGAATCCATCCTATCGATGTTGTGCGTCTCGAAATAATTCGTCGGATCCATCAGCAGGCCGAGGCCCGGGTGATCGACCGCAGCAAACATCCGGAGGGTTTCCTCGACGGAGCCAACCACATTGTTCACGTAGGTTTCGAGAAGGAACACCGCGCCATGATCATAGGCATGCTGCGCCAGATCGGTGATCACCTTCCGGCACTCCTCGAAGCCCTCCTCTGTCTTGTTCTTGGGATGGTGGACCCAGTCGGATTCGGTGTTGAAGGTGCCGGTTTCCGAGATGACATAAGGTGAGCCGAGATACTGCGCGTGAGCGATGATCTCCTTCAGGTACCCGACGCGACGCGCGCGCTCGGACGGCTCCGGATGGATGATGTTGGTATAGCCGGAGATGCAGCTGACCGGCAGATCGTTGTCACGGAACGTATCGCGGATACGTACGCACTTCTCCTTCGTGATCTGCCCTGAGGACAGATCCATGTCCTTGAAGTGCATGTCGAGCTGGACGGTATTGAAGCCCAGCGAGCGGATCTTCTTCGCAGTCTCCTCGAGACTGTAGGGAAAGTAGCCGGAGAAAATACCGACCTGCATCATGATAGTGTCCTCCCAGATTGCAGTTTTGTGTGTTGTTGAAGCAGGCCTACCTTACTTGGCGTAGTAGTCGGCCAGCGGGATCGCCCTGCCCTCTTCCATCGAGCGGTATCCGGCTTCGACGAGGGCCACGGTTCGCACGTTGTCAGCGACGGATAGATCCGGGGGCATTCCGGTCTTCACCGCATGCTGAAGCTGTTCCATGACGCCCTTGAACGCATGCGGGAACCACATCGTGTCCCAGGTGGGTGTGATCCACTTGCCGTCCGTGGTCCGCTTCGACGCATAAGAGAGCGTAGAGGCGGCGCCGTTCGGCCAGCCGATGGTTCCCTGCGCGACGCCATCCGTGCCTTCGACACGCCATTTGATGTAGATATCGCTGTCGAAGCCCTCTTCCCTCGGCCCGGACCAGACATCTTCGAGAGAGACGGCGAGCACCCCTGACGGGAACTTCAGAGTCGAGACCGTGATGCCGTCCTTGTGCTCGAAGGTCGTGCGAGGGTCCTTGCGGGCTGCCGTGTAGATCTCCGTCGGATCGCCGAAGAGGAAGCGCAGCACGTCCAGATGGTGGACACTCATGTTGGAGAGCGTCAGCCGGTCATAATCCTCCAGGAACGTCTGCCAGTGGGGAATGGCGCGCATCTCGATGGTGGCAATGACCGGCGTGCCAAGTTCATCCCGCTCAAGAATCTGTTTGAGCACGCGCATCGACTGGTCGTATCGCATGTTCTGGTTTACTGAGAGGATCTTGCCTGCGGCAGCAGCCTCGTCGCGCAGAGCGATAGCATCCTCAAGAGTCAGCGAGAGCGGCTTCTGCGCCAAAATTCCCTTGATGTGGGGCTGCTTCAGGGCAGCCCTGATCAGGGCCGGCTGCCGATCCGGCGGGAACGCGATATCGAGGATTTCGACTGTCGGGTCTGCGATCAGCGCCTCGGGCGTGTCGTGCACTTTTGGAATGCTCCATCGATCCGCGACTCTGGCGGCATTTTCCCGGGTACGCGAGGCGATGGCCACGACATCGAAGCCCGCCTCCCTGTACGCTGCGAGATGGCACTCGGCCATGATCATACCCGCGCCGATTGCGCCGATCTTGAATTCCCTGGTGCGGATCTCGGGATCCGGCATGAGCCCCTTTGGATCTGCCATCGTCTTGCTCCTCGCTTCTCGTATGGCTTTTTGTGCGCCCGCCTACCCTTGCTGGGCCGAAGTATGAGACCGCGACGGACCTCTGGGTCCGCGCGAAAGCGTGACATCGCTCAAGTGGGCGAGAAAACCCGAACCTGCCCGTTTGGAGGCAGGCGATACGGACGAGCAAATTTCGGGTGAGGCGAGCCCATGCCCGCACGGGCCTTCTGAAGCATGTTATCCTCCCGCCAAGGCAGGTCTTTGCCCGCTCTGGACGCATGATTGTTATTGATTTATTCCGATGTCAATAGAGCATAACACATCATTTTGCTGGCAAGACCAAATCATTCTTGATCTGCTGCCCCCATATGGCACGCCCGGCGCAGCACCGAAGCGAAAGCACCATTGAAGTGCTTTATTGTCGAGTACGCCTCAGAAACCCTTGGTATCACAACGTTATAAAGTGTTAATCAGCTGCTCGCTCAATCCTCACCTTTGGTCCAAGCCCTTCCCGACATGAGCCAACCGGTCACTGAAGAGACATCAAAAGAACACTGCCGAAATGATGTATTTTGATTTACCGTTGACGTATCTTCAGGCCGCAAGTTAGGTTCCGACGATTCTTATTGTGGCGAGGCTGTTTTGAACGTTTTGCGGGCAACCTTGGTCGATATCGCAAGAGAGGCGGGGGTTTCGACAGCAACGGTCGACCGGGTGCTCAACAGGAGACCGGGCGTGAAAGACCGGACCCGGAACCGGGTCTTCGATGTCGCCGCGCGGCTGGGCTACATCGACGACTCGACGGACCCCTTGAAGCCGGACATGTCCGCACAGGCCCTGGTCGAAATGGATTTCGTCCTCCCGAGCGGCACCAACACCTTCATTCTGGACTTGGCCCGCCACCTCGAGAGCTGCGCCCTATCGCGGCCGGATGTGAGGGCGAACATTCACAGGATCGAAGGCTTCAATCCGGATGAGCTCGCCGCAAAACTTGCGGAGCTCTCGGGCAGAACCCAGGGCGTGGGGATGATCGCGATCGATCATCCCACGGTGCGGGAGGCGATCCGTTCGCTCTCGGCCGCCGGAACATCCGTGCTGACCCTGGTGTCGGACATCTCCAACGTTCCACGCGTCGGCTACATTGGCATCGACAACCGGGCAGCTGGCAGACTCGCGGGCTATCTCCTCGGCAGGCTATTGCAGGGCAGGCCCGCGAAGGTCGCGCTGCTCGCCGGCTCCCTCTCGTATCGGGGTCACGAGGAGCGGGAAATGGGCTTCCGCCATATCCTGAGCGAAGCCTATCCCAAACTGTCGATCGTGGAGATGCGCGAGGTTCGCGATGATCTCGAGCGGGCTTATCATGAGGTGAAAACTCTTCTTGTACGCCACCCCGACATTGCCGGGATCTACAATATCGGTGCCGGCAACCGGGGAGTTGCCCGCGCGCTCGAGGAGAGCGGGCGGAGCAACGATGTCGTGTTTATCGGGCACGAACTCACCGATTACAGCCGCAGATTCCTGCTCTCCGGAACCATGGACGTGGTGATCGACCAGAACCCGCGGGTAGAGGCGCGCGAGGCCATCGACCGCCTGTCGCGAGCTATCCGGGGAGAGATCATGCCCGCCTCTCCTCATATCCGGGTGCAGGCGATCTTCCGAGAGAACATTCCAGAGTAGGATCAGAGAGCCGCCTTATCTCAAGGCAGACAGCCCCCTATTGTTGCAGCCACCATATGCTGGAAGCCATTGGAGCCGTGATGTCACATTAAACCAACTACGAAGGCGGTTGACGTGAGCCCCGGGTTTCCTCCGCTCAGAGCTGGAGTCGGTTCTGTCGCGAATTTGAAGCGGAGCCGAGAAGATGGAGAGGAGGCTCGCTTAGGAATTAAGCAGCAAGCTGCTCGAACTGTTCAGCGAGTGATGGTTGCGGAATTTGGGCATGCTTCGCCTGTCCTTTGCGGATCATGTGATCCATTTCGATCCCACCCAGGATTGCGCGAGCGCTGGTTATGGACTTGAATCCGAGCATCGGTCGGATCCGCCGCTTAACTGCGCGATGATCTTGTTCGATACGATTATTGAGGTATCGACTCTGCCGGATCCTGATTGGCTTGAGCTGACGCCTTGAGCGATCGCGCAAACGGCTCTCTGCATCAGACGACAGGATCGCCTCCCGGTTGGTCTGGCTGCCGTCGATGATGATGCGCTCGGGTCGGCCGTGGCGCTTAAGCGCCATGCGCAGGAAGCGCTTGGCAGCAGTCAGATTGCGCTGCTCACTGAACCAGAACTCGACGGTGTCGCCGTTGCTGTCGACCGCTCGGTACAAGTACATCCACCGGCCACGGACTTTGATATATGTCTCGTCAACATGCCACCTTCCGGTGACGGCTCTCTTTCGCCGATTGAACTGCTCCAGCAAGAGCGGCGTGTAGTGAACGGTCCAGCGATGAATGGTGGCATGATCCACCATCACGCCGCGTTCGGCCATCATCTCTTCAAGATTGCGCAGGCTGAGGCCATAGGCCAAGTACCACCGGACGCAGAGCAGGATCACGGATCGATCAAAATGCCTGCCCTTGAACACCATGGCCTCCGCAACTGTGACTCTGGGCATAGTAGCTGAAACTCTGAAACAAATTGTTGCGACAGAGCCCGCTGCCAACGTGCAGATCGATGAACTCCGCGCCACGCTTGTCGCCCTCCGCGACGGGATCAAAGATCAGTCCGTTCCATGATGTTTACCATGCAGGATGCTATCTGATTAAAGAGCAACTTAAACCAGGAGCCAGAATGTAACGGCTTTCGGCTAAACCGCTTCACGCTCTCCCCCGACCGCGTGACATCATGGTGCGCAGAACCGCGATCTCAGCACTCAACGGATACACGGCACTTCTGAGAGAGCTGAAGGAGCGGATCCACTCGGCCAGAGCTTTGCCAACCAGCACCTGAAATGGCCTCGGATCCCCGCATCACATGTCTCAAGCCAAACCGGGTTGTGGGTCATGTCGAGACCCGAAGCGGTCCATAACAGTAAGGGCGTCCGAAAGAGCGCGCGACCGTCAGCAAGTCTTGGGCAACCTCCCCCGCGGCTTCGAGTTGACGGCGTATGCCTTCATTCTGGAGAATCAACATGCCCGCTCCCAAAGTGCTCGTCGTCGCCACCTC
Organism: Microvirga sp.; assembly: GCA_031181145.1. GTDB lineage: Bacteria > Pseudomonadota > Alphaproteobacteria > Rhizobiales > Beijerinckiaceae > Microvirga. The sequence continues at coordinate 50,091 of JAPSLB010000027.1, forward strand.
CCATGATCAGATGGGATCCACCGGCCACCGCACTGGGGTCTGGCTGGAGGAGTTGGCTACGCCATACTACGCCCTGCTCGACGGCGGCGTGGAGCTTACGCTCGTATCAATCAAGGGCGGCGCCATCCCGTGGGATCCGTGCAGCCTGCCGGCCGAGTCCGGCGAGGGACCCGGCGAGAAGCCGGAGGAGCAGCAGGAGGTCCCGGCCTCGGTTTACCGCTTCCTCTCCGATGAGAGGGCCATGGCATCAGCCCGGAACTCCCCTGCCCTCGCCAGCGCGGATCCAGGCTCCTTCGACGCGGTGTTCCTTCCGGGTGGGCATGGGCCGATGTGGGATGCGGCCAACGATGAGGAGCTGGCCAGGATCGTCGGATCGATGTTCGACCAGGGCAAGGTTGTGGCTGCCGTGTGCCATGGTCCAGCGGGACTCGTGAAGGCGAGGCGGCAGGACGGACGCCCCCTCGTCGATGGCCGCCGGGTGAGCGCCTTCACCAACACGGAGGAGGAGGCGGTCGGGCTGGTGGCGGTCGTCCCATTCCTGCTGGAGAACCGGCTCAAGGAACTGGGAGGCTTTTTCGAACGCGGGCCGGACTGGCAGCCCTTCGCGGTGCAGGACGGCAACCTGATCACCGGCCAGAATCCGCAATCCTCCGAGCTCGTCGCTTGGCATGTGCTGACATCCCTCGACAAGGCAGCCTGAATAACGCCCCTGATGCTCGTCGGAGCGACAGGCTGATGGCGAGCCTCGAAACGGCAGCGGCGCAAGGTCAGCCTCGAATCCTGGTGCATCCTCGACAACACGGCGGCCCTCGCCGCGAGAGGTGATGCGCTCAAGACCAGAGATCTGCTGCAGGACAACGTTCCATGATCGCCGCTTCCGGGGCAAAAACCGAATGGATCCTCATGTTCCATGTATCGGCTGGATCCATTCATGCCACCGGTGGGTGCGGCTCGTTCATGGCCTTCTCCGCCTGAAGCAGCACGTCGAGGCCGCGCCAGGGCTTCGGCATGAAGGTGACGCAGTCCGGCAGATCGTTCAGTAAGTCACCTGCGGCGCCCGAGGTGAGCACGATCCTGATGGTCGGCCAGAGCACACAGGCGGCCTTGGCTAGCTGCACGCCGTCCATCATGCCCGGCAGGCGGATGTCAGCGAAGATCATCGCGACCTCTCCCCCATGCTCCTGCAGATAGGCAAGAGCAGCCTCGGCCGTGTCGACCTCCACCACCTCAAGATCGGTCTCCTCCAGCAGGGCGCCGGCGAGCTCTCGGACATCCGGATGATCCTCGACGATCAGTGCGACATGGGGTTCGGGCTGGATGGCATTCATGGTCAGCCTCCTCTGTTCTGCATTCGCCGCAGAATTGTCATCAGCCGCTCGGGCACCGGCTCCTCGAGGGCACTGCGGTAAATCTCAGCAACGGCGCGGGCGATCATGAGGGTGGCGACCTCCGACTGCATGTGGTCGACATGCGGCAGGCGCACCTCGTCTGGGGTGTCGTTCGGCATTGAGCGGCTCCTGGGCTGACATATGTTAGAAGGAGCAATCGCTGACCTGCAGGGAGGTTTCAGCGTAACGGCAAAAACAACTTCCTTCGGGACTGCTGCCGATCAGCAAAGGCTTCAAACAGCCTGGTAGGTCGGTCACCGGTTAGGCACGCACAGTAAACAGGTTCCTACTGCGCCGAGGAAAGACTGGCGCAGGCTCCGACATAAATTAGGACTTTAGAACCACACCATGAACCGGAAGCCTTTATGACCGACGAGCGAGCCGGGCATCACGCTGGCTCGGCTCTGCCATCCACCGCAAGGCGGTCGGCAGGGAGAGTGGGTGAGCCGGCGTGATGCCCCGCTCGCGAGATCTTCTCGGCACCGGAAGTCCAGGATGCCCTCCACGAGGCGCTGACCGCGATTGCTCGGTGCGGCGATGACCCTGCATTCCGCCAGCGGCTTGAGGAGACAATGGAAACGTACACTGGGGCGCGTGCGGCGGCGACCGATTTTCCCACTGTCCTGATTACTGTCGGGGCTGGCTCGGTCACCGTGAAGCAAGGGATGCTTGGGTCATGTCTCTGGGACCGGCCCTCGCTGCGGCACTGGCGCATCAGGCCGCGGTCGCCGCCGCCTTCGCGGGCATCCTCGCCGATCCGGTGCGACGGCGGCTGTGACTGCACCAGCCTCGGCTGCACCGTCTCATCGACGCCCTTGAGCGCCAATGGGAGACGGAGCGGCAGGAGGCCAGATTTGCCGCCCCGGATCACGATGTGGCGCGCCCCTTCTGGACCTCCTCGACCTACTCGGCAGCGTTTACCGGCTCGCGAGAGCCTGAAGGACATGACCACGCCTGTTCCGGGCCTGGCGGAGGAGTCCGGCATACCAACCCTGGCCCGTCGAGAGGTGAGCCACGCTACAGGTGTGGTATAGTGGATGGCGCAATTCGCTGAGTCGTTGAGGCGATCTTGGATGTGGAAGGATGCGATCATGGCACACCGCGAACAGCATGGAAGCCGGGAAGCGAAGAAACCCAAGAAGGACAAACCCAAAGGGGGCGGGACTGCCCAGCCTTCTAAGTGGGCCGTGAGCGAAATCGTCGAGGCGCGGACGGACACCAAGCACTAGGTTTAGCCGGAGCGGAGCCTCCCGCTCAGTACGCCCCCGGTGACACGTCGCTCCCCGATGATCAGAGCTCCTCCGAGCGGGATGCCGCTGGGCGCGTCGGTTCACGCGCAACGAATCGCATGGTGTCGGAGGCTTTCTCAAGCGAATGCCGCTCAACCGGCAAGGCGGCTCATATTCGTGCCGCCTTCAACTGGAAAACTCAGCCGCGTCTCGCGTGCCAGGATTAGCGGAGAAGGCTTTCAGGCTCTGCAAGGTCAGCACCAAACGGTGCCGGGGGGCCATGGCAGGGCAGCCAGGGTTGATCCACGCTCAGGCACGCGGTCTCTTCAGCTCCAGATTGGTTGGCAATGTCACATTGACCGGGAATGCTGCCCTGTACTCGTCAGAAAGGAATTCTCGTTCCTAGGAAAGTCAGCGGCTTAGACTGTGCGAAAGTTGGCCTTGAGTGGCAGTTCACCGATTATGCTCGATTAATGTGACATCCTCGCCGAGCCATATCGAGCTCGCCAAGGGCTCTTGCCGTCACGGGGTAGAGCCGTGCCGCTTCTGCGAAAGAGAGGCAGCAGGCGGGATGTTGCTGCTCCGTGATCGAATGGAAGTCTAGGCCGTAATCGGTTCGAGTGCCGAAACAGCAAAGACAGCCACAATGACAAGGATGATAGCGCGTTGGATCAACGATCTTTCCCTGGTTGTGGCAATTTGGGACTGACCCCCTGCAGGTGCTGATCCCGGAGGCGCAACTCTATCGCGGCTCCAGGATTACGTATTCACCCTCAATTACGACATCGTTGCGCGGATGCCGCGAGGTCTGACGCAGGGCACGCCTGACGTACAGATGCAGGGCGAAACCGGCGGCCAAGGCGAGTGGAAACAACAGAATCATCGCTGACATCGCAACCAGGAGGACAGCCAACCCAGCCGAGACCAAAATGGTCAGCCTGACAGTGCCACTCCAGAAACGGCGTGATCCCACGACATTCTTGAGGTCCCCGAGCAAAGCCCACATCGTACCCTTTCCTTTCCGCGATTATGCCTTGCGTCAAAGGCGCAGGGACTGTCTATCGGACCTGCCATTAAATCGGGGTGGTGGGAACGTTACGATTCCGTCATGTCGCTCGGTCGTTCATTGTCATTGGCCTGGGCTGTTCCCATTTCTCGCTGATGATCAGCGATGACACTGCCATTGCCATGGAGTCATGGAGCGCTCCCATCCCCACGGTGGCGGGCGGAACGTTGCGCCGCGTAGGAATCGAGATCGAGTTCATGGGACCGAGTGCGCGTGTCGCTGCCGCCTCCGTTGTCCGCGCTCTCGGCGGTTCAGTTGATGTCGAGGATCCGCATGCCTTCAGGATTCTTGATACCCGCCTCGGCGATATGCGAATCGAGACCGACCTCCGTTATCTGCATCCTCAACGCCACCCGAGCCTCGGCCTGAAGCTGGACCGGCGGACAGCGGCGTGGCTGGGTGCGGTGGTATCCCCCTTCGTGCCGCGGGAACTCATCACGGCTCCGTTGCCGATCGCCCGACTGCCAGAGATGGACGCTCTCGTCGATGTCTTGCGTGCCGCCGGGGCGCATGGGAGAGGGGCGGTGTTCCTGGACTCGCTTGGCCTCCATTTCAACGTCGATCCACCGCGTCTCGACGCGGCGACAGTTGCGGCCTTCCTCAAGGCTTTCCTCATCATGAGCGAACGTCTCCGGCAGGAGATTGCTCGAGGTAGCAGGCGGCTCGCCTACGCTCTCCCACCAGAATTTCCGCAGGACTATGCCAGACAAGTGCTCTCTCCCGACTACTGGCCCGACCTGCCGGAACTGACGACGGATTACCTTGCGGCGAACCCGACCCGGGACCGAGCCCTCGATCTTCTGCCGCTTCTCACCCACTTCGATGACGAGCGGGTCCGCTCCGCGCTCCCCCATGAGAAGATCGGCGCCCGTCCGGCCTTCCATTATCGCCTCCCGCAAGTGCACCTGAGTGACCCGCGCTGGAGCATCATGCCGGACTGGCATCGTTGGTGTGCCGTGGAGAGGCTCGCTGCCGATCCGGAACGATTGTACGCGATAGGCAAAGCCATAATGGCATGATCACAAAGTCAAGGTTGCGCTGTTCATGAGCTCGTCGTGACCGGTGAGGCCATTGCGGCCAGAAGCCGTGTCCGCCTTCAGGATATTCACTCAAGATGGGACAAAGCACCTGACTAAGGGCAATGGGGCGCCCCCTCGGGAAGCCGCATGCTCGCGTCGCCGAAGTGTTTGCATGAGGGATGAGATCCTCGCCCGGCCGGGCTCACGCTTAGCGTCCGGAGCTCTGCATTCCACGACTAGCCTCGAACAGAAACCAGATGCGCTTCTCGGTCTGGTCGATGAACTCCTCAAGCAGGCTCTCGGTCGCGACGTCGTCATGATCGTCGCACAAATCATGCGTCTGCCGCATGAAGGCTGCCAAACGCGTGTTGTCGTCCAGCAGCTCGGCGAGCATATCGGCTGGCTCGACATAGTCGGCGTCATTGTCGGGCAGACGCTGCAGGCGTCCGATGTGGCCGACTGAACGCAGGGTGGTCCCGCCGATCTTTCGGGCCCGCTCCGCCAGCGGGTCGGTCATGGCGAAGATCTCGGCGGCCTGTTCGTCAAACATCAGGTGATAGTCACGGAAATGCGGTCCGCTGACATGCCAATGAAAGTTCTTGGTCTTGAGGTAGAGCGCAAAGCTGTCTGCAAGAAGGGTGGTCAGCGCCGATGCGATCTCGCCGGTTGCCGCCGATGACAGAAAGGCTGGGGTTTCAAGGCGGGGCAAGGAGCGGCTTCTGCGCCGTGCTACGATGTTGGCCGCGCCCTTTGTCTTAGCCGTACCCTTTGTCTTAGTGGATTTCTGTGAAGAGGGAGTCCTGGCCATGCGCAATCTCCGCTGTTGGATTGACGCACTGATCGTCGGCGTCTGGGGCGATGGAGTTCCGAGTGCTGCAGGCTGAACCCATGCGATCCCGCCAAGTTCCCGGCGCCGGGAGCTGAAGCCGCCTGCCGAACTGGGCTGATCGACCCGCGCGGAAAGGCAGCTCCATTGAACACAGGTGGACACTCGAGCCTCTCTCGAGCAGAGGCCTAGGCAGTGCTCCCGGACTGTTCCGGCCAAAACCAGGCTGAACCGGAACCGTGGCAGTGTGCGCGGGGTCAGCGCCCGGCGGGGCCTCTTCCGCAGGCTTCAACTCGTCAGGATCCGACACTGCGTGGCTTGCAGGTTTGTGCGGCGGAACTCCAAGCACCAAAGCCCCGCCCTTATAGGAGGGCGACCGGTGATGGTGACCTCCGGTGTGAACATCGGCCTCTCGGCTGATGCGTCGGTGGGCTCGTCAGCGGCGAAGCGGCGAGGGTCCAGCAGACTTCACATCACCACCGACGACGATCGGGGTCCCGATCACAGGTCCCTGTCGGCCGCACTTGCGACGACGCAGGTCCGTGCCTGGCGCAGGCGTGTCGGCCTTCACCGTGCGGAGATTCCCAACGGGGCTTGTTGCCCCCGTCAGGCCGGTGTCGAGGAGTTCCCGCGTGATCCGGGTTCGCGTTGCCGCATCGGGCGAGCCGAGGACCACGCCGACAACCCGCCTGCCACCGCGGACGGCCGAGATGGCCACGTTGAACCCGGAGGCGCAGACATAGCCGGTCTTCGTTGCCTCAAGACCGGCATAGTCCTCGACCAGCTTGTTGGTGTTCTTGAGCATGCGGCCGTTGACCGTGACGGCCGACGTCCGGAAAAGCTCGGCACGGTCCCCATGATGGCTCAGGACCGCCAACATCAGCACGGCCATGTCCCGCGCGTTGGTCACCTGACGGTCATGGTGCAGGCCGCTGGCATTGACAAAGCGCGTCCCGCTCATCCCAAGACGCCTCGCCTCCCCGTTCATCGCGGCGACGAACGCTGCCTCGTTCCCACTGACGGCTTCCGCGATGGCGACCGCCACGTCGTTGGCGCTCCTGACCATCATGACCAGGAGTGCATCCTCCAGCCGGAGGGAGGTGCCTGGGGGGACGCCAAGCTTGGAGGGGGCCTGGGCCACGGCCCGGGCACTCAGGACGATGGAGGTGTCCATGGTGAGCCGGCCCGATCGGACCGCCGTGAGGGCAAGATGCGCCGTCATCAGCTTGGTGAGCGAGGCCGGATGCCAGGAGCGGGTTGCCTCCTGGGCCACTAGGATGTCTCCGGAGGACGCGTCCACCAGCAGCAGGGGCGAGGCGCGGGCTGACGCAGCCATCAGGATCAGGCCAGTGGCCACAAGGAACGAGGACAGCTTCATGCACCGATGGTTAACCGAAGCGCAGCCGTGCGCAAGCCTCCGATCGCGAGACCGTCCGGCCTCGGTACTCCCATCGAGCCGATGTCACAGGATTGCCGGCGACCACCAAGAAGCCTCGGGAACTGTTGCATTAGCCCCGGCCCTGTAACGAGGGGCGGCTCGTCATAGAGCTGCCCCGTTGTCTCTGTTCAAGCCTCGCCGCTTTCCGGTTGAGATCATCCTGCTGTGTGTGCGCTGGTACTGCAAGTATGGGGTCAGCTACCGCGATCTGGCCGAGATGATGCCCGAGCGGGGCATCGAGGTTGCCCCATCCACGATCTTCCGCTGGGTTCAGTGCTACGCCCCGGAATCGAGAAGAGGATCCGTCAATATCAGGGCTCCCGCTCCAGTTCATGGCGTGTGGATGAGGCGTACATGCGGGGTGGCGAGGGCGCTGGAAATACCTCTTCAGGGCAGTCGACGAGCACGGCCGGCTGATCGACTTTACGCTCTCAGACCGCCGAAACACCCGCGCGGCGTATCGTTCATCCTCGATCGCCCCGGACAAACGGGCTTCGTGCCCGAAGGCAATCCAGCGCCGGCAGAAGGAAGGCATGCTGTTGAACGATGTCGAACAGCGCACCTCAAAATACCTGAACAAGATCATCGAGGCGGACCACAATGCGCCGAGGCGCGTGATCCGGCCGCCCCACGGCTCCCAGAGGATGAAAACCGCCCCCGCGTCGCTGAACGGCTTTGCAGTCATGCGCATGATCCGTCGCGGACACTGCGTCCCGACACAGCCCGGTGCGGCAGTCACCCGCCTCGCGTCGGAATAGCCGAACTGCAATGAGGGGCTGGGTACCCAGCCCCTCATTGTCAGGGACCTCAAGGTGCAGCATCCGACGGACTTCACAGGTCAAGCTTGTTGTCCTACCATGCGGCAAACGGCGCTGCGGCCACGGGCCTAAGCGCGACGGGGGCCATGCGGAGGAACGCCATGACACGCCAAACCGAGCGGTCGCCCCACGAATTCCCAACCGAGGATCAAGAGCCCCCGGAGCCTGGAGCGATCAATCGCCGCAGGCTTCTCGGCAGCGTCAGCCTGGCGGGTCTCGGAGCCGCCTTAGGTGTCGGCGTTCCCCTGTCCCCGACCCTGTCGGGTGGGATGAGCCCGTCGGCTCTGGCGCAGGAGGCTCCTGCATCAGGTGCTGCTGCCCAGCCCACAGGCCCCCAGCCCCTCGACTATCCCGGCAAGGAGAGGGGGCTCGCCGTTCTCGGTGAGCGGCCGCTGGTGGCGGAGACGCCCGAGCATCTGCTCGACGACGAGACCACGCCGATCTCAAAGTTCTTCATTCGCAACAACGGCCAGATCCCCGAACCGGCGGCGAACCCGGATGCCTGGAAGCTCGTCATCGACGGCGAGGTCAACAACCGGCTCGAGCTGACGCTGGGCGAACTGAAGTCCCGCTTCCAGCCCAAGACCTACCGCATGGTGCTCGAATGCGGCGGCAACGGCCGCTCCTTCTTCCAGCCGCAGGCCAGGGGTAACCAATGGACCAACGGCGGTGCGGGCTGCGCTGAATGGACCGGGATCCCTCTTGGCGAGGTGCTCCAGGCCGCAGGGCTGAGGGACACGGCGAAGTACACCGCCCATTACGGCGCCGACCCGCACCTGTCGGGCGACCCGAGCAAGGACTCGCTATCCCGTGGCATGCCCATCGCCAAGGCCATGGAGCCGCACAGCCTGATCGTCTACGCCATGAACGGCGAGCCCCTGCCCACCATCCATGGCGGACCGCTTCGGCTGGTCGTTCCCGGCTGGCCGGGATCGCTGTCGCACAAGTGGCTGACACGGATCACGATCCGGGATCGCGAGCATGACGGGCAAGGCATGACCGGCACCTCCTACCGGGTGCCGAACACGCCCATGGTGCCAGGAGACAAGGCGGACGAGAAGGACTTCCGCATCCTCGAATCCATGCCGGTACGCAGCATCATCACCGCTCCGGCCAACGGCACGAGGCTGCCGGCCGGCACGCGGGAGGTGGCTCTGCGCGGCGCTGCCTGGGCCGGCGATCTCACGGTGAGCCGCGTGGATGTCTCGACGGATGCCGGCCAGACCTGGACGCAGGCGACGCTCGCCCCGACCCGCAACCGCTACGACTGGAACCGGTGGACGGCGACCGTCCAACTGCCGTCGGACGGCTATTACGAGATCTGGACGCGGGCCACGGACTCGGACGGCCGGATGCAGCCGCCCGTTGCCCATAACTGGAACCCACAGGGCTACGGCGGCAACGCCATGCACCGCGTGGCCGTGCTGGTCGGGTGAGGGTCATCCATCGTGCGGCTGTTTCACTGCTTGCCGATGCTTGCCCTGGCGGCGTCGGCCTCTTTCATTCCCGCACAGGCCCAGCAGGGGTCTGCCCCGTCCTTCACGCCCAAGGACGAGCAGGTCGAGGACCTGCCGGAGGCGCCGGGCCGTGAGGAGACCTTCGGCCTGTGCACGGCGTGCCACGGCTACAGGCTGGTGTCGAACCAGGGCATGACCCGGGACAAGTGGGACGAGACGATAACCTGGATGACGGAGCGGCACGGCATGCCCGACATCCAGGGCGCCGACCGCGACCTGATCCTGGATTATCTGGCCACGCATCATCCGCCCAAGGCACCGGCGCGGGCGGGCGGGTTCAGGAACCCGTTCGCCCCGCAATAGGGGGAACTCCGTGATGCCCCGAACAGGTGGGAGCGCCATGGAACCGGGACAAAGGGTTCGGGCCGGTGATCAGGATGGCTTGCGTGCGACCAGATCCACGAGCGCCGACATCCCGTGATGTCCGGTCCCCTCCCGGAGGGCGCTGTCGTGTTCCACCAAGCTGACGATCTCGAAATCGTGGAAGGCCTCACGCAACAAGGCCGCCGTGTACATGTTCCCCGCCTGCGGCGGGCCGCCGGTCCCGGACTGATCTGGGGGAGATCGAGGCGCTCCATCTCCCACGGCTACATGAACTCTTGAGGCCGCGCAGTCCCCCTTGCCGATACAGGCGGGATCGCGTGCATTTGTCCATTCTCAAGGGACTCGAAGCCTACCCCCGAAGCCACACTGCGCCCATGACGGTCATGCGAATCCTACAGGATGCGAATGCCTGGGGCGTCCCTGTCCTGCCGGCGTTCCCCACGCTCGAACGGCAGGTCGGCGAGCTGTTCGAGGGTCATCCGCTGCAGGTCGGGATGAGAAAGTGGATCCGCCTCCCACTCCTTTTCCCAGCCCGGCCGGTCCTTCGGCTCCAATAGCCGGACCAAGCGTCTGAGCAGTTCGCGTGCGTTCAACATGGCTACAGGTTGCCCCGCCCGCTCCAGGAACGAAATGGCGTTTTCCTGCACGTGAGTGTAGGAAAGCTATATGCACAACCTGAACCGCTTCCATCTGAACGGTCTGCGCGCCCTCGAAGCCGCCGGGCGAATGGGCAGCCTGCGGGCGGCGGCCGAGGAACTCGGCGTCACCATCGGGGCGGTCAGCCAGCAGGTGCTCAAGGCCGAGGAGCAGCTCGGCCGTGCCGTGTTCGAGCGCCACCCGAAGGGGTTGAGACCGACACCCTTCGGGCAGGAGGTGCTGCGCTACCTGAGCGCCGGCTTCGCGGAGATTTCCGCCGGATTGGCCCTCGCCGAGCGTCGGCGCGAGGGCGTGCTCACCGTCTCGGTCGCTCCGGTGTTCGCCAGCAAGTGGCTGGTGTGGCGCCTCCAGCGTTTCCGCGAGCGGCACCCCGATATCCGCATCCGGATCGACGCGGATGTCGCCCTGGTGGACCCGACCACCTCGGACGTGGACGTGTGCATCCGGGTCGGCCGCGGCGACTGGCCGAACGTCAGGGCCGAGAGGCTGCTCGACCAGCTCGTCTTCCCGGTGTGCAGCCCCGCCCTGGCCGAGCGGCTGCGGCAACCCCGCGACCTTGCCGAGGTGCCGGTCATCCGCGAGCCGACGCCGATGTTCGGCTGGGATGCCTGGCTCGCTCCCAACGGTCTCGACGAGGCGATCCTCGGCGACGGCCCGGTCTTCTCGGACGCCT
>JAPSLB010000027.1:61145-63306 GCA_031181145.1 Microvirga sp.
CCCCGCGACCTTGCCGAGGTGCCGGTCATCCGCGAGCCGACGCCGATGTTCGGCTGGGATGCCTGGCTCGCTCCCAACGGTCTCGACGAGGCGATCCTCGGCGACGGCCCGGTCTTCTCGGACGCCTCCCTGTGCCTGGATGCGGCGGTGGCGGGCCAGGGCGTCTTCCTCGGCTGGGAGACGCTGGCCTGCGATGCCATCGCCATGGGCCGCCTGTCCGCTCCGTTTCCGGACCGCTATGCCACCGGGATCGCATACTGGTTCGTGACCTCCCGGTCTGGCCCCATGGCACGGGCCGTGCAGGCCTTCCGCGACTGGCTGAAAGCGGAGCTCGTCGCCAGGTCAGTGCCCTAGGCTTGTCCAGCGGGGTGGCATTTGAGGAACAGACCCGGCATTTGGAAGCAAAAAGCCCCGGACTTGACCCTGACCCTCATCCGTATCATCGAACGATCACACCCTCATGGAGACACTTTCAATGGCAGATGTCACGTTTCGCAGCGCCCAGGCTGCCGATCTTCCGGCCATCATCGCCCTTCTGGCCGATGATCCTCTTGGGCAACAGCGGGAGGATGCCGGCTCTCCGCCAAACCCGAGATATGTCGAAGCTTTCCGGGCGATCGATGCCGATCCAAACCAGTTGCAAGTGGTCGCGACCCTGGATGGCGAGGTGATCGGAACCCTTCAGCTCACCTTCATCCCGGGCCTCGCCCGCAAGGGCGCATGGCGTGGCCAGATCGAGGGCGTCAGGATCGCGGCTGCGCACCGTGGATCGGGACTGGGGCAGCGGATGTTCGAGTGGGCCATCGCCCAATGCAGGGCCAGAGGGTGCAGCCTCGTCCAGCTCACGACCGACAAGGAGCGCCCCGACGCCCACCGCTTCTACGAGAGACTCGGGCTCGTCGGAAGCCACATCGGCTACAAGCTGGCGCTGTAGCTTTACGTCAAGGACGAGTTTCGCCTCCCCAAAACTATACGACGGGGCATTGCCCGCCGTGGCACAATCCTTCGGGCACAACCGCCTGCATCCTCAGGGGGGTACAGGCCAGGGCGATCGGCAGGCTGTTCGCGTAGAGGCGGTGCCGGGTGATCCGGCCGTTCTCGACGGTGAATTGATCATGCGGATCGCAGGTGCAACGTCCTAAGGCCGTTGTCCAGTCTGGAGTGTGGATGGCGCCCGTTTGGTAACGTGATTGTTGATGATGCTTGGGCCGAGCGGGGCGGGTGCAGTCATGTCTCCGGCCTGTGAACGCGGCACTTCATGACCGCTGGCCCTGATGTTTTACGCTGGAATCTGGTCCTTCTCACATTATCGCGCTCGACTGACGCAAGATAACGCCACGGGTTCTCCAGTTCCGGCGGTCCATATCCGCTTTGGCTTCACATCACCCGGGCTTGGGCATACCGGCCCATGTACACCGCTCAATCTCAGGCCCCAGTTCACGTCACGGTACCAAGCATCGCAGCCAATCGTTTGGTTCCGCTGGAATCCCGGGCTCTCATGGGGTGCCGGATATTGGCGGAGGTCTCCTCGTCCCAAAAGAAAAGCGGGCCTCCCAAGAGGCCCGCTTCATGCGCTGGCGCACTGTATCTCGGATTAGAAGTCCATGCCGCCCATACCACCCATGCCGCCGCCCGGCATCGCGGGAGTCGTTTCCTTCTTCGGCAGCTCGGCGACCATGGCCTCGGTCGTGACGAGCAGGCCGGCCACAGAGGCCGCGTCCTGCAGAGCCGTACGGACGACCTTCGCCGGGTCAACGATGCCGGCCTGGAGCATGTCCACGAACTCTTCCGTCTGAGCATCAAACCCGAACGTCTCGGACTGTGCGTTATCGGTGATCCGGCCAACGACGATCGAGCCCTCGACGCCGGCGTTCTCGGCGATCTGACGGATCGGAGCCTCCAGCGCCCGCAACACGATGTTGACCCCGGACTGGATGTCCGGATTGTCGCTCTTCAGCTTCGCGACGGCCGCCTTGGCGCGCAGCAGAGCCGTGCCGCCACCGGGAACGATGCCTTCCTCGACCGCCGCCTTGGTGGCGTGCAGCGCGTCGTCCACGCGGTCCTTCTTCTCCTTCACCTCGACCTCGGTCGCGCCGCCGACGCGGATCACCGCGACGCCGCCCGCGAGCTTGGCGAGACGCTCCTGCAGCTTCTCACGGTC
>JAPSLB010000028.1 GCA_031181145.1 Microvirga sp.
TGGCGTGCAGCGCGTCGTCCACGCGGTCCTTCTTCTCCTTCACCTCGACCTCGGTCGCGCCGCCGACGCGGATCACCGCGACGCCGCCCGCGAGCTTGGCGAGACGCTCCTGCAGCTTCTCACGGTCATAGTCCGAGGTGGTCTCCTCGATCTGCGCCTTGATCTGGGCCACGCGCGCCTCGATGTCGGCCTTCTGGCCGGCGCCGTCGATGATCGTGGTGTTCTCCTTCTCGATGCGAACGCGCTTGGCGCGGCCGAGCATCGGAAGCGTGACGTTCTCGAGCTTGATGCCGAGGTCTTCGGAGATCGTCTGACCGGCGGTCAGGATCGCGATGTCCTCGAGCATGGCCTTGCGGCGGTCGCCGAAGCCCGGCGCCTTCACGGCGGCGATCTTCAGGCCGCCGCGCAGCTTGTTGACCACGAGGGTCGCGAGAGCCTCGCCCTCGACGTCCTCGGCGATGATCAGCAGCGGCTTGCCGGACTGCACCACGGCTTCGAGGATCGGGAGCATCGACTGCAGCGAGGAGAGCTTCTTCTCGTGGATGAGGATGTAGGGGTCCTCGAGTTCGGCCACCATCTTCTCGGCATTGGTGATGAAGTAGGGCGAGAGATAGCCGCGGTCGAACTGCATGCCCTCGACGACGTCGAGTTCGGTCTCGGCGGTCTTGGCTTCCTCGACGGTGATCACGCCCTCGTTGCCGACCTTCTGCATGGCATGGGCGATCATCTCGCCGATGTCCTTGTCGCCGTTGGCCGAGATGGTGCCGACCTGGGCGACCTCATCGGAGGACTTCACCTTCTTGGCGCGCGCGGAGATGTCCTTGATGGCCTCGGTGGTGGCGAGATCGATGCCGCGCTTGAGGTCCATCGGGTTCATGCCGGCGGCCACGGCCTTGGCGCCCTCGCGGACGATGGCCTGGGCCAGGACGGTCGCGGTGGTGGTGCCGTCACCTGCGATGTCGTTGGTCTTCGAGGCCACCTCGCGCACCATCTGGGCGCCCATGTTCTCGAACCTGTCGGCGAGCTCGATCTCCTTGGCGACCGACACGCCGTCCTTGGTGATGCGCGGGGCGCCGAAGGACTTTTCGATCACCACGTTGCGGCCCTTCGGGCCGAGGGTCACCTTCACCGCATCGGCGAGGATGTCGACGCCGCGCAGCATCTTCTCGCGGGCTTCGGAAGAAAACTTAACGTCTTTGGCAGCCATGGGCTTTGCCTCCAGTTAAATTGGAACTCGGGTATTGGGTCGTCCGGCCGATTAGCCGACGATGCCCATGATGTCGGATTCCTTCATGATCAGGAGATCCTGACCGTCGACCCGCACCTCGGTGCCGGACCACTTGCCGAACAGCACGCGGTCGCCAGCCTTCACATCGAGAGCAACGACCTTGCCGTTCTCATCGCGGGCGCCCGGGCCGACGGCGACGACTTCACCCTCTTGCGGCTTTTCCTTGGCGGTGTCCGGGATGATGATGCCGCCGGCCGTCTTCTCTTCGGCCTCAATGCGGCGGACGACAACACGGTCGTGCAGCGGACGGAACTTCATGGAACTTCCCCTTTGACTGTTAGCGCGCCCCCGATGGACGCGCCCTGGTCTTATCCTGTTAGCACTGTTGAAAGGTGAGTGCTAACGATTGAAGCGAGATAAGGAGATGCCGAGGAGGAGTCAAGACCGACCAAGAGGCTTGATTAAGACCGCGCGTGATGAAATAACAATTAAATATGAAAAACCAGTCTCTCTACCAGCCTCTCCGGGCCGAGCATTCTGCTCTCTTGGCTGATCGGCGGACCCTCCTCGCTCACCTCCTTGCCCCTGTCTCCGTTGAGAGCGCCCAGCGCCTTTTGAACTGTGGAACCATTGCCGCCGATGCCGTCGGGCATCACGAGGCCATAGGAGTGCTGATCGGGGATGAACTTGTACGGGTAGCTGGCTTCGAATGGGTTACTATTGATGATGACTACGGGTCTGAGCCGGTGGTGGTCCATCCTCGCAAGATGGCAGTAATTGCACCTCTTTCCGTCGTCACAAACCGCTTTGAGGACGGCGATGCCACGTTCAGCATTCGAGATCTCATCGAGGAGGCCCTGGCTACCGTCGAAGATATTGAGGCCAGGAGCCGCAGCGCTCAGGACTAGCGCCTGGAGGTCAGCATCGCGGCGGCCACGATAAGGAGCCCGCCCCCCAGGGTCGCCCAGGTCGGGATCTCGCCAAAAACCCCATAGCCGATCAGAACGGCCCAGATGAGGGCCGTGTATTCCAGAGGCGCGAGCCGGGCCGCTTCCGCCTTGGCATAGGCTGTCGCCATGAGGACATGGCCGATGACCCCGAGCACGCCCATCAGCATGAACCAGGCCAGGTGCGTGAGGTTCAGGGGCTGCCAGGCCCAGAGGCCGAAGGGCATGACGAGGATGGCGGGGCCCACGTTCTGGAAATAGACGATGTGCAGGAACTTGTCGCGCTGGGCCCGCTGGCGCAGCAGGACCATGCTCAAGGCATAGGTGATCGCCGACAGCAGGGCCGCGCCGACGCCGAGCCAGGAGCGGGCCGCCGCCGCCTCCTCCGTCTGCCCAACGACGACCACGAGCGTGCCTCCAAAGCCGATGGCGATGGCCGCAATGATCTTCGGGTCGACCCGCTCCTTCAGCATGAGCAGCCCGAAGAGCGCGACGAACATGGGTGCGAGGAACGACAGCACGAGGGTCTCGGCCAGGGGCAGCTGTCCCAGCGCATAGAAGAAGCTGACCGCTGTCACGACCGCGATGACGGAGCGCAGGAGGTTCGCCTGCGCGGTCTCGCGGCTCGGCCAACCTGGGCGCAGGGCCGCAACCACACCGGTGGCCACGATGGTCCCGCAGGCGAAGCGCAGGAGGGTGACCTGCAAAGTTGGGTAATGCACGGACATCCCTTTGATGACCGCATCCATGATCGAGAGAACCGCGATGCCCGCGGCAGCCCGCAGGGCCGGACCGTATTGCATGAAATCACGACGATGTGAGGCTAAGGCCATCCGGGATGGGGCCTTCGCAGAAGAATGTAGCTCTTACAGCAATTTACTCGCCGCTTCATCATCCGTTTCCCGCTGTTGACAGGAAAGCCGAACGACAACCGCCCCACAGGTCGAATCCGCTCGATGGAAACAAAAGCCGCGCTTTCCGTTTACTGATCACAACAACGAAATACGGGATACTTCAATGCGCGCTTGGATTCCTTGCTCCGCGATGCTTCTCTTCGCCCTGTTGCCATCTGCCGGATCGGCTCAGCCCATCTACGGAGGCGGATCTTACTATGGCAATACGTACATCGCTCCCGAATACAACTATCCGTATGCCCGCACGCAGGACGGATATCGGGAGGATTATCACTACGTGACACGCCCGGCAGCGCGCCAATACTATCCTTCCGCGCGTGGCCATGTCCGTTCCGGCACCCAGGTGGCAACCCTGCCGCAGAACTATGAGGATCAAGGATACGACAACAGCATCGATTACGCCATCGCGCCGCAGTTCCAACGGCAGATCGTATCCTACCGCGGCAATGAGAAGCCGGGCACGATCGTCGTCGATACCAACGACAAGTTCCTTTACCTGGTGCAGTCGGGCGGGCGGGCGATCCGCTACGGCATCGGCGTCGGCCGCCCGGGCTTCGAATGGGCTGGCCGCAAGAAGGTCTCCATGAAACGCGAGTGGCCCGATTGGCGTCCGCCGGCGGAGATGCTCAAGCGCCGTCCCGACCTGCCGCGCTACATGAAAGGCGGCCCGGACAACCCGCTCGGAGCGCGCGCGCTTTATCTCGGCTCATCGCTCTACCGCATTCACGGCACGAACGAGCCGCACACCATCGGTCAAGCGGTTTCCTCCGGCTGCATCCGTATGCTCAACGAGGACGTGGTCGATCTCTACAACCGCGTGAAGGTCGGAGCCACCGTCATCGTGATTTAAGCATCTTCATGACCGGACCTGCTCCGGTCATCCATGCCTTCCTCAATTTGGCGTTCTCACACGCGTCCTCCCCGAGACGAGCCCGGCGAGGACGCGTGAAGCATGTGAGTTGACGCGCTCAAGCCCAGTCTCCGTCATCTCCGGCGTCGCCGCCGAAATCGGAGAAATCGTCGCGGTTCCGGTCCGGGTTCTCGTAGAGCGAGTCCGTGATGCCGGCGAAATCCGTGTTGCCGCCCTGATCATTGCCGAGATCGGCGAGGGCCGACGAGTCGGGAGCCGCATTCCCGTCGCCGGGCCCGCCTCCGCCGAACGCATGCGACAGAGCATTGGCGATCATCATGCCGCCGGCGACACCCGCGGCGGTCGAGAGCGCCGTCTGCAGGAACCCGCCGCGCGACTGCATCATGCCGCCACCCCAGGGCCCCTGCGCCGGAGCCTGCGCGCCAAAGGATTGCTGGTGCATCGGCTGCGGCGCTCCCCATGGCGAGGCGCGGCGCGCAGGCGGCGTATTATAGGCGGGTCCCGGCGGACGCGTGCCTCCACCGAAGATCCCGGACAGAAGCCCGCCCTTCTGCGGCTGGCGACTGACGTGATCGAGTTCGGCGCGCAGTTGCTCGTTCTCGGCCTGGAGCCTTGCGAGTGCCTGCTCCTGAACGAAGATGGTCTGCGCCATCGCATAGGGCGCGTAAGGCTGCTGACGCAGCTTTTCACCGATGAAGCGCTCAGCCTCCGGATCGCGCGGTTGGTTCGCCACCTGTTCGAGCCGTCGGAAAATGTCGGCAATCACCTCACGTTCCTGATCGTTCATGGCAGACCTCCTTCGCGAATGCACCATGAGACCTTCATGTAAGCGCGTCCTCGTGTTTTATTAGAGGTGAGCGAGACCGAGCTTGCGCATGTTCCGCAGAGCCTCAGGCGCAATGACCTCCAGTTCCGCCACGGCGCGCCATTCGGCACCTTTCACCTCGGACAGATCGGGATGCATGCTCCCCTCCTCCGCCCGCAGGACGAAGCGGATGTCGTGATGCCAATGCTCCGGCTCTCCTTTCTGAGGGCGGGCGGGAATGAGGTGGCTGTCGATGTCGATCGGCAGGCCGGATTCGGGATGCCAGGGATCGAGTGCCAGCCCCTGCACGCCCGTTTCCTCGAAGGCTTCCCGCAGGGCGGCTTGCTCAAGACTTTCAGGCGCCTCGTAATGGCCGCCCGGCTGCAGCCATCGGGCGAGGGAGCGGTGATGGACCAGCACAACCCGCCGACCCGCCGGATCGAGAATGAATGCCGACGTGGTGACATGGCCGGGGAATGTGGCCCGGCTATGGATGTCATCCCCGTTCTCGAGCTGCCGGCGCAAGACGGCATGCCGGTCATCCGCGCCCCCGAAGGCGCGAGCATGGCGATCGAGGAGCGCCCCTATCCGGGCGCGGAAGGCCGATGGATCGAATGCGCCGCTCATTTCCCCTCCATCATCCTCCCGAAGGCGTCCTTGAAATCGGGATGCCACCGGGACAGGGCGGGACGGTTCTCGGTGATGTCCTCGGCGGCCCACCGGATGCGCTTTTCATCCATTGCGCGTGTTGTCTCGTTGTCCGGGCAGAGCACGTAGAAATCGCCGCGCTCCAGGGCCGGCAACAGGAAATCGATCACCTGTTCCGGGGTCCAGGCCCCGGCAGGCTTCTCCGTGACGCCCCTCGCCCGAGTGAAGCCGGTGAAAACGAAGCCCGGGATGAGGAGATGCGCCGTCACCTTGCATTCCGGCTTGTTGCGCAGCTCATGGGCCAGCGCCTCCGTCACCACCTTCACGCCAGATTTGGAGACATTGTAGGCCGTGTCGCCCGGCGGGGTAGTGATGCCCTGTTTCGAACCCGTATTGACGATAGCGCCAGGCGTGCCCTGCTCGGCCATGACGGGAGCAAAGACCTGCACGCCGTTGACGACGCCCCAGAGATTGGTCTGGAGAATGGCCTGCCAACGCTGCGGATCGCCGAAGAGCCCTCCCCCGCCTTCCGTGCCCGCGTTGTTCATCAGCACGGCCACTTCCCCAAAGGATGCCATAACCTTGTCCCTCAGGCTCTCCACGTCCTGGCGGCGGCCGACATCCGTGGGAACGGCGAGCACGTTCTGAGAGCCGCCGATCCCGGCCACCTCCCCGGCGGCGCGCTCGAGCGCCTCACCGGGCAGGTCGGCGAGGCAGACCCTCATCCCGAGTTCCGCAAGGCGCCTGGCCGCGGCAAGGCCAATGCCGCTTGCCGCTCCGGTGATGACGGCGACACGCTTCGGCGCGATCGCGGGATGCTGGACCATCGTTCCTGTCCTCCTCTCATGGCACATCCGTGCTTCGGCAGGGGTGCCGAGCCTCAGGGAGATGGGCGCGATCAGACAAATTGCAAATCGCGCAAGCGCCCGCGCGAAGGCTTATCAGTGGCCGGGCAAAGGCCCCGCATCGGCTGGCTTCTTCATGATCTATTCGCCGTCCGCGGATTTCAACGGATGAACATTCGTCTCGGCTTCTTCCTCGTCGAGGAGTCCGACCTCGTCCTCCTGAGAATCGAGGCGGGTCTTCTTGCGAAGAGCGATGTACTTCTTCTGAATCTTGACGCGGCTCTCGCGGGCGATTTCGAGCGCCCCCTGCACGAGAGAGCGCTCGGCCTTTTCGTTCTGCAGCTCTTCCGTGAGGCGGCGGTTGGCGGCTTCCAGGGTACTGCGCTCCTGCTCGAAGCGCTTGGTGAGCTGGTCGATGCGCTCGGTGAGGCTCGCCAGCTTATTGTCGGAACTCTCGATCTGGAAGTCCTTGGCCGCAATGGCCTTGTTGAGCATCTCGACGCGCTCCTGCAGCTCGATGCGCGAGCGCTGGAGCTCGTTGACCATGGCTACCTGGCGTTCGACCTCCTGCTGGGTCGCTTCCAGGCGGCGGTCGAGGGTATTCTTCTCGATAGTGGTCTCCTTGAGGTTCCGCTCGACGCCGCGAAGTGCCTCGTTCTTGTCGCGCAGCTGGTCGCGGGTATGGGCCAGGATCTTGTCCGTAGCGGCCAGACGCGAGTTGAGCCCCTCGATCTTCATGTCCAGCGCCGACAGGTCGGTCTGGTGGGAGGAACGCTCCGAATCCAGCTGCGTCTCGAGGCGCTGGCGAAGCACCTGCTCGGCCATGAGCTTGGTTTCGAGTTCGGAGGCGCGCTGGCGGGTGCCCTCGAGCTGGGTCTCCAGCTCGCCATAGCGGTTGGTGAGGCTGGAGAGACGGTAGTTCTGCTCCTCCGCCACCTTCTGCAGGCGCTTCACCTCGTGGTCGAGGAGGCCGTTGCGCTCGCGGGTCTCGATGAGCTCGCGCTCCGCGCGGGCAACGGTCTGGTCGGCCTCCTGCGCCTCCAGGCGCAGGGCCTGGTTCTCCTCGGTGATATTGCGGGCGCGCTCGGTCTCGATGGCCAGCTGGTTCTCGAGGTCGGCGACCATCGCCTCCTTGTCCTTCACGCTGAGGCGCAGATCCTCGATGTGGGATTCCTGCTCCCGGGTCTTGGACTCGGCCTTGCGCAGCTGAGAGACCGTGGCAACCAGATCGTCCATGGTGCGGGCATGGGTCGTGTTCAGATCCTGCAGTTCGCGGCGGAGCGAGGCGGTGGTCTCGGTCTCCTGCCTGAGCACCGCCTCGGTTTCGAGCAGGCGCGACTGGAGCTGGGGATAGCTTCGGATGAGATCGCTCACCGGCTCGCTCAGGAGGGCGAAATCCTCCTTGAGACTGCGGATCTCCTCCAGCCGGTCGATCATGTTGGCGAAGCGGACGCGGATGAGCTCGTTCTTCTGTCCCACGGAGTCGAGAGCTCCGTTGGGCCGGACGATGACGGGTTCGGGTGCGACGGTTGCAGCGGCCGGTGATGCTGCATCGTCAACGGCGTCGGGCAGAACGCTCAGCCTCTCGTCCTGTGGCTTCCTGCTGCCGAAACGGTTCCTGAAAGACGTCCAACCCGAGGACATGGTGCCGCCCCTTCACGCCTGATGATCACACTCCGGCACCTTTTAACCCAGAGTCACCCCGATTGGAAACGAAATTTCATTTCAAGTGCTTCCGTGACCTCACTCGGCCGCAACGGGCGCAGGCTGCGGCAGACGGTCCTGGAAACCTGCCTTTTCAAGGGCTTTCGGCATAGGCCCGCCGGTCGCCCAATCAAGAAGCTCGACCGTATGGACGATCGGGATCTCCGTTCCCTTCCCGATCTGGGTCATGCAGCCGATATTACCCGTCGCGATGAGGTCGGGCTTCGTGCGCTCGATATTAGCCACCTTCCGGGCCCTCAGCTGAGCGGCGATCTCAGGCTGAAGCAGGTTGTAGGTGCCCGCCGAGCCGCAGCAGATGTGGCCTTCCGGAACGTCCTTCACGGTGAAGCCCGCCTTCTTCAGAAGGGTCTTGGGCTCGGTGCGGATGGCTTGGCCGTGCTGCATGGAGCAGGCGGAGTGATAAGCGACAACGAGATCCGTCTCCCGCACCGGCCCGGCAAGTTCGAGGGTCAGGACATATTCCGTGACGTCCTTGGCGATGGCCGAAACGCGGGCCGCCTTCTCGGCATAGGCCGGATCGTCCCGGAACATGAAGCCGTAATCCTTGATCGTGGTGCCGCAGCCGGAGGCGGTGATGGCGATGGCATCCAAACCCTCCCCGTCCATCTCGGCGATCCAGGCGTCGATGTTCCGCCTGGCGAAGTCGTGCGCCTGCTCCTCCCGCCCCATGTGATGGACGAGCGCGCCGCAGCAGCCCTCCCCCTTCGGCTGGACGACCTCGACGCCATGCCGGTTGAGTAGGCGGATGGCGGCCTCGTTGAAACCAGGCTCGAGCACCGGCTGGGCGCAGCCGGAGAGAATGGCCACCCGGCCGCGGCGCTCGCCTGCGGGCTTGAACGTGCCTGGCTGGCCCGAAGGCGAACGGGCTGGCATCCGGGCGGGTGCGAGTTCGATCATCGCCTGCAGTCGCTTGCCCAGGAGAGGGAGCGCGCCGATCAGCCCCTTGAAGGGTCTGGCGAGCTGCGCCGCGCCGATGGCGACGCGGAAGCGGTTCGGATAGGGCAGAACGCGCGCGAGCAGCCCGCGCAGCAGCCGGTCATGCCCGGGCCTCGTATAGGTGGTCTCAATGTAGGAGCGGGCATGATCGACGAGGTGCATGTAGTGCACGCCCGATGGGCAGGTGGTCATGCAGGACAGGCACGACAGGCAGCGGTCGATATGCTTCACCACCTCCGGCGAGGCGGGCTTGCCGCTCTCCAGCATGTCCTTGATGAGGTAGATGCGCCCGCGCGGCGAGTCGAGTTCGTCGCCGAGCAGAAGATAGGTCGGGCAGGTCGCCGTGCAGAAGCCGCAATGGACGCAGGTCCGGAGGATCTTCTCCGAAGAGGCCGTCGCCGAATCCTGGAGCTGCTCGGGCGTGAAATTGGTTTGCATCGTCTTATCTCAGATCGCCGATTGCCACTGGTTGATGGCCTCGATCGGGTAGATCAACATGATGATATTGAGGGCGAGATTATCGTGGATCCAGTATCCGACGAACAGTTCCATCAGCACGGCCGCGGCAACCGTCAGCCAGACCGGGAAGGACCGGGCCAGGAAGAACCCGAGAATCATGAAGAGCACATCCGACACCGAATTGATGACGCTGTCGCCATAATAGTCGAGGGCAATATTCGTCGCACGGTAGCGCTCGATCACCATGTCGGTGTTCTCGACGATCTCCCACGCGGCCTCGGCCCCGATGGCGAGGAGCAGCGCAAGCCCGAACGGCAGCGGCTTTCCGCGCAAGCGACCGATGAGCCACGCGCCCATGTAGAACACGAAGCCGTGGATGACGTGCGAGGGGGTGTACCAATCCGTCAGGTGCTGCGAGTTCCCGGAATCGTGCACCGCGCCGTGCCAGAGTTCCACCGTCCCGCATGTGCAGATCGGCGTGCGGCCCATGGCGAGCAGGATCGCGGCGGTGATCGCGACGAGCGCGATGGCCCCGACGGCATAGACGGCGGGCCTCAAGCCCCGCTCGTCGGCTGCGCCCCCCATCGCAGCGCCACGGGCCATCTCAGACGCCCGCATACATCCGGCCCGGATTGAGAATCCCCGCGGGATCGAAGGAGGCCTTGATGCCTCTCGTGAGCGTCATCAGCCTCTCGCTCTGCGGCTCGAACACATCGACGGCCGAGCGGATCTCGGCCGGCGCGCGCACGAGCGTCGCATGCCCCCCGAGCGTCTGGGTCGCCTCGCGCAGGGCGGAAGCGCCCGCATCGCCGTCGACCGGCGTCGAGATCCAGATGAGGCCGCCGCCCCAGTCGTAGAACCATTGCGCATCGAGCGACTGAGCGATGCGCTTCGTGAACTCAGGACCCTTTGTGGGCGGCGTCGAGACACGCCAGATCGCGCGGTCGGCGCCGTCCGTCAGCACGGTCGCATCACGCAGCGACTGCCAGACGGCCTCTGCCCCCCGGCCCTCCAGGATGTCCGTGGACCCGCCGAAGCGCTTGAGCAGACGGCGCAGTTCGCCGAGGCGGTAATCGACCGAGACGGAAAAGCCTTCGAGCCGGATCAGCGTGCTCGCCCCCTGCCGGTCGCGTGCCGGAATATGAGCGGCGCCCGTCACGTCGTAGGGCGACCCGAGCGCCTGCGAGAGCGCCTCGACGGCCCGGTCGTCCTTGAGGCCGCGCAGCACGAGCGTCGCCATGCGCTCCTGCTTCGGCAGCACTTTGAAGGTCACCTCCGTGAGGAAGCCGAGCGTTCCCCACGAGCCGGCCATGAGCTTCACGAGATCGAGGCCAGTGACGTTCTTCATCACGCGTCCGCCCGATTTCACCACCTCGCCGCGCCCGTTGACGAAGCGCACGCCGATGAGGCTGTCGCGCGCCGCGCCCGCCGCGATGCGGCGCGGACCCGAGATGTTCATGGCCGCCACCGCGCCGATGGTGGGCTCCGCCCTGGTGCCGAGGAGCGGGCGATAATCCATCGGCTCGAAGGGAAGTTCCTGCCCTTTTTCGGCGAGCGTGCGAATCACTTCGGAGACGGGCGTTCCGCTGCGTGCGGAAATCACCATCTCTGCGGGCTCGTAGAGCGTGATGCCAGTCAGCCCGCTCGATGAAATCGAAGCATCCGTCTGGTTCGGACGACCCATCTCGGCCTTCGTGTTCTGGCCGGAGAGGTTGAGCAGGATGCCCTTCTCGGAAGCGTCACGGACGATCGTTGAGGCGTCCTGCTCGTCACGGGGAAGATGGGTTGTCACGCAGCGAGCCTTCCTTCCAGTGGAAATACTTTGGCAGGGTTGAGCAGCCAGCGAGGATCGAACACGCCGCGCACGCGCATCTGCTGCGCGAGATCGACCTCGTTGAACTGGCAGGTCATGAGATCGCGCTTCTCGATGCCGACGCCATGCTCGCCGGTCAGGCAGCCGCCGACCTCCACGCAGAGCCGGAGGATATCCTCCCCGGCCTTCTCGGCCTTCTCCATCTCGCCCGGGACGTTCGTGTTGAACATGACGAGCGGATGCAGGTTGCCGTCGCCCGCGTGGAACACATTGGCGACGCCAAGGCCATAAGACTTCGCGATCTCGTCGATGCGCTTGAGAACATAGGGCAACTGGCCCGTGGGGATCGTGCCGTCCATGCAGATGTAGTCGGCCACGCGACCCGTGGCGCCGAAGGCCGATTTGCGCCCCTTCCAGATCGCGGCGCTCTCGGCCTCCGATTGAGAGACTTTCATGGTCTTCGGCTTGAAGGGCTCCGCGATCGCGACGATGCGCCGGAGCATGTCCTCGATCTCCTGGTCGGAACCCTCGACCTCCACGATGAGCATGGCCTCCACGTCGAGCGGATAGCCCGCATGGGCAAAGGCCTCGCAGATCTGGATGGCGGGCTTGTCCATGTATTCGAGCGCCACCGGGATGATGCCCGCACCGATGATCGCCGCGACGCAAGCGCCCGCATCCTCCGCCTTCTCGAAGCCGAGGAGCGCGGGACGCGCGCCTTCGGCCGCGCGAAGGATGCGAACCACCGCTTCGGTGACGACGCCGAGCTGCCCCTCCGAGCCGCAGATGAGGCCGAGAAGGTCGTAGCCCGGGCTGTCGAGATGCTCGCCGCCGACCTTCACCACCGCGCCGTCGAGCATCACCATGGTGACCCCGAGCAGGTTGTTGGTGGTCACGCCGTATTTCAGGCAATGCGCCCCGCCGGAATTCATGGCGATGTTGCCCGCGATCGTGCAGGCCAGCTGGCTCGACGGGTCGGGAGCATAGAAGAAACCCTCATGCGCGACCGCCTGACTGATTCCCAGATTGGTGATGCCCGCCTGGACCCTGGCAGTGCGGCCCTCGAAATCGATGTCGAGCACCCGGTTCATCTTGGCGACGCCGAGGACGATGGCGTCGGGTTGGGGAATCGCCCCTCCGCACAGGGACGTCCCTGCCCCGCGCGGCACCACCTTCACCCCCTGCTCGTGACAGAATTTCATCACGGCCGATACTTCCTGTGTCGTGGAGGGCAGGACGACGGCCAGGGGCATCTGGCGATAGGCGGTGAGACCGTCGGTCTCGAAGGCCCGGCGCTCGTCCTCGGAAATGATGAGGGCCTCCGATGCGACAAGTCGCGCCAATCCCCCGATGATCTCATTGCGGCGGGCCAGAACGGCCTCGTCCGGCCTGGGAAATGCGATGGTCATGACACCCTCCCTGGGCGTTCTTCCGATTGCTTGCGCGGCATGGCTGCCTTTCCGGACAAGGTAGCTGGCCTTGGAGGAATTTTCCAATAATGTAGAGCCCCTCTAAGGTGGGGCTTCATCCAGATAAGGAGTTTCTGATGCGTTCCTTGGTTCTCTCTGCCGCTATCCTGCTTGCGGGGTTCGCTCAAGCCCAGGCGCAGGACGCCGCCGCCGGCGAGAAGGTATTCGCCCAGTGCCGCGCCTGCCATCAGGTCGGCCCGAACGCCAAGAACGCGGTAGGGCCTCACCTGAACGGCCTCATCGGCCGCACCGCCGGCTCGGTCGAGGGCTACAACTACTCCCCGGCCAACAAAAATTCCGGCCTGACCTGGGACGAGGCGACGTTCGCAGATTACATCAAGAACCCGAAAGCCAAGATTCCCGGCACCAAGATGATCTATGCGGGTCTCAAGGACGAGCAGAGAATCAACGACCTCGTCGCATACCTGAAGCAGTTCGACGCCCAGGGTCAAAAGGTCACTCAATGAGCGCCCTGCCCTCCAGCCGACGCGGGAAGCCCCGAGTCGGCCTTTTCGTGACCTGCCTGGTCGATCTGATGCGCCCGTCCGTGGGTTTCGCGGCCGTCAAGCTTCTGGAGGATGCGGGCTGCATCGTCGAGGCGCCCGTCCAGACCTGCTGTGGCCAGCCCGCCTACAACTCGGGCGACCGGGGCACCACCCGGGACTTGGCCATGCGGATGATCGAGACGTTCCAGGGATTCGACTACGTGGTTGCCCCGTCGGGCTCCTGCGCCGGGATGATCCGGAAACATTATCCGGAGTTGTTCGAGGAGGATCCGAACTGGCGCGCGAAGGCGAACGCTCTCGCGGACAAGACCTTCGAGCTGACGAGCTTCCTCGTGGATGTCCTCGGCGTCACCCAGGTCGACGCGACCTATCATGGCGCCGTGACCTATCACGATTCCTGCTCAGGCCTTCGGGAACTGGGCGTGAAGCCCCAGCCGCGCATGCTCCTATCGAGCGTGAGAGGCCTCACGCTGGTCGAGATGAACGACAGCGACGTGTGCTGCGGCTTCGGCGGAACCTTCGCGGTCAAGTACAGCGACATATCGGCCTCCATCGTCGAGGCCAAGGCCAGGAATGTGGAAGCCACGCATGCGCCGACCCTGCTCGCAGGCGATCTCGGCTGCCTCATGAACATGGCGGGCAAACTCAGCCGCGACGGCAAGCCCGTCAAGGTGCGACATGTGGCCGAGGTTCTCGCCAACATGACCCACGAGCCCGCCATCGGCCTCGCCAAGGATGCGGCGCTTAAGCAAAACCAGTCATGACCGTTCACACCACGTCACCCCAGTTCAAGCAGAACGCCGCTCGCGCGCTTCACGATCCCCAGCTGCAGAAGGCGCTGAACAACGTGAAGCAGGGCTTCATCGACAAGCGTCAGGCCGCCGCCGACAAGCTCCCCGAATTCGAGGCCCTGCGGGATTCCGCGCGCGACATCAAGAACCACACGCTCGAACATCTCGACCTGTACCTCGAAGCGTACGAGGAGAAGGTGAAGGCGTCCGGGGGCCATGTGCATTTCGCCCGCAACGCGGACGAGGCGCGCGAGATCATCCTGAACATCTGCCGTGATGCCGGGGCAAAGACGGTCACCAAGGGCAAGTCGATGATCTCCGAGGAAATCGGGATCAACCATTACCTGGAAGCCAACGGCATCAGGCCCGTCGAGACGGATCTGGGCGAATACATCATTCAGCTGCGCAATGAGCTGCCGAGCCACATCATCGCGCCTGCCGTGCATCTGAACGCGACCCAGGTGGAACAGGATTTCCGCCGCGTTCATACGCATCTCGATGCCAAACGCGATCTCTCCGAGCCCGTGCAGCTGCTGACCGAAGCGCGTGCGGTCCTGCGCGAGCGCTTCCTCGCGGCGGATGTGGGGATCACAGGGGCGAACTTCCTGGTGGCCGAGACCGGCACCTCGATCATCGTCACCAATGAAGGCAATGGGGACCTGACGCAGATCCTGCCGAAGACGCACATCGTCCTCGCGTCCATCGAGAAGCTGGTGCCGACGCTGGAAGATGCGAGCCAGCTCCTGCGCGTCCTCGCGCGTTCGGCCACGGGTCAGGAGATGTCGGTCTACACGACCTTCTCGACGGGCCCGCGCCGCTCCGGCGATGCGGACGGACCTGAGAACTACCACGTGGTGATGATCGACAACGGACGTTCCTCCATGCTCGGCACGAGCTTCGAGGAGATGCTGCGCTGCATCCGCTGCGGGGCCTGCATGAACCATTGCCCCGTTTATCATGCGGTGGGCGGCCATGCCTATGGTTGGGTCTATCCCGGTCCGATGGGTGCCGTGCTCACCCCCTCGCTCATCGGCGTCGACAAGGCGGGGCACCTGCCCAATGCCTCCACCTTCTGCGGGCGCTGCGAGAGCGTGTGCCCCGTGCGCATTCCGCTCCCCAAGCTCATGCGCCATTGGCGCGAGCGGGAATTCGAGCGGCACCTGACCCCCGCCTCCGTCCGCTCGGGCCTGCGCCTCTGGGGGTTCTTCGCCAAGCGCCCCGCCCTCTACCGCTTCGCAACCCGCGCCGCCATGGCCACGCTGGGCTTCGCCGGACGCCAGCGCGGCCGCTTCTCCTGGCTGCCGCTCGCGAAAGGCTGGACGAAGCACCGCGACTTCCCGGCCCCAGAGGGCGAGACATTCCAGGCGCGCTGGCAGCGCGAACGCAACAGGAGAGCGGCATGAGCGCCCGCGACGAGATTTTCGCCAGCATCCGCCGTTCCCTCGGCGTGAAAGGCAATGAGGCCATCCGCAGGCAGATCGTGCAGGATCGGCTGGAACGGGCGCCGAAAGGCGTGATCCCCACTCGCGGGCAGGTCTCCGGCGAGGAGCGCATCGCGCTGTTCAGGACGATGGCCGAAGCCTCGCTCGCCACCGTGACGGAGGTGGGCTCTCCCGCGGAAGTGCCGCAATCCGTCGCCCTGTACCTGCGCAATCACAACCTTCCGGCGACCGTTCGCATGGGCGACGATCCGCGCCTGAAGACCATGCCGTGGAGCGAGACGACGCTGGAGATCTCGCACGGACCAAGCCAGGGCGGCGATCTCAATGCGGTCAGCCATGCCTTCGGCGGCGTGGCCGAAACGGGCACCCTCGCCATGATCTCGGGGCCGGAGAACCCCTCCACCCTCAACTTCCTGCCGGACAACCACATCATCGTGGTCTCGGCCAAGGACATTGCGAGCGATTACGAATCCGTGTGGAACCGGGTGCGTTTCGCCTTCGGCAAAGGCAGCATGCCCCGCACGGTGAACTGGATCACCGGCCCCTCCCGTTCCGGCGATATCGAACAGACCCTGCTGCTTGGTGCTCACGGCCCCCGGCGGCTCCATGTGATCGTCGTGCAGGAGTAAAAGCGGACTCCCAAAGGCTGCGAACTGGCATATTCTTCTCTCCATTGCTCAAGCTTGGAGGCCGCCATGCCCGCTCGCCCTCTGGTCTTTCGCACCCTCCGCTGGTCGGCCTGGGACGGCTGCGAGGCTGGCCTGGAACACGCCGACGTGCGCCCCGCGGATGGCGGCCTCACGATCTCCGGAATCGTGATCGGCCAGGCAGACGGGGGCAAGTTCGGCCTGCATTACCGTCTCAAGGTGGACTCCACGTGGCGGACGAGGGCCGTCCATCTCCGGACCACCTCCGGACGGCTGCTGGAGCTGGAGAGCAACGGGCAGGGAAGCTGGATCGAGAACGGCAAACCTCAGCCCGAGCTGCAGGGCTGCATCGACGTGGATATCCAGGCGACGCCGCTGACCAATACCCTGCCGATCCGGCGGCTGGAATGGCCGGCCGGAACCGCGGCCGACATTCGCCTCTGCTACATCGCCGTTCCGGATCTGACCGTCTCGCCCCGTACCCAGCGCTACACGGCTCTCGAACCAGGCTCCCTCTATCGCTTCGAAAGCCTCGACAGCGCCTTCACGGCGGAGCTGCCTGTCGATGAGGACGGTTTCGTCCTGGACTATCCCGAACTTTTCCGGCGCCTGAGCTGAACACCTTCCGTCCTGTGGCATCTGGGCGCGGCCAAGGCTATGGCGCCCACCGGTAATTTCGTGTAAGCCTTTGAAATCAAATGCAGTTTTTAATAGTTCTAAACTAGAAAAACAATGATCGTCTGCTCCTGCAACATCCTCTCCGACGGCGATGTGAAGGCCTGCCTCAAGCCGGGACCGGGCTGTCCGCGAACGCCCGCTCAGGTTTATCGCTGCCTGGGCTGCAGCCCCAATTGTGGCCGCTGTGCCCGGACGATCCGGGATATCATGAACAAGGCGCTGGCGGACGCAGGGGCGGACCCGATTGCCGCCTGTCAGCGGGGCTGCTGCCCCGCTTCCCTCGAAAAAGTGGCCGCCGAGCCGCATCTTTGAACAAAGAGGATTTCACCCTAGTTCATAAATCCTCTAAAGAAGGTCCGACGTTTCTGTCGCCGTTAGGATGTGAGGATAGGATGAAGGGTGATCCGAAGGTTATCGAGTATCTCAATCGCGGCCTGCGCAGCGAGCTGACGGCGGTCAACCAGTACTGGCTGCATTACCGGCTCCTCGATGACTGGGGCTACAAGGAACTCGCCAAGACGTGGCGCAAGGAATCCATCGAGGAGATGCACCACGCCGATCGCTTCATCGAACGCATCATCTTCCTCGAAGGATTTGCCAACCTGCAGGTGCTCGATCCGCTGCGGATCGGCCAGAACATCCAGGAGATCCTCGAGTCGGATCTCGCCGCTGAGTACGATGCCCGCAATCTCTATGGCGAAGCAGCCGCCTATTGCGACAGCATCGGCGACCGCGTGTCGAAGAACCTCTTCGAGGAGCTGATGGCCGATGAGGAAGGCCACATCGACTTCCTCGAGACCCAGCTCAACCTCGTCGAGCAGGTCGGCGTCGAGCTTTATGCGCAGAAGCATATCGGCGGCCTCGACGACGATCATTAAGGCTCGGTCCGGCAATACCGCATGCAATGGCCCGCCCGTAAGCGGGCCATTTGTCTCTAGACCGAGTCCGCCAGCTTCCCCGGCTCCTCAATGGAGGCGATGGGGAGCGTCACGATGCGCAGCTCCGGATCATCGGGATCGATGCGAATGGAGAAGCCGAGGCTTCGGCACATCTCGAGCATCGTGGTGTTCTCACGCAGAACCTGCCCTTCGACTTCGTGCAGGCCCTCCGCCTTCGCCCATTCGATCATCAGGCGCATGAGGATCCATCCGAGGCCGAGCCCCTTGAGATCGGAGCGCAGGAGAATGCCGTATTCGCCCGTCTCGTGATTGGCATCGGCATGCAGGCGAACCGCGCCCATCATCTCCCCGGTCTGCTCGTCGAAGGCCACGAAGGCGATGGCGCGGGCGTAATCGAGCTGCGTCAGCCGGGCCAGGAAGGGGTGACTGAAATCGCGGACCGGCGCGAAGAAGCGCAGGCGCAGATCTTCCGGCGTTATCTTTTCGAAGAAGCGCCTGAACTCCTCCTCATCCTCCGGCCTGACGGGACGCACGAAAGCCTTGCGCCCGTTGCGCAGAGTGACGGTGCGCTCCCATTCCGTCGGATAGGGCCTGACGGCGAAGCGCGGATGCCCTCTCCCTTTTTTCACTTCAGGTGCCACGAGGACGCGCGCGTCGACGGCGATCACGCCGGTGTGGTCGGCGAGGAGCGGGTTGATATCGAGCTCGCGCACCTCCGGCACGTCGGCGGCAAGCTGCGCGAGCTTCACGAGGGTGAGCGCGATCGCACGCTCGTCGGCGGCCGGAACATCCCGGTAGGCCTTGAGACGCCGCGAAACGCGAGTGTGTGCGATGAGATCGTCCGCGAGCTTCAGATCGAGCGGTGGCAGGGCGAGCGCCCGGTCGTTGATGACCTCCACCGCCGTTCCGCCGCGACCGAACAACACGACGGGGCCGAAGGACGGATCGTCCGCGAGGCCCGCTATCAGCTCGCGCGCCTTGGCCCGGCGCACCATGGGCTGAACCATGACCCCCGTGATCGAGGCATCGGGCCGCAGGCGCCCGGCACGCTCGAAGATATCGGCGGCGGCCTTGCGCACCGACTCTTCCGTTGAGAGATCGAGTTGCACCCCGCCGATATCGGATTTGTGCACGATGTCGGGCGAAAGCACTTTCACTGCCACCCGTCCGCCCCCGGCTAGGACGGGCCGCGCGGCCTCGACCGCCTCGTCCGGCGTTCTGGCCAGAGTCACGGGCGCGGTGGGAATGTCGTAGGCCCTGAGCAGCGCATCGACCTCGAGCGGATTGAGCCATCGGCGGTTCTCCGCCAGCACCTGAGCGACAATCGCGCGAGCCGCTTCCGAATCCGGCGAGAAGTCGTGGGGCAGGTTGTCGGGCGTTTCCATCAGCTCCGTCTGCGCCTCACGATAGCGAACGAGTTGCATGAAACCACGCACCGCATCGGCTTCGGTCGCATAATGGGGAATGCGAGCCGCCTCGAAGACGCGCGCCGAATCCGGATCCTCCCCGATCCAGGCCGCGAAGACCGGCTTCTGTTGGAAGCCTTTCGCGCGGTGGCGCTTGATCACGTCCGTGACGGTTCTCGCCACGTCGGCCGCGCCCGCGACGGCGGTGGGCACGTTCAGGATGAGGATGGCATCGTTCCCCGGATCGTCGAGCAGCGCTTCGAGCGCACCCGCGTAACGTGCCGGATCCGCATCGCCGATGATGTCCACCGGGTTGCCCTGCGACCATGTGGGCGGGAGAATGGCGCTAAGCCTCTCGAACGTCGCCGGCGAGACGCTGGCGAGTGTCCCTCCCATGTCGATGAGCCGATCCGTCGCGAGAACGCCGACACCGCCCCCGTTGGTGAGAAGCGCGAGGCGGTTGCCGGGGAACGGCTTCTGCCGCCCGAGCGTCTCGGCCGCCGCGAAAAGCTGGTCGAGATCAAGCACGCGCAGCAGGCCCGCCCTACGGAACGCAGCGTCGTACACGGCATCGGAGCCTGCCAGGGCCCCCGTATGCGTTGCCGCCGCCTTCGCGCCCTGCGCATGGCGTCCGGCCTTGATGACCACCACGGGCTTGATGCGCGCCGCGGCACGTGCCGCCGACATGAACTTCTTCGCGTTCTCGATGGATTCGATGTAGAGCAGGATCGCGCGCGTGCCGGCATCGGCGGAAAAGAAGTCGAGGCAATCGCTGAAATCCACATCGATCTTGTCGCCAAGCGACACGATGGCGGAAAAGCCGACTTGCCGCTGCGCTGCCCACTCCACGAGACCCACTGCCACCGCACCCGACTGGGAGATGAGCGCGAGGTCTCCGAGCTTGGCGTCGTGGGCGGCGAAGCTCGCATTCATGCGCGCCCGAGGAGACAGGACGCCGATGCAGTTCGGCCCGACGATGCGCAGGCCATATCGCCTTGCCGCGAGCCTCACCTGCTCGGACAGGGAATCCGCGCCGTAACCGAGACCGGCGGTCGCGATGATGGCGGCGGCCACCCCTCTCCGGCCCGCATCCTCGATCACGTCGAGCACATTGCGGGGCGGCACCGCGACGACGACGAGATCGGGCGTTTCGGGCAGCTTGGCAATAGACGCGAAACACGGCCTGCCCTCGATCTCCCTGTGATGCGGATTGACGGGATAAAGCGACCCTGCAAACCCGCCCTGGATCAGGTTTCTCAGGAAAGTCAGCCCCAGGGAGCCCGGCCGCGGGCTTGCCCCGACGACGGCGATGGATCGGGGGCCGAACAGCGTATCCAGGCGATAGGTGGACATGAGCGATCCTTCGTCTCGCGCGAGGCTTTGGAACAGTTCCCCAAAGCTAACGCTCAAAGCCCGGGGATCAAAGGTCCTGGATCAAATCCGCGGAAGGGCAGATGTCACCCTGCAAGCACCCTCGTCGGAGGGAAGATCACCTCCACGAGCGTGCCCTCCTTCGGGCTGCTCGCGATCTTCATGGCGCCCCGGTTGGCCTCGACCAGGGCCTTGGTGAGCGGAAGGCCCAGGCCCGTCCCGCCGGGCTTGCGCGAGGTGGCGATCTGACGGAACGGCTCGAGGGCCGCCTCGACCTCTTCAGGCGTCATGCCGATGCCCGTATCCCGCACGCGGAACGCCACCTCGCCCCGATCCGTCATGGCCGTAGAGACGATCACCTGGCCGCCGGCATCAGTGAACTTGATGGCATTGGACACGAGATTGAGCACGATCTGGCGCACGGAGCGCTCATCGGCCACCACCGACGGCAACCGGGACGCGAAGCTGGTGCGCACGACGATGCGGTCCCGCATGGCCTGCGGCTGGAGCAGGGTCACGCAGGAGGACACGAGATCGTTGAGGTTGACGCCGGTGAACGATAACTCGAGCCGGCCCGCCTCGACCTTGGCCAGATCGAGAAGATCGTTCACGAGGCTGATCACATGCGATCCCGAGGCGTGAATGTCGCGCAGGTATTCCTTGTAGCGCTCGTTCCCGATGGGGCCGAAGCGCTCCTCCAGCATCACTTCGGCAAAGCCGATGATGGCATTGAGGGGAGTGCGGATCTCGTGGCTGATCTTGGCGAGAAGATCGGATTTATGGGCGCTTGCCTCCTCCGCCGCCCGTCTGGCGCCGACGAGTTCGCCTTCCGCCTTCTTGATGGTGGTCATGTCCCGCAGCACGGCGCAAAACTTGCGGTTCACGTCCCCGTCCGCATCGCCTCCCACATGCTCGCCCACCTGTCCCATGGTCATAAAGAGCGGAATGGTGCCGCCCTGCCGCTCGCGCCCCAGCACTTCGCGTCCATCATTGAGCAGGCTGGCCACACCCGGCGATTGCAGACCTCCAAGGTATTCGAGCGCCTCCTTGTGGCTCTCAGGCGCAAGCAGCACCGTGATGGCGCAGCCCGCCACCTCCCGCTGATGATAGCCGAACAGAGCCTCTGCCGAGCGGTTCAGGGAGAGGATGCGACCTGCCTCGTCGAACAGGATCACGCCGTCGGTTGCCGTATCGAGGATCGCCTCCAGCTCTTGCACGCGGCTGTCCTGCGCGTCTTGTACATGGCCCGGGCTGAACGACCGGCGGATCAGCATGAGCTGCGCCGGCTCGCCGTTCCACTCGACATGGGACGCGCGCACGGCAACGGCGATGCTCTCTCCGTCGCGCGTCGTGAGCGCGAGGCCCGTATCGTCCTCTGCCGATGGGCTCAGCGCGGGGGAACCACGGAACAGCTGCACGAGACCGCCATCGTCCATGACTTGTTCGATCGTCTCATAGCCGGTCAAATCAAGAAGGAAGCGGTTGGCAAAAAGAATGCCCTCGCCGCGATGAATGAGAACACCCACCGGGAGGCGGTCAAGAATCCGGTCGGCATTCCCAGACGCCGCCGGTGCGCCAGGCGGGGTCTGCCCCGGCTCGGCAGCCGGCGGTGCCTCATGGGGCGATTCTTCTGCAGCCGCCTCTTCCGAAGGCGCTGCCGTTCCAGCGCTCTTCTCTCCCAGCCTTGCTCCAAGGGCGCGGGCAATCTCGCGGAAAGCGCTGCGCTCCGCCGAGGACAGGCTCGAGGCGGGCGCCGGACGCGTCTCCTCGGCGGCATCATGCGCCTGGGGAGCATCGGTCGTCTCCGATGGCGTTTCGACGGGCTTTGCGCTTCCGAGCGCTTCGGCCACCCGCTCGCGCAGGTGGGTGAACCAGCTCTCGTCTTCCTGAGGGGCGGCTTCCGATGTGTCCTGCTTCTCCGGCGGCGAGAACGGCAGGGCCGCATCCGTCAGGAATGACTTGGCCTCGGACGCGGTGCCAGGGAGATCCCGGCTCTCCCTCTCGCGTATCTCGTTCATGCGCAGCAGACCGAAGCCACGGAATCCCCGGAGCTCACGGTCGGCGCCGAAGACCGGCATGCCGCCCCACTCGACGGGCACTTCCAGGGGCTGATCGTCCATCTTCCAATAAACAGTTCTCGCGCTCCACGTCTCACGGCGTGCGAGGCTGCCCGCAACCGCCCCCTCGGGATCGGACACCACCGTGCGCGTTAGTTCATCCCAGGTTCGGCCCACGATGTCCCCTGCCCGACTGCCGACGGCTTGGGCGAGGGCGGGCGACACATGCGTGAACCGGGTCTCGGCATCGGCCTGCCAGACGAACCGCACGGAGGTCCGCGCCTTATCCTGCACTATGGTTGCCTGCTCCGGGGACATGTTTACGGAGTCGAAGGGAACCTCTTGCCCCGCCATGGAGAGCAAAGGCTCGCTCGGGCGCTCGAAGCCTTGCGGAACTGGCCCCAAGAGCGCAGTCACGAGAACCTCTTCCCCACTCTCCGACACCGCCAGACGGCAGGCGCAGGGGACAGGCTGCCAGGGGCGAACCGGGTTGAGGCGTAGACGCTCCAGGCACGCGCCCTCGCGGGGGGCGCTCCCTGCGGCCAGAGCCTTCAAGCGCTCGCGGGCACGAAGACCAGGGACGAGCCGCCCCGCCTCGTCTGCGAAGGCCGCGGCCAAGCCCTCGGCGGCAGGCGAAGCCCAAAGGAGCCTTTCGATGCCGCGATCCCAGACGAGCACGGGCGCGCCGGACTTGGCCATCAGGCTCAAGTCCG
Organism: Microvirga sp.; assembly: GCA_031181145.1. Lineage (GTDB taxonomy): Bacteria > Pseudomonadota > Alphaproteobacteria > Rhizobiales > Beijerinckiaceae > Microvirga. Next base: position 23,171 of record JAPSLB010000028.1, read on the forward strand.
GCTCGGCGGCAAGCCGCGCGATCAGCGCCTCGTATGGGTTGGGAGCCCGGTTCATGGCGGTCTCGTTCCTGCACCAACGTAGAATGATCTTATTGAAGGGGTTTTAGACGAATGTTGGCAAGGTGGCAGCAGGCTTGGGCTCTTGAATCCTTTTACTTTGAGGTAACCTTAACACCTCAGGCCCGGCAGCAGTTGATTTTGCACCGCACAATGTGATATTGCAGTGCACAAATGCCAGGCAAGAGGAGCGACCCATGGCAACGAACCCGAACCAGAACTACGAAATCCCGGCTGAAATGCGCGACTTTGCCGAGAAGAGCGTCGAGCAGGCCCGCAAGGCGATCGATGGTTTCATGAGCGCGGCTCAGAAGACCGTCGATACCTTCGAGGGCTCCGCGAACACGGTCCAGGCGAGCGCCAAGGACGCCACCCGGAAAACCTTCACCTATGCAGAGCAGAACCTGGCCGCGGCTTTTGACCTCGCGCAGCGCATGGTCCGCGCCAAGGACATGCAGGAAGCCATGCAGATCCAGGCTGAATTCGTGCGCAATCAATTCGAGGCGATGCAGACCCAGATGAAGGAATTCGGTTCAATCGCCCAGTCTGCCATGAAGCAGCCCGGCTCGAAGAAATAAGCGCCTTCTCATAAATACCTTCGCGAGGACGTCACCATGACGGAAACCAGGAAGACCAGGACCCGAAGCGCCAAGAGCGCTGCGAAGCCCGATCTCGTCGAAATGGCGGCGGAACCTGTCGCCAAGGCGTCGGAGATCGTGCAGGCTGCAGAACCCGTTCCTGCGGACGGGCTCCCCGCAGCTGCCGAAAGCAGGACCAAGGACGACGAGCCTTTCGTCGTCTCCTTCCGCGATCAGGGTGAGGTGTTTCGCCAAGCCGTGCGCGAAACGGTTGCCGCTTCCGCCAAAGGCGCCCTCGAAGTGAATGGGAAGATCATCCAGGCTCTTCAGACCCAGGGCCATGCGGCTCTCGACCTATGGCGCGCGGCAATCGACAATCCCAGGCTTCCGGACGGCTTGAACGCCCAGACCGGAGCGGCGCGCCAAGCCTTCGAGACGACTTCATCGCAATGGAAAGATGTCGCGGAAACCACGGCCCGTTGGATGACCAAGAGCGTAGAGCCCCTGCAATCGGCCTTCCTGCGGCAGACCCGCTGATCGTCCGCTATCGAAGACCTGTCCCATGCGTTAAGGCTTGGCCATGACTGACCAAGCCTTTTCGTATGCGCCCTCCCCTGTTCCCGCAGTGATCGCCGTGGTCATTCATGAGGGGCAGGCGCTTCTCGTGCGCAGGGCCAACCCGCCGGATGCGGGTCTCTGGGGCTTTCCCGGCGGAAAGATCGATTTCGGAGAGACGGTTGCGAAGGCTGCCGTCAGGGAGCTCCTGGAAGAGACATCTGTCACGGGAGAGGCCCAGGAGATCATCACCACGCTCGACATCTTCGTCCCCTCCGGAGATGGCGGCATCCGCCAGCATTACATTCTGATCGCCGTCCGCTGCCGGTGGCTTTCCGGCACTCCTCTCGCCGGCGACGATGCGCTTGAGGCGTGCTGGTTTCCCATCGCCGAGCTCGATCCTGCGACGCTGCCCATGAGTGCAGATGTGGACGTGATTGCCCGGCGAGCCGAGGCCATGAACCGACAGGCGAGCCGAGCCTGACTTGCATGAGGCTTCGAGAAGAAGCCCTGCCTCGGGAGCGGGGCGAAGTTTCTTCGTCTCTAAACTTTGGTCTGGAATGTTCGATCCCGTAGCTCTTTTGGGCGAATGTTCACTTCCAGCAATTGCTGGACGATCTCATGGTTTATGGGACGCGAACGTTCATAAAGCGTCAAGCATATCGCCAACAGGTACAGGCAATCATATTGCGTAGGTACTCCTTCCGAGCCTATTTAGCCCGGAACAGGCAATTTATGCCTAGCACATTTCGATGTTCAACCTGGACCAACAGTGATGCGTACCTCCTCCCTCGGCCTTCTTGCTGCCACCGCAGCCCTCGCCGTTTCAGTTTCGGACGCCCGAGCTGCCGACCTCCCGTCACGCTACTCCCCGGCTCCGGCCTACAGCGCCCTTCCGCTGTTCACCTGGAGCGGATTCTATGCCGGCGTGAATCTCGGCTATGGCCGCAGTTCAGGTGCCAGCCAGTATTATGACCCTGCGTTCAACGTTACCGGCGGCGGTCGCAAGAGCGGCTTTCTTGGCGGTATCCAGGGCGGCTATAACTATCAGCTTGGCATGTTCGTGGTCGGCGCCGAGGCGGATCTCCAATACGCCGCTGTCGGCGACAAGGGGGCAACCTATCTCGGAACTTATTACCGAGGCGAAGAAGACGGCTATTTCGGCACGGTCCGCGCCCGTGCGGGTCTCGCCATCGACCGGGCTCTCGTGTTCGGCACACTCGGATTTGCCTATGGCAATCTGGGCGGCAACAAGAGCCTTGATGCGGCGCTCGGCTACCGTCGCGACGGCAGAACAAGCGGCGGGTGGACTTTGGGTGGCGGCCTTGAATACGCGGTCACCGACAACTTCACAGCAAAGGTCGAGGGTCTCTACGTGAACCTCGACACGAGCGACAGCTATGCCCTCGCCAATCGCGTCAACATCCGCCGGGACACGGAATTCAGCGTGTTCCGCGCCGGTCTGAACTACAAGTTCAACTGAGAGATCCAGCATTGAATGCAAAGGCCCGGTGCAAGCACCGGGCTTTTTTATCCCAGGAACACGCACAAAGGCGGCGCATCGCGCGATACCTGATTACATCCTATGCGGTTTTAATTTCGGGCGTGGCGCCAAGCCGCTTTTAAGGCTTGCCTCTTGTTTGAAGGCAAAGCCATAATTTGCCTTATAACCGACCTATGTTGTTCGTCCTCGTGCTGGATGAATCATGAACCCCCATAGCCGCAGCAAACCTCCGGCCAATGGACATTAAGAGTGCAGCTATGCGTTTTTGGGGCCATTCATGGCTGCGCCAGCGTTTCATCGCCCATCGCGAGCCATCGAGGTTTCACAAGGAGCTGAATTCCGCCCCGGGCCTCACGGGCTATGCGCTCGCTTTCGTTGAGAGCACGTCCGACTGCGTCTTCTTTCTTGACGGCGACTGGCGCTTCACCTTCTACAACGCCCGCGCTGCGGCGGAATTGAAGGTCACGGCCGACATCATCGGCACCCGGATCTGGGACAGATTTCCCAGCACGATCGGCACGGTCTTCGAAGAAAATTACCGCCGCGCCATGGCCGAACGCTCGACGCGGATCTTCGAAGGGTATTTCGATCCGCTGTCCTCCTGGTACGAGGTACATGCCACGCCGACGGGAAATGATCTCATGGTCATCTTCCGCAATATCGATGACCAGCGTGCTGCAGCGGACGCCCTTCAAGCCCGGGAGCAGCAACTCGCCACCGTTTTCGGCCAAACCATGGTAGGCGTCCTGCACCGGGACCTGCAAGCGCGGGTGCTGATGGTCAATCAGCGTTTCTGCGACATGGTGGGGCGCAACCGGGAAGACCTGGACGGCCTCCCAATGAGGGAATTCACCCATCCGGAGGATATCGAATGGAGCACGGCGTTGCTTCACAAGCACATTGCGAGCGCCGAACCCTTCCAGATCGAGAAGCGCTATATGCGCCCCGACGGCACAGCGATCTGGTGTGCCGTCAATGTTTCCTTCGTCTGCGATGAGACGGGAAAGCCTGTTTCGACCATTGCGGTCGCGGAAGACATCAACGCCCGCAAAAGGGCGGAAGAGCAGGCACGGGAGAGTCAGCGCCAGCTTGCAACATTCATCAATAACTTGCCAGGCATCGTCTACCAGTGCGGCTCCGCCGCACCATGGCCCTTCACCGTGGTCAGCGAAGGGGCAGAAGCCCTGACCGGGTACACCGCCGGTGAATTCCTGGACGGCAAGATCAGCTGGGGAGAAATCATTCATCCGGACGATCGGCCGATGGTCGACGATGCAATCGTCAACGGCATCCTGACCAAACAGGTTTTCGATGTCGTATACCGCATCAGGACGCGGTCCGGCGAAATCCGCTGGATGTCGGACCGTGGACAATGCGTCTACGCTTCTTCAGGAGAGCCCCGCTTCCTCGAAGGGATCGTCAGCGATGTCACCGCACAGAAAGCGGCCGAAGAGAAGATCCGCTGGGCGGCCCACCACGATCATTTGACACGACTGCCCAACCGGGCCCTATTCCAGATCCGCCTGAGCAAGGCCCTTGAGCAGTCTGCCCATCAGAATTGCAAGCTCGCACTGGTGATCCTCGACGTGGACCACCTGAAAGAGATCAACGACACCCTCGGCCACGATGCGGGGGACGCGGTTCTTCAGGCGGTCGCCAACCGTCTCAGCGCCGCTGTACGCCCCATAGATACCGTCGCCCGCAATGGCGGTGACGAGTTCGCCATCGTCTTTCCCGAGATCTCGAACGAACAGGACATCAAGACACTCATCGAACCGATCCAGGAGCAGTTGCACAAACCCCTCCTCTACGCAGGACGCAGCCTCGACTGCCGGGCCAGCGTTGGCATCAGCATCTGGCCGGATCATGCAAGTGAAGCCCCTGATCTTCTGAAGCAAGCCGACATTGCACTTTACACGGCCAAGGCTACTGGACGAGATAAAGTGATGGTCTTTGAGCCATCCATGCGCACGGAGGCCCGACGGAAAGCAGAGATGCGCAGCAATGCACGAGGGGCTATCGATGCTCGCAGCATTGAGCCGTTCTATCAGCCTAAGGTGCACCTGAGCTCTGGAGACCTCGCAGGTTTCGAGGCTCTCCTCAGGTGGCGCAATCGACAAGCGGGCATAGAGCTTCCCGCGAGCATCCAGGCGGCCTTCGACGATCCGCACCTCGCCGTGGCCCTGAGCGAGCAGATGCACGACATGGTTTTCGACGACATGCGTCGCTGGCTGCAATCTGGCGTCTCATTCGGTCATGTGGCCATCAACGCATCCGCCGCCGAGTTCAGGGGTATGGATTTTGCAGATCGAATTCTGGAGCGTCTGCGTACCGCGGACGTCCCTCACCATTGTCTCGAGATCGAGGTGACCGAGACGGTATTCCTCGGCCGGGGCGCGGAATTCATCGAGAAGAACCTGCGGACTCTCAGCACCGAGGGTGTGAAGATTGCGCTCGATGATTTCGGGACGGGCTACGCTTCACTGACGCATCTTAAGCATTTCCCGGTGGACATCATCAAGATCGACCGCTCCTTCGTGCATGATTTAGCGAGCAACCCCGACGATCCAGCCATTCTTCAGGCGGTCGTCAGCCTGGGAAGGAGGCTCGGGATCACAACCGTCGCCGAAGGCGTCGAAACGGCTGTGCAGGCAGCCTTTCTGCGCAGTCAGGGCTGCGATCTCGGCCAGGGATTTCTCTTCGGCATGGCAAGTCCGAGCAAACTCATTCCTGACCTGGTGGCATCCTGGAACCCCGCTCAGTTCAACATTCCCGAATTGGACACCTTGTTCCTGAAAGACAGGAAGCAGCGGCGGTAACGCTCTGTGCGTCCCTTCGGGTCCGCAGAGAACCGACGCGCTCGACAAGACGGAGCACCGGCTGGATCCTGAAAGGGGATTCCACTTCTCACGCCCAATGCTCTAGCACTCCTCAAGCTCCCGAAGATTTTCGCCGGCGCGTGGCCTCGGCCTCGCGCTGCTTGAGCGCGAGCAGGCGCTGGGCCGCTTTTCCGCCCGATTCCGACGCATAGAGCCTGTCGTTCAACACCTCGATCTGCCAGCGCTGGAATTCGAGCAGAGCCTTCAGGCCCCTGACATGCGCTCTGAGTTCAAGGGCGTCTTGTAAGAGATGTGGTCCATGGCTTTTCATGGGCCACCTCTGACGTTTCTGGGATGAATCATCGCTGAATGTGAAGCTTCAAATGGAAACCCGTGGTCCCACGGGCGAAGAAATTGGCGAAAAACTATCTTGCCGACCGGAACGTCGAACCCCGATCGACGAAACGACGCAACAAACCAGGCATTCATATCAAGGGGAGAGGATGGCCCAAAATCGAGCCCTGCACCCATACGCGAGTTCACTGCCCTCAACGCAACTTACTTACATTCATGATGTCTATGCAAGGCTCATGATGCCGCACGGCCAAGCCCATAAACGCTCGTCGCAGAGGAACTCCCAAACATCCTTGGCAATTTACCCATCAGCTTTGAAATCCTTGAGGAACTTGCCCATGCCGGAGAGACGCCACGAAGCGGAAGCAGAAAAGATTCTTGCGCAAATAGGAAGCCGGGACCGTGCAGCTGCTCTGCAAACGCGTCGGATTCTCGCCGAAGCCCTGGAGCGGGCGGAGCGCCGTGGCCGTGAGATGTTAGCGAGCCTTAAAGAATCGAGCGGCTAAGGCTTCTCCACGGAAGATCGCCTCCCGTCCTGCGACATCGGCACCAGGAACGGCCTGCACGTCGGACACGTTGCCAGCATGTGCGATCCGGCACAGCGGCAAGGCCTCGGGCATGGTGATCTTTCGAGCGTCGGGAGGACAGATTGATGAAAGCCTTGGCAATAGCATTCCTGCTTGGCGCATTCGGAATCTTTTCTTCCATGACAACCGTGCAGGCGGAGGATGCGAATACGCGCGTTGCCGCCATGCCGTATTCCGAGTGCCTCTCGATCATCGCCGAGGCTGCACAGGAGCTCGGCGAAGCTCCGGTTCAAACAATCAATAACGATGAAGAGACCACCGTCCGGATCAACGCTTCCGACGGTTTCGTCACGGTTTCCTGCAGCCGCGCCGGCAAGATGGTGCTGACCAAGAGCTCAGTGCCTGAAGCGGCAGGTATGACGGCGGCCCGTTGAGAGTATCTTGCTTGTCGTGGCCGCCGTGCGGCCGGTGCGAGGGCCACGAACCGGAATAAGGGAGGGGCAGCGCACGCCCGCCTCCATGGAGCGGATCGGACAGTCACGAGATTCGCTTCGTCTGCCTGCTGCAGACGGCTCCCCAACTCATTCTTCCGGCGAACCGGCCTCCAACCTGCGAGGCTCGAGCTTCATTCGGAGTGGTACAGCCACCCCAGCTCGAAAAGGGCCCTCAAACCCACAATAAAGCAGGTTTCGCCGGAATTCATAATCGAGCCACATATTCTAGAGCATCGTTTGGAGCGGACCCGAAGGGCCGCGTCAGCGAAAACCGGGGCCGCTTTTCCGCACGATGCGCTAAAGAGAGGCGCGAGGCTCTCTACGGATGGGTGGATTACATTCTCGGATCGAAACATGGCCAGCTGGCGGCACCGAAGCCAGTTAGCGGCACGGGAACGACTTTAGCCCATCGGTCAAGTAGAGGCCCTCTCATTCCGTAGTGACGGACCTTAGTCATGGAGAATCGTTCTCCCCAGCAAGCGAGCGCGAGAGATTTCGCCTCGCCCTATCGGGTGCCAATCCGCAAGCCCAGGAGTTTCGGCAGCACAGCAACAACACTCGCTGCGGGCGGTGGCTTCTGCGCTTTCTTCCGGCCTGCTGGATGTTCTGCTCGGTTCGCAACTCGCCCATCCCGCGCTGCCGGCGCCCTCTCCTTCATCTGGAGAAGGTATCTTGCCGCCGAAGCCCTGATGCAGGTCCCAGCGGCACAAGGCTGGGAGCCTGCTTTTCATCCGCCAAGGCGTTTCTCCGATCTCGACCGGCTCAACCCTTTACGGCGGTAACGACAACCTCGATCAAGGCGCCACCTCCCAAATCCGCAACGCCAACCGTGGCACGTGCCGGCAGATTGTCACCGAAGAACTCGGTCCAGACAGCATCCATTTCCTTCTTTTGGGAAAGGTCGGTGACGAAGATCGACGCCGTGACGATCTTCGTCGCGTCGGTTCCGGCCTCCTTCAGATATCCGGCGACCTTTCCCAGAATGTTGCGGGTTTGCTCACCCATCGGCACGCTGGTGTCATCGGCGATCGTGCCGCCGATATAAACGAAGCCATTCGCCTCGACTGCGCGATGCATGATAGGCGTGCGGATATTTCTCTGGATCATCGTCTTGTCCTCTCAGGTTGAAAAAATCAGGTGGCGAAGCGCTCAATGCGCAGGCCGTCTATGGGTGTGTTCGTGTTTCCGGTCGCGATGAGCTCCGCCATGACCGCACCGGTTCCCGGTCCAAGCTGAAACCCGTGCAGCGAGAAGCCGAACTGATGGAAAAGCCCGTCGTGCTTGGCACTCGGGCCGATGACGGGGAGGTCGTCCGCCGTCCGCGCTTCGATCCCGGCCCAGGCCCGCACGACCGTCGCATTGCGCATGACCGGGAAAAGCTCCCAAACCGTGCGGGCGCTCTCCTGAAGCCTTCGCCAGTCCAGGATCGTCTCGCCGGTATCCTGATAGGGAGTTGCGAGATGCCCGCCGCCGATCAGCACGGTTCCATTCGCGAACTGCTTGAAGGAGAGCTTGCGCCCCCGTAGGATCACGACCGGCTTGATGAACTCGGGCACACGCGATGTGATCATCAGCATGGGTGCAACCGTCTGGACCGGCACCGGCTCGCCCAAGGAAGCCGCAATGCGCCCTCCCCAGGCGCCAGCCGCATTGACGACCACGGGAGCCTCGTACGTCTCGCCACCCGCTTCCACGCGCCAGAGCTTACCGTCTTTGCAGATATTGGTCGCTGCAATTCCCTCGCGCACAATGGTTCCGAGTTGCTCCGCCCTGCGCCGAAAGGCGGTCGTCGTCCGCGCCGGATTCGCGGCACCGTCGCGCCGTGACACGATCCCACCCGGACATGTCTCGGCGACGGCTGGCACGAGACGTCGCAGCTCCTTTGCGTCGATCAGCTCTTCATGGATAAAGCCACGCAAGTTCAGATCGGCGACGCGAGAACGGCAGACTTCAAGCTCCTCATCGTTTTCGGCGACCAGCACCTGACCATGACTATCGAAGCCGCAATCGTCACCGACGAGATCCTGGATTCCCTCCCACACATCCATGGAGCGAACCGAGAGAGGGATCTCTGCGACGTGCCGGGCCAGCTGGCGCACCCCGCCTGCATTCACGCCCGAGGCATGCCGGCCTGCATAGTCCCTCTCGATCAGAGCAGGTCGAAGACCACGCAGGCAGAGGTGCACGGCCGTCGAACAACCGTGAATACCGCCACCGACAATGATCGCATCTGCCCTCACGGTCATCCGCGCACCACGGCCTTCGTCGCGCTCTCGTTTTTCGGAAGGGAGGCAAGCTCCGAAAGTGTAATGGGCTTCACCGGCGCGCGCAGACGATAGTAGCCGATCTCCTCGGGAGGCTTGCCGCGAGCTTCGGCCATCAGCTCCGTCACCGTAAGCCCACAGAGGCGCCCCTGGCACGGGCCCATGCCCGTGCGGCGATAGGCTTTGAGCTGGTTTGGACCGGTAGCGCCGATCGCCACGGAATCCAGAATGTCCTGTGCGGTAACCTCCTCGCAGCGGCAGACGATCGTATCGCCTCCGGGAATCCGGAACTGCTTCGACGGCCGGAACAGGACGTCGAGGAAAATCCGCCCACGCTCGGCCTTTGCCAGGGCAGCCCTGAAAGTTTCCATGCTCGGGACCTTTGCGCCGGCCTGCGGCCTGAGGGCTTCGACAGCAGCCCGCGCGGCGATCCGGCCACGCTCCACGGCGGCAAGCGCACCACCAATCCCAGCGCCGTCGCCTGCAATTGCAATGCCTTCCACCGAGGTGCCGCCATTTGCATCGAGTACTGGCGACCAGCAGAGCTGGATGTCATCCCACCGATGCTTCACCCCCGCAGACATGGCAAGGTTGACGTTCGGCACAACCCCTTGGTGCAGGAGAAGCAGATCCGCCGGGACGCTCACGCTGCGGCCCCCAGCCTCATAGGCGACCTCTTCGAGCCTACCATTACCGGATGCTGCGATCCTGGTGACGCCGCTCACGACGCGCACCTTTGACCGAACCTCCCGCATCATCGCGAGGCCCTTGCGGAAATAGGGCGACGTCAGAAACGCCGCCGCGTGCGGCAGGGCACGGAGATAGTTGCGGCGCTCCGTTGTGTCCAGCACGAGATCGATGCGCCCTCCCATACGCAGAATCTGCGCCGTCAGCAGCCAGAAGAGAGGCCCCTGTCCCGCAACCACCGTCTTTCCATCGGGTATCAGCCCAGAGGATTTCAGCGCGGTCTGCGCCGCGCCCGCAGTCATCACGCCCGGCAGTGTCCAGCCGGGAATCGGGAAGGGCCGTTCGAGAGCGCCCGTTGCGAGGATCACACGTTCGGCTCTGATGAACTGTGATCCTCCGCCGGCCGAAATGCCGATCTCCAGGTGCCGGTCAAGACTCCAGACCGTCGCGCCCTGCAGGATTTCAGCACCACTCGCGCGCACCTCCTCGACGAGCTTCGAGCCTGCCCAGTAGTCATCGCCGAGCAGCCGCGTTTCCTTCACCGGCGTCGATGTGACGGCACGCCAGACCTGCCCTCCGGGCCCCTGATTCTCGTCGAGCAGCAGGGTGAGAAGACCGGATTGCGCGGCCAGGCTCGCAGCCGCGAGACCTGCGGGCCCCGCACCGATGACGGCGAGGTCGTACTCATCGCGCATTGGACGATTGATAGTCATCGGCCGATCTCTCTCTTGCCCTTCTGGATTTCAATCTGCATGCCTGGATGCACCGGAACGAGACAGCCCTGCCGGTTCCCCATTCCGTCGATCGTCACGAGGCAGTCGAAGCATACACCCATCATGCAGTACGGGAGGCGCGGTGCCCCGCTCACCGCGGTCTTCCTTCGCACATCGAGACCGGATGCAAACAATGCGGCCGAAACCGTATCGCCCTCTCGCGCCATCACCGGGCGGCCGTCGACAAAGATCTCGACCACCTTCCTGGTATCATCGTCAAATCGCTTGAACATCGATTGTCTCCCGGGCCCTGCGTCAGCCCTATGCCTCCGGTTCAGTAGTACCCGCTGGTCCGAACGTCCGACTTCTGAAAGCGGGTGGCCGAGAATGCGCCGAGCTTCTTCTTGTCGAGCGCACCTGCTGCCACCATCGGGGCAATCTCGAAAGCGTGATTGGAAGCGAGCGTCACGCCGGAGTGGCAGCAGGTGACGAAGGCGCCGGGGCACGTCTCGGACTGGTCGTAGATCGGAAAGCCGTCCTTTGGCATCACTCGAATTCCGGACCAGGAACGCACGACGTTCAACCGACCCAGCAGCGGGAACATGCGCTGTGCCCTGTCGGCCATGACGGAACTGATCGGGAGGTTCAGGACGGTGTCGTCCAGCATGTCTTCCTTGCTGTCGCCGATCATGACCGTGCCCTCGTCGGTCTGCCTCACGGTGGTAAGGGGATGCGGCAGGAAAGGCATGGTGCGTTCGGTCACGACAATCTGCCCGCGCGTCGGGCCCATGGGGGCTTCGAGCCCGACCATCGGGGCGAGCGTCTGGTTCGCGTTACCGGCCGCGAGAACGATCTTCCCGGCCCGGATCTCCCCATTTGGGCTCGCGAGCCGGAACTCGCCCTGCACGTACTTGATGTCGGAGACAGGATGCTCGGGCCGATAATCGACTCCGAACTTCGCCATGCCCGTGTGAAGCGCCCGGAAGGTGCGGAGCGAGTTCACGTGCCCGTCATACGGGCAGAAGCTCCCGCCTGAGACCTCGGGTCCGATGTGCGGCAGCATCCTTGCCACCTGCTCGCGGCCGAGGATTTCCATCTTGTAGTCGACCGCGCCGGGCTGATTGTGAAGGCGCTTCAGCAGCGCCGAGCGTTGCTCGAGTTCCTCCTCGCCCAGCGCGAGATGGAAGCCGCCATTGCGTTGGAAACAGACGTCGAGACCGGTCTGATCGAGCAGTTCGGCCGCGAGCTTCGGCCAGGTGTCCGAAGCCTGCATGGTCCAGCCGGTATAGGCCGGCATGCCGAGCCCCTTGCTCTGCACCCAGACAAGGGCAAAGTTCGCCCGCGAAGCCCGCTTGGCGATATCCCCCTCATCGAGCACGCACACCCGCTGGCCGATGCGGCCAAGGCCCCAGGCAATGGCGGAGCCGAGCAGGCCGCCGCCGATCACGGCAATGTCGTAACTGTTAGGCATTGAGCTATTCCTTACCGCCCGCGATCGCTGTGGCCAGCCAGTACCCGCTCAAGGCCATAGAACCGATCGAGCAGAATGAGCGCGAGCATCGTGATCACGATCACGCTTGCGGAAACCGAAGTCACAAGTGGATCAATGTTGTCCTGGATATAAAGGAACATGCGCACTGGCAGCGTTTCGATGCCCGGCGCCGCCAGGAACACGGTCATGGTGACCTCATCGAACGACTGGATGAAGGCAAGCGCCCATCCACTCACAACTCCGGGAAGAATGAGCGGGAGTGTCACGCGGCGGAACAGCGTCCAGCTGTTGGCCCCGAGAGACACAGCCGCCATCTCGACCGACCGGTCCATGCCGGTTGCGGCCGCCAGCGTCAGACGCAGGGCGAACGGGAACACCACGATGACGTGAGAGATGAGGAGCGCCACGAAGGTGCCGCTGAGCCCTGTCTGGGTGAAGAAGCGCAAGAACGCGATGCCGAGCACGACGTGCGGGATCATCAGAGGCGATAGGAACAGCGCCGACAGTGCCTCACGGCCACGGAACTGATGACGTGCGATTGCAAGAGCCGCAGGCACTGCGAACAGCAATGCGATCACGGAGGAAACCGCACCAATCCATAAGCTGACCCAGAATGCGTTGATGAACTCAGGATAGTCGGCGATCGTGCGAAACCATCGGAGCGAGAAACCATTCGTCGGCAGGGAGAGGTACCCTTCCGGCGTGAAGGCAACCAAGCAGACCACGACGATCGGCGCGACCATGAAGATCACGAAGACAGTGTGGAAAATGAGAGCGAGGGATCCGTTACGGCTCATCTGAACACCTCCGAATAGCGCCTCTCGATGAGCGCATTGCTGCCGACGATGATGAGCACGAGCGCGACGAGCAGGAGCACGGCCACTGCTGCGCCAAGCGGCCAATTGAGTGTGTTGAGGAATTCATCGTACGCAAGCGTTGCCGCAACCTTGAGACGCCTCCCGCCGATGATTGATGGAGTTGCAAATGCGCTCGCGGAGAGCGCAAATACGATGATCCCACCCGACAGGACACCCGGCATGATCTGGGGCAAGATGATCCGACGCATGATCGTCATCGGTCCAGCGCCGAGCGACAGCGCTGCATTCTCGATCTGGGGGTCGACCCTTTGCAGTGCAGCCCATACCGACAGCACCATGAACGGCATCATGACATGGGCGAGTGCGATGACAACGCCAGTTTCCGTGAACATGAATGGAATGGGGGCATCTATCAGGCCGATCGTCATCAATGCCTTGTTAACGAGGCCGTTGTTGCCGCCGAAGAGCAAGGCCCACCCGAGCGTCCGCGCGACAACGGAAATAAGGAGTGGCCCGAGGATGATGAGCAGGAAGAACCCTTTCCAGGGGGCGCGCATGCGGTTCAGAATGTAGGCCTCGGGCGCGCCAAATACTGCAGCGATAATCGTCGCAAGACCTGCGATTCGAAACGTCCGCGCAAACATCTCATAAAAATATGGATCCGACCAAATTTCCTGCCAGTTCTTGAGCGTGATGACAAACTGAATGCCTGTGTACTGTCCCCAGTTGTGAAATGAGAGCAGAACCGTCATGGCAAGTGGCACGACGACGACAGCGATGAAGAGGAGCAGCGCTGGCAGCAGCAGCGGCCAAGGCGCCCGTGCGCCGGAGCGCTCCTGCTTGGACGGTGCGGGAGCAGCAGGTTGCCGCACGGATGCCATGGAAACGGAAGTGCTCATCTGCCCGCTCCCCTCGGACGAACTCCCATATCCTCAGCGCGCCAAACGAGGCGAACATTCTCGCCTTCTGTCGGTTGCGCCTCTCCCGTGTTCTGGCGGACGACGATGGCCGGGCCGCACTCGGTTTCACATTGGAACAGCCAATGATTTCCCTGAAAGATGCGGTTCGTGATCCGGGCCTTGAGCCCATTGTGGGTTTCGCCGCCGAAGCCCACCTTCTCCGGACGCACAGTGACTGTCACGGGACCGGTGACCCCGGCCGGTGCTGGCCAATGACAGGAGCCGGCAACGAGACGTGGCGACGCCGCGTGCCGATCAACCTCTCCCGGAAATTCGTTAGTCTTGCCAAGAAACTGCGACACGAACGCTGAGGCAGGCTTTTCATAGGTCTCATGAGGCGTGCCGATCTGCTCGATCCGCCCCTTGCTCATCACGACGATGCGATCCGAGAGCGCCATGGCCTCCGTCTGATCGTGCGTCACCAGAACCGTGGTGGTGCCGATGCTGCGCTGGATTTGGCGGAGTTCGATCTGCATGTCCTCGCGCAGCTTCGCATCAAGGTTGGAGAGCGGCTCGTCGAGCAGGAGCACATCGGGTTTGATGACGAGCGCACGCGCGAGCGCAACGCGTTGCTGCTGACCACCCGACATGCGACGTGGATGCCGATCTGCATATCCGTCGAGGCCGACCATGACCAACGCATCGCGCACGCGCAGCTCACGCTCGGCTCGAGGCACACCTCGCATTTCGAGCCCGAAGGCGATGTTCTCCGCGGCCGTCATGTGAGGGAAAAGGGCATAACTCTGAAACACGATGCCGAGACCGCGTTTCGAAGGCTTCACGCTGCCAAGGTCGCGCCCGTTCAGGCAGATGGCTCCTGCGCTCGGATCCACGAAGCCGGCGATCATCTGCAGCGTGGTGGTCTTGCCACAGCCAGACGGCCCGAGCAGCGAGATGAATTCGCCCTTGGTGACGGAGAGGTTGATGTCTTCGACGGCCACGTGATCGCCGAAGCGTTTGCAGACACCGTTTAGTTCGAGAAAGGACATGCGCTCTGTCAGATCCTCTGAAGCTGGAAGGAGGTCCGACCCCGATCTCGACCGGGGCCGGATAGCAGGTCAGGGCACCGTGGTATCAGCGCTCAACCTCGCGGTTCCAACGCTTTGTCCATTCCTCGCGCTTGGCGTTGATCGTCGTCCAATCGGGATTGTAGAGCTTGCTCGCGCGCTCGCCGATCGGCGCCATCTGGCCCAGGTCTGCCGGCACCTCAACCTTCTTGTTGACGGGGCCGTAGCCGTAATCCCTGAGCAAGGTGAGCTGAATCTTCGGCTCGAGCATCGCCTTCACGAACTCGGAAGCTAGCGGGGATGCATCCGCCTTCTCGACCGGGCAGGCCGATGCCAGCAGCGTCACCGCCCCCTCTTCCGGGTAGACGAAATCGACCGGAAATCCGGTGTTGGCGAAGGACTGCACACGACCCGTTCCCCATACGGCGAGGGCAGCCTGCCCAGACTGGAAGAGCTCCGTCATCTTACCGGGTGACGGCTCGTAGGCGAGAACGTTCGAGTTGACGTCCTTCTTCATGATCTCGAAGCCGGGCTCGACGTTCTTCTCACCGCCGCCGTTCATCTTCGCGAACATGACGAGCGTATAGAGCCCGTAGGTGTTGTTGATCGGGGGAATGACGATCAGGCCCTTGTACTTGGGATCCTTGAGATCGTTCCACGAGGCCGGCGCGGGCCAGCCCTTCTCTTCAAAGAATTTCTTGTTGTACATCAGGCCCGTCGCAACGATGCCGATTGCAACGGCGCGATCATCCTTGAACCGCGCAGCATCATACAGATCGCCCGTCGGCAAGTCCTTGATCTTTCCGCAGAAGCCAAGCTCGATCGCCTGGTACATCGGGCCGTCGTCAACGATAGCCACGTCGATTTGCTGATTGCCTTTCTGCGCCTGCAACTTGGCCAGAGTATCGGTCGAGTTGCCGGCGACGTACTCGACTTTGACGCCGTGCTTCTTCTCGAATTCCGGGATGACTTCGTCGCGCATGGTCTTTTCGAAGGACCCGCCGTATCCCGCCACATAGAATGTTTTCTGCTGCGCAGTCGCGGGAGCGGTCGACAGAGCGAGCGTGGCAAGGCTCACCGCAGCAAACAAGCCGGAAATCTTCATGTGATTCTGTTCCTCTTCTTTGGATCGCCAGTAAGCTGACGAAGATATCCCTCTTATTGATCCGCCGACGAGCCGCGACGGTGATCAACGATCCCAACTGGAATCTTGAACGTCAAATGCATAATGGCATTATCTTCATGACTGAATGTTATGAATGGAGGCAGCATGGCGACTATCAATCTGAGACAGGTGGAGGCGTTCCGAGCGGTCATGCTTTCGGGCAGCGTGACCGCAGCGGCGCGTATGATGGGGATTACCCAGCCGGCGGTGAGCCGCCTGTTGCGTGATCTTCAGTCACTGTTGAAAATGTCGCTATTCGAAAAACGGGGCACCGGCCTCGTGCCAACCGCAGCGGCGACCGCTCTCTACGCTGAAGTAGAGCGCTCTTTTTCTGGCCTCGACCGTATATCCGCTGCGGCGGAGGAGATCCGCACCCGACGCACCGGAATGCTACGCGTCGCCGCTCTGCCGGCATTGGCAAATGGCTTTATGCCGCGCTTCGCCGGCCATTTCCTCAGAGCCAGGCCCAATCTCAGCTTTTCCCTCTTCGGCGTCATTTCGCCTCTCGTGATTGATTGGGTGTTGAACCTCCAATGCGACCTCGGCTTTGCAGAGGCGCCGATGGCGCATGCTGGCCTTCCCTCTATTCGTATGCCGACGCTGCCGCGTGTTGCGATACTCCCGGAAGGTCATCACCTTTGCGCTAAGTCAGTGCTGCGCCCCCGCGATTTTGAAGGAGAGACATTCATTTCTCTGACACCGGGCAGCAGCAGCAGACACTTGATCGACAGTGTTTTTACCAAGCATGGTATCTCACGGATTCTTCGTATCGAGACGACTCTGTCCGAAATCATGTGCGGCATGGTTTCATCCGGACTTGGCGTCTCTATCTGCGACCCTTTCACGGCCGCAGAATTTGAATCGCGTGGTGTCATCGCCCGTCCATTCATACCGCGCATCGACTTCGAGTTTGCGGCAGTTTTTCCACCCCAGCGCCGTCCTTCTCCTGTTGCAGAGGAATTCGTCGAGGCGTTCGCGGAGCATGTGCGGATAACGGAAGCATCAATCCGCTCCGAATCGCCAAGAACAGCGCCGAAAAGGCGTAAGCCAAACCTGTAGAGCCAGTATCGGGTAAACCGCCGAGATTCCGGCCATGCGATTTTTAACGTCGGTCGATTCGGGAGGATGACGTGTCGCTGCCGCGAGACAACGCGGTTTCTTGTCGAGAACGGCCGAAGTGATTTGGCGGATTCAGCAGACCTCGGACACAAGGTCATGAAACCGCGGCTGTTGATCTCAATGGTTTGGCGGCCCGGCGACACTCAAAGGTGCGCTGTCCTTGATAAAGGCGGCAAATCTCCGCTCCAGCTCCGATTCCGGACGCCGCAATGACTGCAGCAGCGAAATCGGCATCTTGATCTGAGGCTCAAATCGCTTCACCTCGATCATGTCTGGGGCGAAGTTCATGGCGGTCTCAAGATCGACCAGCCCAACGCCGACGCCCTCCCCGACCAGTTTGCATAAGGCACTGCCGACCGTCACCTCCAGCCGTTGCGGCAAGGTTATGCCATTTTCTGCCAGCAGCGCTTCGACCTGCTTGCGGATGATATCCGGGCGGGAAAGACTGATAAGATAGATGGAAGTCAGATCTTTCGGTGTGACGTAGTCCTTCCGGGAAAGAGGGTGCCCCTTAGGCATGACGCAGACTGTGTCGATGCTGAACAGGTCTGTACGCCTGATTGACACGTCGTTTGTCGACGCCTGGGCGATCCCTATATCGAGGCGCCCCTGGCCTACCATCTGGGCGATATCGGGCGACGAAAACGTCTCGAGAGTAAGATTGGCACTCGGGAAGCGCTGAAGGAATCTTGCAACGAGCTTGGGCATCCAGCCCATGGACAGCGCCGGAATGACGCCGATCACGAGGCGGCCGTGCTTCAATTCGTGCAATTCGCGCGCAATCCCCGAGAGAATTTCCAGCCCGATGAAACTGCGGGCAACCTCCTTGTAGAAGGTGCGGGCTTCGAACGTCGGCAGCAGGCCACTCTGGGTTCGTTCGAACAGTTTGAGGCCCAGTTCGTCCTCGAGAGCCCTCAGTGCCTTACTGACTGCGGGCTGCGACACCCGAAGGGCGCTCGCGGCTTCTGTGATGGTGCCGCGCTCCATGATCGCTTTGAAGAACTCCACCTGCCGGTAAGTTAAGCGCATGGATAACCTCCGGTTATGACCATCCGAACTTTATGAATTTGACGCAGGATGGATGCCACGTAAGCTGAATATTGTCAAAACGTAACCCGCGTACATCCTCGATTAATAATAGCGGGTCTCCAGAGTTGTTCAGCAGAGACCATGTCTCCGTCTCTGCTCCTAGTGCCGATCGCAGTCGAACGAACAAGGGAGAGCGCAATGCGCAGATCTATTCTGCTGAATACCTTGACAGCGAGCCTTACGGTTTTCTTGTCGACAACTGCAATACTTCATGCCGCCCCCTCAGGGGTGTTGAAAATTGCTGTCGGGGCCGATCCAGAAACTTTCGACCCACACTTCAATGATCTGCCGACTGGCAATACGGTCGACCTGCACGTTCTTGAGGGTCTCTTCCGCCTTGATGCCGAAAACAACGTCATCAAGGAGCTTGCAACGGACTACAGCTACTCGGACGACGGCAAGGTCTTTACCGTCAAAATCGAGAAGGGTCGCAAGTTCAGCAATGGAGATCTCCTGGACGCTCAAGCAGTGGCTGCATCGTTCAACCGGCTGCTCGACCCGAAGGTCGCCTCGATCTACCGCGGCCTCTATTCCTCGATCCAGCGTGTGACGGCACCGGATGAAGAGACCGTCCAATTTCATACGGCGGAGCCCAACGGCCATATCCTGCTCCTGCTGGCATCGACAACCGCAACGATCGTCAATGTCTCTGCGATCGAGAAAATGGGGTCGGAATACAGCCGCAAGCCGGTGGGCAGCGGTCCGTACATGGTGGAGAGCTTCGTCGGCGGAGAACGATACCGCCTCGTCCCTAACCCGAACTATCAAGGCAGATTCCCGGCAAAGCTCGAAGCAATAGAGTTTGTCGTCGTTCCGGAGGACGGATCGCGCATGGCGCTCATCGAAACGGGTGAAGTCGACATTGTCGAGCGAGTGCCGCCGGAATCGATCGCGGCGATCGATGCTCTCGACCAGGCGTCCGTCATGAAGCCTCCGAGCATGTTCTCCATCAATATGGAGATCGTGCTGCGCGGGGCGATGGAGAACCCGAAGGTTCGCGAAGCGCTCAACCTTGCCGTGGACAGGAAGGGCATGGTGGAAGGTATTCTCGGCGGTTTGGGCACCCCGTCCGTCACGATGCCTGGGCCTGGCACGCAAAATGAGCTGCGCGTGACCTTCGATCCGATTCCTTACGATCCCCAGAGGGCGAAGGCGCTCCTGAAGGAAGCCGGATACGGTCCGGGCGACCTCAGCCTTACCATGGTCTGCCCCAACGGTCGCTACATCAAGGACGCCATGGTCTGCCAGGCGCTGCAGGGATCGTTCCAAGCAATCGGCATCAACGCCACCGCAAAGGTCGTGGACCGAGGAACCTGGAGCGAGATCATCGGCCGCAAACCGGACCAACGCGAAGACAATATGGGGATGGTCGGCCGTGCAACCGCCGGAATGGACTTCACGCTTTACCGTCTGTTCAAGACAGGCGTCGGAGCCAACACCACCGGGTACTCGAGCCCGAGGGTCGACAAGCTGCTGGCCGAAGGCCGTGCAACCACCGACGTGAAGAAGCAGAAGGAGATCTATGCCGAGATCCAGAAGCAGATCTGGGAGGATCGTCCCTTCGTCTTTCTCTGGTACCAGACCCAGGCGGTCGGTGTTTCGGACCGGGTGAAGGGCTTTCAAGTTCAGCCTAACGAGACGATGCAATTCGACAAGATTTCGCTGCAGTAACGTCCCTCAAGGTGAGAGCTCGGGCCCATGTTCGTGTTCAAGCGCATGATAGCGGCTATTCCGACGCTGGTGATCGTCTCACTCCTGGTGTTCTGGTTCGTCGATCTCATTCCGGGCGACCCTGCGCGTATTCAGGCGGGCCCTATGGCCACTCCTGAAGAGGTAGAAGTCATCCGCGAGCGCATGGGGCTGAACCTGCCGGCTCTCACCCGTTACGCCCACTTCCTGGAAGGCATCGTCAACCCTGAGGTTGCGGTGTCACTGCGAACCGGCCGCCCGATCTCGATCGAGATCAGCGAGCGGCTTCCCAATACGCTGATCATCGCCATCGGCGGCCTTGTCGTCGGCGTCCTGCTCGGGACCATCGCAGGGCTCGCCTCTGCGCTCTGCCAGGGTACCTGGACAGATACCCTGATCACTGCGATCACGCTCGCGGGCATATCCATGCCCATCTACTGGCTCGGATTGCTGTGCATATGGCTGTTTGCCGTCCATCTCGGCTGGCTGCCGGCGGCCGGCGCGCAGACATGGGCGCACTTCATTCTTCCGATCCTGGCCGTAGCGACGCGCCCTGCAGCCATGTTCAGCCGCTTGGTAACTGCCAGTCTACTGGAAGTCATCGGCAAGGATTACCTCGACACAGCTCGTTCGAAAGGACTAAGCGAGGTGCAGGTCCTACTTCGCCATGCCCTGAGAAACTCGCTGGTTGCCTCGGTTTCGGTTGCAGGCGTCCAATTTGGCGCAATGCTTGGCGGTTCCGTCGTCACGGAGACCGTGTTCGGCATTCCGGGCGTCGGCCGGATGCTCGTCGATGCAGTCACGCGCGCCGATTACCCCGTCATTCAGTATGCGATCCTGATGTTCGCGTTCTTCTTCGTGATGATCAATCTCCTGACCGACATTGCTACGCAATGGCTTGATCCGCGGACCCGGCAAAGTGCGGGCGCAGCGTAGGGAGGAAATCATGACATCCACGGCTGAACCCGGAACCGCCATCATGAGCTCCGCCCGAAAAGCAGCCGGCCGCCGGCGCGGCATGGGCCTTCTTGCGGCCCTTGCCAAGCAGCCCAAAGGCCTTCTTGGCCTGACGATCGTCGGACTATGCACGGTGCTGGCCATCGCCGGCCCCTGGATCGCACCGCTGGATCCTTACGCCCAGAACTTCGCTCAGACCCTGAAGGGCCCCTCGGCGGCCCATTGGTTCGGCACCGATCAGCTCGGACGGGACGTGTTCAGCCGGGTCTTGGCAGGAGCAAGAACCTCCCTCGGCATCGGGATTGGAAGTGTCGTTTTCGCGCTCCTGATCGGTGTGCCGCTTGGCATGCTCGCAGCCTATCGCGGCGGGCGGCTCGATTTTCTGCTGATGCGCGGCATCGACATCATGCTCAGCTTTCCCGACATCGTATTTGCCTTGGCCATCGTGGCCATCCTGGGGGCGAATACGCAGAATGTCATCCTGGCTGTCGGCATCGTTTCTGTACCTGTCTTCGCCCGCACGGCTCGCGCCGTCACACAAAGCACCCTGGCCGAGCCCTATGTCGAGGGAAGCGTCTCCCTCGGCTGCTCGCCATTGCGGGTCATGACACGTCATGTGCTGCCGAATATCGCCGGCATCCTGCTTACTCTCGCAAGCCTCCTGTTCGCGACGACCCTCCTTTCAGCATCGGGGCTGTCGTTTCTTGGCCTGGGAACCCAGCCGCCGGAGCCGGAATGGGGAACCATGTTGGGCGAGAGCCGATCCTACCTGCGCTCCCATCCGCATCTCGCAACGTTCCCAGGCCTCTGTCTTGCCCTCTCTGCTTTGGGCTTCAACCTTCTGGGAGAGGCTCTGCGCACCGTCTATGACCCTGCGGCCGTGAACAGCCGATCCAAATTCGGCTCGATCTTCTCCGATCTGATCGGCAGGGCGAGACCAACTCACCCGAAGCCGGTACGGGACCGCTCCGACACCGCCCCGGCGCTCAAGCCCATCGAAACGAAGGACCTTCGGATCGCCTTCCTCCCATCGACAAACCCGATCGAGGTCGTCCGGGGCATCAGTCTCGCCGTCGAGAAGGGGCGCACACTTGCCATCGTGGGCGAGTCCGGATCCGGCAAGAGCACACTGCTCCGTGCCGTCGCGACGTTGTTGCCGCGCCAAGCAGGAATCATCGGCGGCAGCGCTTCGATTTCGGGCACCGAGCTTCGCGGCCTCTCGCCGGGAGAGGTACAGGAGTTGCGTCGCAGAAAGATCGGAGTCGTTTTTCAGGACGCGGCGAGTGCGCTGAACCCGGTCCTGACGGTCGGTCAGCAGCTCGAGGAGGCTATTCGACAGGGCACCTCGCTTTCCTCCGCAGAGGCACGCTCCCGCGCCATAGCGCTGCTTCAGGACGTGAAGATCGCCGATCCAGAACGCCGCTTGGACATGTATCCCCATCAGTTCTCAGGTGGCATGAAGCAGCGCATCGTCATTGCCATGGCGCTTGCTCAGGGTCCCGATGTGCTTCTGGCCGACGAGCCGACCAGTGCCCTCGACGTCACTGTCCAGCAGCAGATCCTCGTATTGCTGCGCGAGCTGCAGCACAGTCGCGGCATGACGATGCTGCTTGTGACGCACGACCTCGGACTGGTCGCACGTTATGCGGACGACGTCGGAGTGATGTACGCCGGCGAGCTGGTCGAGTTCGGAACCGTCGACGAGGTCCTGGTCACTCCAACCCATCCCTATACCCTTGCCCTGAAGCAGTCCTCGCCGGGGCTCTCCGAACATGGAAATCGCATCCGGCTGCAGGCGATCTCCGGAGAACCGCCTTTCGTGGGCCGTGTCCCCGAGGGATGCCCCTTCGAGCCACGGTGCCATTTCTCACGCAACCGTGGCCATTGCCGCAGCGAGAGCCCCAAGCCTCGCCTTGTTCTGGGGCGAAAGGTGGCCTGCCATTTTGCAGAGGAGTTGGTCGATGCGTCCGCATCTCGTTGAGGACGAGCTCCCTGAAACGGCTATCGTCGTAAAGGATATCAGCAAGCACTTTCCCGTCACGAAGGGTCTCTTCTCCCGGAAGGCCGGCAAGCCCATTCGCGCTGTGGACGGCGTCAGCTTTCAAATTCCGCGCGGCAGTTGCTTTGCAGTGGTCGGGGAATCCGGATCTGGCAAGAGCACGCTGGCTCGCCTGATCGTCGGGCTGCTTCGGCCGACGGCCGGCGATGTTTGGATCGACGGCCGGTCTCTGTGCGCGTGCGGCGAGGCCGAGCTGCGGGCTATGCGCAGAAAGGTGCAGCTTGTGCTCCAGGATCCTCGTGCCTCCCTCGACCCGCGCATGCGCGTCCGTGCGGTGCTCGAGGAAGCGCTCCACGTCCATAACATCGGCACGACCCGAGGCGAGCGCCAGAGCCGTATCGAGACCGTGATCCGCCAGGTCGGCCTCACCTTTGATCACCTTGACCGCTATCCCAATGAACTTTCCGGTGGGCAACGGCAACGGGTCGCCATTGCAAGGGCCGTCATCTGCGAGCCGGAAATCCTCGTTCTCGATGAGCCCGTCAGTGCCCTCGATGTCTCGGTTCAGGCGCAGATCGTCAATCTGCTCATGGATCTGCAGGAACAGCTTGGACTCACCTATATCGTCATCACGCACGATCTGGCGCTTGTCAGGCACATGGCCGACGCAGTCGGCGTCATGTATCTGGGCAGGTTTGTCGAAGTCGGCCCTGCAGCAGCCATTTCATCGAGGCCGCGACATCCCTACACACAGAGCCTGCTTTCGGTGATTGCGACGACCGATCCGCGGATCGAGAAGGCCCGTGATCTCCTGATCCTAGAAGGCATGGTGCCGAGCCCTTCGTCCATTCCCAGCGGCTGCTCCTTTCACACTCGCTGTCCCCTTGCCCGCAGGCTTGGGGAAGCAGCCGGCCTCGAGGCCGTACAGACGCCATTCGGACGGCTTCCCTCAGGGTGCGTGACCGAGGTGCCGGCTCAACAGGCGATACCGGATGAAGGCACGCTCGTGACCTGCCATTTCGCAGGTCCTCGATGTGCTCGCGATAAGAACTCACACCCGCTTTCATCAAACAGGAGAAAATCATGACGACTGGAGCAACCGCTGCCGATATCGTAATCGTCGGCGGAGGAATTTATGGCACTAGCCTTGCCTTCGAGTTGGGCAGCCGTGGTTACAGTGTCATCCTCTTGGAAGCCCATGAAATCGCCTCCGGCGCATCGGGTGGCCCCGGAGAGCGCGGTGTTCGTGCCAATGGCCGGGACATCCGCGAGTTGCCTGTAGTCTCCCAGTCGATAGAGCGCTGGCAGAGGTTTGAGGCCGAGATAGAAGGTGGTGTCGGCTACCGGCGGGTCGGCGGTTTACAGGTGTACGATGTGCCCTATGGCTACCGCGAGCACGAAATCCGTGGCCGTATGGAGGCTCAGGCGGCCATCCAGACGCAACTAGGAACACCAACCAGCGTTCTCACCAGGGAAGAGGTCCTGGAGAAGGAGCCGGAAATGACGCGCAACGTCATTGGCGGCCTCTATTGCCCCAATGACGGCGTTGGCGACCATACTTTTGCGACCCGCCAGTTCGCTGCCGCGGCCGAACGCACTGGTGTCACCATCCGAACCATGGCAAGGGTGGTCGAGATCATCAAGCAGGGATCCGCTGCAAAGGCAGTTCGCCTCGAGAATGGTGAGGTGATCACCGTCGGCAGCAAGCTTTTCCTGTTGTGCAACGCTGGCGTTGCGAAACTGCTGGCGCCCATCCTCAACCCACATGAAGTGCCACATGTGTGGAATTTGATGCCGCAGATGATGTATGTGACGAATCCTGAGAACCGAAAGGTCAATCACCTATTGTCGCACGTGCATCGCCGGCTTGCCGTCAAGCAATTGCCGGATGGCACCATGATGCTGTCGGGAGGAGTTAGTGTCACTCATGAAAACGGCAGAGTCGCTCAGGGCTCCCTCAGCTCTACGGCCATCAACCTAACCGACGCGATTTCGACTCTGCCATTCCTCGACAGGTCCGAGTTCCTGAAGGTTGATGCGACTCGCGTCGAAACCGTCGCCCTTGATGCCATTCCGGTGATCGGACAGCCTGAAGCGGCCGAAAATGTCTATTTCGGGTATGCCTGGTCCGGCCACGGCTTTGCGATTTCACTAGGATTTACGGAGCTTTTCGCGGACTGGGTGGAGAGCGGTCGCAAACCGTCCGAACTCGAGCCGTTCTCTCCGGCCCGATTTACTTTAGCGTCGACAGCATCAAGATCCGCTGAACTGCAAGCCATGGCGCTTTCCGCGTGAGCTTTGGTCGCCTGGCCCCATCGAAGGGGTCCAGGCGGCATCCTGCCGAGCAGTCGCCAGCCGCAATCCTCAACCCACCGGAAAACATGCATGAGCAAGAAACTCGACCTCAGTGCCAGGGGAAAGTCCGTTTTCGATTTGCGCACTGTCCTGGAGACGCCTGACGGGCTTGCAGAAGACGTGCTCGTCAGCATCAACAACGGGCCCGGCCCCAGCGTCATTTTATGTGGCGGCATTCACGGAGACGAGTATGAGCCACAGATCGCTTTACGGAGGCTCATCGATGCCCTCTCCACCTCGGATATTCGAGGACGGCTCGTCATCATCCCGACACTCAACTTTCCTGCGTCCCAAAAGGGTAGCAGGCTTTCCCCACTGGATGGACACAACATGAACCGTGTCTTCCCCGGAAAGCCGGATGGAACCGCCACCGAGAGGCTTGCTTCGTTCCTGTACGGACAGGTCTTTCCCTCGTTCGACTTGCTTGTGGACGTCCACTCTGGCGGTGGTGACTACAGGGTGGTCCCGATGATCTTCGGCTTCACGGCACCCGGCTGTCGTGTGGGCGACAGTGAACTGGAAAGAGTGATGGAAGGCTGGGGCTATCGCTTCATTCAATATGTCGACGGAATCGCCTCGACATCGGCGGGCTCTTCGCCATCGGCTGGAGTTGCCTCGGTGGAGATCGAAGGCGGGTCTGGCGGCGACGTCACTGAGCGCGATGTGGAGATCATGTATTCCGGTATCGTCCGCGGCCTCACAAACTTCGGCGTATTAGCCGGATCGGAAAGAGCAGCTCCCAAGGACGTTATCCGCGTCGAGGTAACTGATGCCAACCAGTATACAGCCCCTGCAGACGGCATTATTGAACATCGTGTCGAGCTGGGCGCTGCGGTCGGGGAAGGGCAAATTGTTGCACTGCTCCATCCGGCTTCAGGTGCATCTGCCGACCCGATCAAGCTTCATGCGCCAAGGTCAGGATACGTCCTGCGCCAGAGGGCACGAGCGTTCGTGCGTAAAGGCGAACTGATCGGCAATACGGGTACACCTCGAATCCAGTGACGCTGGCGTTACGGAGCAGGCGATGGGTCTGTGCGTAACTCACTCGCCAACCTGCGAAGGATCCTCATTCGCAGGAACTTGAGGGCGCACCTTCCTAGGCGCGGGAAGCTCTGATGTAACGGCATGAACTGAGTAGCTTGGTGGGAAGGCCGGTCCGTTCGTAATGAATGAGATGCATAGCCAGCTCCGCTGCCGCCGAGCGCTACCTGTAGGAACAACCGGCAGCCTTGGCAGGAGCTGCCCATCCATGAGCTCGGATGGGCTCTTCTTGCGGCCCGGCTGGACTGGAGGTGATTGCCGGACAGAGCGGGCCTGTCGGCCCTCTTCGCCTGGGGAGTGGCAACTGGGCATTGCGTGTCCAATCCAGTCCCGGGCACTGTCAGGATGTTCCGCGAAGTCGCCCGGGAGCACGTCGTCACGGGTGACGAACTGGCCGCCGCCTGGAGGGCCCGGCCGCGATGACATTTCTGGCGGCCTCGTTCGGCTCCTGACCCTGACCAGGCAATGGCACGATGAAGTCAGAGACATGGCGTGGTCAGAATTGGACCTCTCCCGGGGCTCTCGACGATCCCGCACAAGCGCCCGAAGAAGGGCTTAGCCCATGAGGGGCCGCTTCGTGATACTGTCCTCGCAATCCTGCAGAGTACTCCCCGCCGGGCGGGGTGCGCGTTCATCTTCGGCGAGGTTCGCGGCGGGTTCAGTGGATGGTCCCAATCGAAGGCACACACCGTCCCTGATCCTGATGGCCAGGCTCAACCAGCTTCGGGCCTATCCAACAAGCCTACCGAGAAACAACTCGGGCTCAACAGAAATTGGGCGAAAGTGAGGCACTCATGCTTAGCGGGCGTGGTTCAACTTTCGCTAGTTCTAGCTTATCGTTCCGAGCGATATTTGCTTTCAGCCCTACCAAGTTCCTGGTCAGCCATGTTTTGCCAGGTTTTCAGAATCTGACACCAACGGCTGCCTGCTTGTATACAGGCCCGCGCGACGGGCGATTGCCTGAAAGCCTACTCGCTAAGGCTCCGGCCGGACAGGGATCCTGGTATGATCTCGAGAGCTTCCCGGCTCGAAATATACTTCCATGAGCCTTTGCCAGTCGCCAGAGATGAAGGGGGGGACATTCTTACCTGGGGCTTACCAGATCCTTTTGCTGGCAAGTCGAACCTCGAACCTACGGGCGAAATCGTCGATTTGAATGGTACAGCCGCCCCGGCTCGAACGGGGGACCCCCAGATCCACAATCTGGTGCTCTAACCAACTGAGCTACGGCTGCACGTGAGGCAGGGTGTAATCGCGCCCGCGATCAATTTCAAGGCTTCTTTGCGGTCGAAGACCCAGAAATGATAACGGCGGGCCGGATCGCCCGCCGTGTCAAGGGTTTCACCGAGGGAACTTACTCCGCAGTGGCCCCGGCGGCCTTGAGAACCGGGGTCCAGCGGGCCACTTCGCTCTCCACGAGCTTCTGAAGGGCTTCCGGAGTCCGCTCCGCAGCGCTTGGGATGACGCCGCCGAGTTCCTGCAACCGCTTCCTGGTGTTCTCGTCATCGAGGGACTTCACGAGGGCGTCGTTGAGCTTCTTGACGATTTCCGGAGGTGTGTCCTTGGGCGCGAACACGGCATTCCAGGCGCTGACCTCATAGCCTTCGAGACCCGCTTCCTTGGTGGTCGGCACGTCCGGCAGGACCGGGGAGCGTTCCGGGGTAGCGATGGCGAAGGCCTTGATGTTGCCGCCCTGGATCTGAGGCGCCACGTTGACGATCTGATCGGTCATGTAATCGACCGTGTTGGCCATGAGGTCGTTGAGGGCCGGGCCCGTGCCACGGTAGGCCACCATGGTGGGCTTCGCCTTGATGACCGAGTTGAAGAAGATACCGGTCGAGTGGGAGACGGAGCCTACCCCCGCATGGGCCATGTTCACCTTCTCGCCATTGGTCTGCATGTATTCGAGGAAGCCCTTCAGGTCATTGGCCGGAAAGTCCTTCTTGGCCACGATGACAATGGGTGTGCCCGCGGCGAGCCCGATAGGCGCGAAATCCTTGGTCGGATCGTATCTCAGGTTCGGGTAGAGAGCCGGCGCGGCACCATGGGTGCCCATGTGGCCCATCATGATCGTATAGCCGTCGGGCTGAGATTGGGCGCCACGGGTGATCCCCGTCGTGCCACCGGCGCCAGCGACGTTTTCGATCACGATCTGTTGACCGAGCGTGCGGGACATATGGTCGGTGACGATGCGGGCCACCACGTCCGTGGGCCCGCCGGCCGCGAAGGGTACGATCATGGTGATCGGACGGGTCGGGTAGTCCTGAGCCTGTGCGCCGGTTGCCGCGAGGCCGGCGACAGTGGCCAGGGCCAGTGCGATCTTCTTCATCAAGTTTCCTCCCTTTGGAAAGTTATGAGCTTACATTGTGGGCAGTATGGCCCCGAAGGCAAGCTACTCCGTGAACACCTCGTCCCTCCCTCTTCGTATCGAGGGCAGGAGCGCGACGATGAGCAGGATGGCAGCCACGGCGAGAAGGCTCGCGCTGATCGGATGATCGATGAACGTCGAGAGCGACCCGCGTGAAAGAATGAGCGCCCGGCGCAGGTTCTCTTCCATCAATTTGCCCAGGACGAAGCCGAGCAGCATCGGCGCCGGCTCGAAGCCGAGCTTGATCAGCGTGTAGCCCACCAAGCCGAACAGGGCGATGAACATCACGTCCGTCGGCAGCGAATTGACGGAGTAGATGCCGATACAGCAGAACATCAGGATAGCCGGGAACAGCATCCGGTAAGGCACCTTCAACAGGCGCACCCACACGCCGATCATCGGCAGATTGATGACGAGCAGCATCAGGTTGCCGATCCACATGGAGGCGATCATGCCCCAGAACAGGTTCGGGTTCTTGGTCATCACCTGCGGCCCGGGAATGATGCCATGGATCGTCATGGCGCCGACCATGAGAGCCATCACCGCGTTCGGCGGAATGCCGAGCGTCAGGAGTGGGATGAAGGAGGTCTGCGCACCCGCGTTGTTGGCCGATTCTGGTCCGGCGACGCCTTCGATCGCGCCGCGACCGAAGCGGCGAGGATCCTTGGCGATCTTCTTTTCCAGCGTGTAGGACGCGAACGGCCCGAGGACGGCGCCGTTGCCGGGCAGGATACCGAGAAGGGCGCCGATGAAGGTTCCACGGAGCACGGGCTTGTAGGATTGCTTGAAATCCTCCTTGTTCGGCAGCAGGCGGCCGATGGCCTGGCGAACCACTTCGCGATGCTCCGTGTGATCGAGATTGCGCATGATCTCTGCAATGCCGAAGATGCCCATGGCCAGCACGGCGAAATCGATGCCGTCGGAGAGGAACGGCAGCCCGAAGGTCATGCGCTCCTCGCCCGTCTCCAGATCGAGCCCGACGGTGGAGAGGAGAACGCCCACGAGGATCATCGCGACGGCCTTGAGGATCGAGCCGCGCGCCAGAACCACGGCAAAGACGAGGCCCATGACCATCAGGGAGAAGTACTCGGTCGGGCCGAAAATCAACGCGAGACCCGTCAATGGAGCGCCAAGCGCCGCGATGACGATCGTCGCCACCGTTCCTGCGAAGAAGGATCCGATGGCCGCAATCCCGAGCGCCACGCCGGCGCGTCCCTGGCGCGCCATTTCGTGGCCGTCGAGGGCCGTCACGACGGAGGTTGCCTCACCGGGAATGTTGACGAGGATCGCCGTCGTCGAACCGCCGTACTGCGCGCCGTAATAAATGCCGGCAAGCATGATGAGCGCACCCGTCGGATCGAAACCGAAGGTGATGGGCAGCAGCATGGCGATGGTCGCAATCGGACCGACACCGGGCAAGACGCCGATCAGCGTGCCGACGAGGCAGCCGAGGAAAGCCAGAAACAGGTTCTGCAGACTGAGGGCGACGCCGAAGCCGAGGCTCAGGTTGGACAGAAGATCACCCATCAAATCCTCCCGCTATGGTCGGCAACGTCGATTGTCCTATTGCGAGGTCCGCGGGTCGCGAAGAAGACCGCGACGGCGGCCGCGGCCATGACCACTGCGGTCACCCTCAGGATCGCCCTCTGCGACCAGCCGGCCGGAAAGAGCCCCGCCAGTTCCTGCGGGAACACGGGGATCGGCAAGTTCAGCAGGTCGCCGAAGAGCAGCATGCAGAAGGGCGTCAAGCTGAGCGACAGGATGAGAAGATCCCTGAAGCGCGCCTCGGGCGTCGCGTAGCCCCCGATGATGATCGCCAACGGTCCGGCCGCCACGAGGCCGAGGCCCGGAATGGCGAGCGGTCCGAACGAGAAGGGCCGGATCGTCACGGCGAAGGCCAGGATCGCCACAATGATGAAGAAAGGTCCGCGCAGGCTCCAGCGCTCCAGCGGTTCTCCATCGCGAATGAAGGCGAAAACGATCAGGGCCAAGCCCGACAGGCCGACGCCGATCGCGAGCCAGCGCGGGAGCATGGCAGGCCCCATGGCGTTCAGAGTGCCCTGATCGAGATCTCTGGTGAGCCAGAGCGCCAAAGCCGCAAGAGCAATCAACAGAATGCCGCCGGCAACCCCTTGCGGTGCGCGAACCGGACCACGGCGCTCGGAAGAGCCGGAGCCCTCGCGAGGAGTAGACATGGATGACCTCCCGACGGGCGATTAACGCGCCCTCTTTATGCCGCTTGATTTGTGCCCAAGGCGCGGGGCCGGATCAAGCTTTGCTCTTCGAGGAACCCGGGGCTTCTCAACAGATACCCTGGATTGTTTCGTGTCGGCCCCGCGGAACGCGGCCGGATAAAGTTTCTTATATGACACGGGTGTACCATGGGAAGCATGGCGGCATGGCTTGATCAAGCGCGCCAGGTTGTCTAGATGGTCGCCCTTATAGCCAGGCCGGGCCCCTCTGGTCGCTCATACTTTGGGCGGCGATGTCGGACTGGATGAACCAGGGTGGCCTGGATTCGTTCAAGAAGACGGAAGCGCCCGCATCTGAGAAGGGGCCGGTCCATCCGGCCACGCCGGTGCGGGACAACCGTCTCCTCGAGCGTATCACATGCGCTGCTCTTCAACCGACAACGAGGCAACGCATGTTTGAGCTTTCTCAGTTTTTCCCCCCCGAAGTCATCGCGTTTCTGATGGTGATCGGCATCGACCTGGCGCTTGCCGGCGACAATGCCATCGTCATCGGCCTTGCCGCGGCCGGGCTGCCCAAGGAACAGCGCAACAAGGCGATCCTTCTCGGCGTTATCGCGGCCACCGTCCTGCGCGTCTTCTTCGCTCTCATTACGACACAGCTTCTACAGATCGTGGGCCTGCTCCTGGCCGGCGGCGTTCTCCTGCTGTGGGTCTGCTGGAAGATGTGGCGCGAACTGCGCACCTCTCACGAGGAAGAAGAGGCGGCCGAGGAGGCGCTCGAAGGTATCGACCTCAACAAGGACGGCACCATCGCCGGCGGGGTGCCCCGCAAGACCTTCGCCCAGGCGGCTTGGCAGATCGTGATCGCCGACGTTTCGATGTCCCTCGACAACGTGCTCGCTGTGGCCGGTGCGGCGCGTGAGCATCCCTACATCCTGGCCTTCGGCCTGCTCCTCTCCATCGCCCTCATGGGGGTCGCAGCCTCCTATATCGCCCGCCTGCTCCAGCGTTACCGCTGGATCGCCTATGTGGGTCTGGCAATCATCCTCTACGTGGCGCTCAAGATGATCTACGAAGGCTTCCACGAGGTCTATCCCTACGTGAACGGCGCGGTCGGCTAAGGAACTCCGTATTCGACATTCGTTCGTTGCGATTGACGGCGGGGGCGCAGGAGGGCAGAGAGCTTAATTCTCATGTCCTCCTCTCCCCGCCCTTTCCTTTCTCTGGCAGGTCTTCGCTACGGCGCGCGCGCCGCGCTGCCTGCTTTTCCCGGTTTCATCATGTTCGCCGCCGCCTTCGGCACGGCGGCGGCCCAGAAGGGCTTGTCCCTTGCCGAGGCCATGGGGCTGAGCGTCTTCGTTTATGCCGGCGCCTCCCAGATGGTCGCCCTCGAGATCTGGCAGAAGGTTTGGACACCTTCGACCATCCTTACCCTCATGACGGTTACCGCCGTCGTGAACTCGCGCATGATCCTCCTGGGTGCGACGCTCCAGCCCTGGCTGCGTCATGAGCCCGCCGCCCGCAGCGCGCTCAACCTCTTCCTCCTCACGGAGGCAGGCTGGCTCATCGGCACGCGCTATCACAATGAAGGCGGGCGCGACGTTGGCGTTCTTCTGGGAACGGGCCTTATCCTCTGGGTCGTGTGGCAGGTCGCGACGGTCATCGGCTACTTCGTCGGCGCCCTCGTCCCGCAACCAAGGGCCTTCGGCCTGGACATGGTGATGCCGATCTTCTTCAGCATCATGCTGGTGCCTCTCTGGAAGGGCGCTCGCCCGGCCATTCCCTGGCTGGTGGCGGGCATCGTATCCTTCGTCACGCATGCCCTCGTGCCTGGCTATGGCTACATCGTCGCCGGCGCGCTCGCGGGCGTCATTGCAGGGATGCTGATCGAATGAGCGACTTCAGTACGGTCATCGCGAGTCCCTGGGGCTCGGCTCTCGCCATCACCGGTATGATGCTCGTCACCTTCCTGTGCCGCATCGCCGGCGTCGTGCTCATGAGCCATGTGCGGATCACGCCACGCCTCGAGCGCGGGCTCCGCGCGCTACCGGGCTCCATCATCCTGGCGACGATCCTGCCGGTCGCGCTGGACGCAGGCTGGCCTGCGCTCGTCGCCCTTGGAACTGCCGTCGCGGTGATGGCGACAACCCGCATCGACGTCCTCAGCCTTGCGGCGGGCCTAGGCGCCCTCTCCGTCATCAGGGCTCTTCTGTGAGCCCCTGAGCCGCATGCGGATACGGTACATCAATCCGTCGCGAACGTTACGATAGGCATCGAGCAGGTGCTCGCGCGAGCCCTGCGTAATCGTGGGGTCGGGCGTCGGCCAGTACTCCACCTCCGCCGCGATGGTGCGCGTCAATTCGAGCGCGGCGTGATGCGCCTCGGGCGAGAGCGAGATGACGAGGTCGAAATTGAGCCCTTCCCACTCTTCCAGTTCCTTCAGGGTCCGGGGCCTGTGCTTGGACGCGTCGATGCCGATCTCGGACAGCGTGGACACCATGAACCCATCCGTCTCGCCTTTGCGCACACCGGCGGACTGCACATAAATGGATCTGCCGAAATAGTGGCGCGCGATCGCCTCGGCCATGGGAGAGCGGACGGAGTTCATCGCGCAGACGAACAGGACAGAATGGATCCGCTTCGAGGGCGTTTCCTCCACGCGTCAGCCTTTCCAGTGAAGCGCGAAGATCAGCGTGAACAGGCGGCGCGCCGTGTCGAAATCGAGGACGAGCTTTCCGTCGAGGCGCTGCCGCAAGAGCTCCGCAGCCTCGTTGTGCAGCCCCCTGCGCCCCATGTCGATGGCCTCGATCTGCGCGGGCGATGCGGAGCGGATGGCCTGGTAATAGCTGTCGCAGATCATCTCGTAATCCCGGATGACCTTTCGAAACGGCGTCAGCGACAGATGATGCGAGACCAGATGCGCGCCGTCCTGCGCCGACACCTCGAAACAGAGCTTCTTCTCGATCAGAGAGATGCGCAGGGAATAGGGACCGCCGTCAAAGTTCGGCAGCGCGAAGGAATTCTCTTCGAGAATGTCGTAAATGGCGATGGCCCGCTCGTGCTCCTGATCGGGATTGCCGCGGCCGATGGAGGCCTCGTCGAGGGTGACCGCCACGAGGCGGCACCTCTCCTTCGTTCTGCTCGACATCCCCCCTCCGCAAGCCTCACAGGTTCAGGCGGATCGCCACCGACCGCGCGTGCCCTTCCAGCCCTTCGGCACGCCCGAGAGCGATGGCTGCGGGACCGAGCGCCCGCAGGGCTGCGGGATCGCATTTCAGGATCGAGGATCGCTTCATGAAGTCAAGCACCCCGAGACCGGAGGAGAACCGCGCGGAGCGCGCGGTCGGGAGAACGTGGTTGGGGCCGCCTACGTAATCGCCGATGGCTTCCGGCGTATGGCTGCCAAGGAAGATGGAGCCCGCATTGCGCACACGTCCCGCCAGTTCCTCCGCATTTTCGGTCTCGATTTCGAGATGCTCGGGAGCAAGGCGGTCGACGAGCGGGATGGCGTTCGCAAGCGTATCGATGAGGATGACGGCGCCGAAATCGCGCCAGCTCGCACCCGCGATCTCCGCTTTCGGCAGGGTCTCGAGCTGGCGCGCGACAGCCTGCTCGACCGCATCTGCCAGCGGGGCGCTGTCGGTGATGAGGATCGACTGCGCGGCGGGATCGTGCTCGGCTTGGGCCAGCAGGTCGGCGGCGATCCAGTCGGGATTGGCATGGGAATCCGCGAGGATGAGCACCTCGGAGGGGCCCGCGATCATGTCGATGCCCACCTGGCCGAAAACCCGGCGCTTGGCGGCGGCCACATAGGCATTGCCGGGGCCGACGATCTTGGCGACGGGCTTCACGGTTTCGGTGCCGTAGGCCAGGGCCGCGACGGCCTGCGCGCCGCCGATGCGGAACACCTCGTCCACGCCTGCCAGGCGCGCGGCCGCCAGCACGAGCGGGTTGGTCTCGCCCCGGGGGGTCGGCACCACCATGGTGATGCGGGGAACGCCCGCGACCTTCGCAGGCACCGCATTCATGAGAACGGAGGACGGATAGCTCGCCCGCCCGCCCGGGACGTAGAGGCCGACGGACTCGATCGCCGTCCAGCGCCAGCCCAGCGTCACTCCGAGAGCATCGGTGGTCTGGGAATCCTGCGGACGCTGTGCGCGGTGAAAGACCTCGATGCGCTCCTTGGCGAGGGCGAGAGCCTCGAGCGTCTCCTTCGAGCACTGGGCTTCGGCCGAATCGATCTCCTCGTCGGAGATCCGCAGCGTCTCGGGCTGGAGCGCCAGACCGTCGAAGCGATAGGTATAGTCGATCAGAGCCTCATCGCCCCGGGCCGCCACATCCTCGATGATGGCACGCACGGCCTGGTCCACGTCCTCCGACACCTCGCGCTTGGCCGAGAGCAGGGCGGCGAAATCCTTCGGGAACGAGGCGTCCCGCGCGTCGAGCCGTTGAGCCATTACAGGCGCTCCGCCTGCGGCTGGTCGTTGTGCTCCGGACGGTTTTCTGCGGCCCAGACCGGGCCTATGTCTTTCATCTGCATTTCGATGCACTCCAGATCCACCTGGATGGCCCCGCCATCGGCAAAGATCAAGGTGGCTGTGCCGGAAGGAGCGTCCCGTTCGTCGAATGCAATGGCAAGAAGGTTAAGAACGGCATCTTTGTTGGTTTGGTCGATGCCGCGCACGCGCACCGCCTTCACATGCTCGAAGTGCATGCAGGTCAGGCGTCGCTGGGGGGTTGCCGCCTCCCAATCATACCGGCGCGTCTGAATTGCGAACCGGCGCTCCTTGGGCAGATAGACAATATCACCGACCCGCAGCAGCGAATCCTGCAGGTGAGCCGAGATGACGGCCAGATCTTCCGGGTCGAACGCAACGAGTCTCAGGAGGTCCATGGCTCTCAACCTATGTTGAAGTCTGATGTTTAGGTAGAGAGCCCCCACCGTCTGCGCAACCTGCGCTCTGCTGCAAGGCTTCGGCCTCACTACCCGTGGCGCAGCCCTTGGCCGATCGGGACCGCGGGAGCATTGTCAAAGAGCGTGAGGCAAGCGGGTACGCCCCCGGAGGCCGGTGCGGCTTGTCCGAGGGGCGGATCGAGGGGAGCGCAGGGAGCGACCGGCTCGATGCTGGTGCTGGTGCTGGTGAGGAACTGGTCGGCTCCCGGTGCACGGTTCTTTGAAGCGGAGGGGCGGCGCAGGCTCCGGGAGACGTCACGCCGGTGGCCGCGTCGCCTCCGTTTTTCCTCCCCTGACGCTCGCGAGCTACCCCCCGGCGGGCCAGGACGCGCCAGGATATGGCTTGTCGCCGCTGTCGAGAGCAGAATGGGAATATGCTCTGGCCGTTCCTCTTCGTCGTGGCCGGGTCCGCTGCTCACCCTCGGAGGCGCTCGATCTCGGCGCCGCAACGGGCGAGCTTGGCTTCGAGGGACTCGAAACCACGGTCGAGGTGGTAGACGCGGTTGATGGTGGTCTCGCCCTCGGCCACCAAGCCGGCAATGACCAGGGATACGGAGGCGCGCAGGTCCGTCGCCATGACCGGCGCACCCTTCAGGCCCGGAACGCCCTCCACATACGCGCTGTCGCCGTCGAGACGGATATGGGCGCCGAGGCGGGCCAGCTCCTGGACGTGCATGAAGCGGTTCTCGAAGATCGTTTCGCGGATGCGCGACGTGCCGTTGGCGCGGGTCATGAGGGCCATGAACTGGGCCTGCAGGTCCGTCGGGAAGCCCGGGAACGGGTCGGTCGTCACGTCCACCGCCTGGATGCCGTTGCCATTGCGGCGGATGCGGATGCCGTTATGGGTGGAGGAAACCTCGGTTCCGGCCTGACCCAGCGCATCGAGGGCGGCCTGAAGATAGTCGGGGCGGGTATTCTCCAGCACCAGATCGCCGCCGGTCATGGCGACCGCCATGGCGTAGGTGCCGGTTTCGATGCGGTCGGGCATCACGTCATGGGAAGCGCCGTGGAGGCTGGAGACGCCCTCGATCACGATCTCCGACGTTCCCGCCCCCGTGATCCTGGCGCCCATCTTGACGAGGCAATCGGCCAGATCCACCACCTCGGGCTCGCGGGCAGCGTTGCGGATCACGGTCGTGCCCTGGGCGAGCGTGGCCGCCATCAGGGCGACGTGAGTGCCGCCGACCGTTACCTTCGGAAAATCGATCTCGGCGCCCTGAAGCCCCTTGGGAGTGGTGGCGATCACATAGCCGCCCTCGATTTCGATGGCGGCGCCGAGCTTGGCGAGCGCCATGATGAGCAGGTCCACCGGACGGGTGCCAATGGCGCAGCCCCCGGGCATGGAGACCTTGGCATGGCCGAAGCGGGCTACGAGCGGGGCGATCACCCAGAAGCTGGCCCGCATGGTGGAGACCAGCTCGTAGGGTGCGCAGGTGTCGATGATGTTCTTGGCCGTCAGACGGATCGTCTGGCCCGTCTCCGAGGATTGGCCGGGCCGGCGGCCCGCAATGGAATGATCCACCCCGAAATTGCTCATGATTCGCAGGAGCGAGGAGATGTCCGCGAGCCGCGGTACGTTGCCGAGCTCCAGCGCATCCTCCGTGAGCAGGCTCGCGATCATGAGAGGCAGGGCCGCATTCTTGGCGCCGGAGATCGGAATCAAACCATTGAGAGGCGCGCCGCCCCGGATGCGAATGCGATCCATGAAACTCTGTTCCTTTTATTCGTTGCAGGCTCACGCTATGCGCGTCTTGCGCATTATAGGCTAGTCAGACGCCTTGTCGCGCTCAGCCGTAACGCCCACGCTTCCGGGTTCGGTTCCCTCCGAGGGTGACGCAGCCCGGGCGGCCTGCTGGCGCCCGCGGGCCTGCGCCTTACGTTTCCTCAGATTTTCCTTCAAAGCCGCCTTGAGCCGTTCGGCTTTGTCTTGCGATTTCACGTCAGTCATGGTTCACGCGACCCATCGTCGCCTTTCCCAATAAAGGCTTCGCAAGCGGCCCTCAACCGCAATATCGAAGTTCCGACCTTTGACCAGGATCAATGTCGTCTGGCATAATACGCGCAGTATCCCCGGGCATTGCGTTGCCCACCCGGTGAGATGATGGATTATCAGACCTACTTTACATCAGCCCTCGACCGCCTCCAGGCGGAGCGTCGTTATCGTGTTTTTGCCGAGATCGAGCGGCAGGCAGGCCGCTTTCCCCATGCCACCTGGCACAGCCCCGAGGGCCCGCGCCCCATCACGGTCTGGTGCTCGAACGACTATCTCGGCATGGGTCAGCACCGGGACGTGACCCGCGCGATGGTGGAGACCGCCTGGCGGCTGGGCACCGGTGCCGGCGGCACGCGCAACATTTCCGGCAACAGCCATCCCATCGTGCAGCTCGAGGCCGAGCTCGCCGATCTCCACGGCAAGGAAGCGGCGCTCGTCTTCACCTCGGGCTATGTGTCTAATCAGACCGGCATCTCGACGCTCGCCAAGCTCATCCCGAACTGCCTGATCCTGTCGGACGCCCTGAACCACAATTCCATGATTGAGGGCGTGCGCCAGTCCGGCTGCGACAAGGCGATCTTCCGCCACAACGACCTCGAACACCTGGAGGAGCTGCTCAAGGCGGCAGGCGACCGGCCCAAGCTGGTCGTGTTCGAGAGCGTCTATTCCATGGACGGGGACATCTCCCCGATCCATGCCATCTGCGATCTCGCCGAGCGCTATAGCGCCATGACCTATCTCGACGAGGTCCATGCGGTGGGCATGTACGGCCCTCGCGGCGGCGGCATCGCCGAGCGGGACAGCGCCATGCACCGGGTCGATGTGATCGAGGGAACGCTCGGCAAGGCCTTCGGGGTGATGGGCGGCTATCTCACCGGCACCAAGGCGGTGATGGATGCCATCCGCAGCTTCGCCCCTGGCTTCATCTTCACCACCGCCCTCCCTCCGGCCGTGGCCGCGGCCGCCACGGCCTCGATCCGGCACTTGAAAGCGTCCTCCAAGGAGCGGCAAATGCAGCAGCGCCAGGTGGCACGCACCAAGCAGGTGCTGAGCGGCCTCGGCCTGCCGATCATGGACACGGTGACCCATATCGTGCCGGTGATGGTGGGCGACGCGGAGGCCTGCAAGGCCGCCTCGGACCGCTTGCTGGAGAAACACGGGATCTACATCCAGCCGATCAACTACCCCACCGTACCGCGCGGCACGGAGCGCCTGCGCATCACCCCTGGCCCCTACCACACCGACGCCCTCATCAACGCTCTGGGAGCCGCGCTCGTGGAGGTTTGGACCGCGCTCAAACTCCCGCTGGAACCAAAAGTGCAGGCAGCCGAATAAAAGATCGATTTCAATCTTGCACAGTGGGCCGCGCTGTGGCAGTAAGCGGCCCACTCGTTGGCGCGCTGCCGTAGCTCAGTGGTAGAGCACTCCCTTGGTAAGGGAGAGGTCGAGAGTTCGATCCTCTCTGGCAGCACCATCGACCTTCCTTGAGAAACCAAGGACTTGTTGTAAAACAAGCATTTGAGACCGCCTCACTTGTACACACGGGCGG
>JAPSLB010000029.1 GCA_031181145.1 Microvirga sp.
CTGGCCCTATTGGTCCTCGCCTGCCCGTCAGGCCGAGCTCAACGGCAGCATCTTCAACGACATCACCACGGTGATGAACTTCGGCATCATCCTCGGCGCCCTGCTCGCGGCGACGCTCGCCGGGCGCTTCGCGCCGGTATGGAGGATCCCGCTGCGCTCCGCCGCCGCAGCCATCGTGGGCGGGCTGCTTCTCGGTTATGGCGCCCGTCTCGCCTATGGCTGCAACATCGGTGCCTATTTCTCCGGCATCGCCTCCGGCAGTCTGCATGGCTGGGTCTGGCTCGTGGCCGCCTTCGCCGGCAACGTGATCGGCACCCGCGTGCGTCCGCTCTTCGGCCTCGAGGTGGAACGCGTGAAACTCACGGGCTGCTGAGCCCGGCGGTTCACCCCATGAGAGCTCCCCGGCGCGAGCCGGGGAGCTCTCATGTCAGGCCTCCTGAGCCTGCCGCACCTGCCGGATGAGATCGCCGAGGGTGGTGAAATCCTTCTTTCGCCCCGAGGTCTTCCGCCAGACGAGGCCGAGCGTGCGCATGGGCGGATCGTCCGGAAACGGAATGAGCGCGACCCGCTGACGGTCGACCTCCGCGGCGGCGCACAGCTCGGGCAGAAGCGTGATTCCGTGGCCTGCGGCCACCATCTGCATGATGGTGGTCAGCGATGCCGCCCCGAGCGCCTTTCGCGCCTGCATATTGGCGATGTGACAGAAATGGAGCGCCTGATCGCGCAGGCAGTGCCCCTCTTCCAACAGGAGCAGGCGCTCCTGTCCGATGCGCTCATGCAGATCCTTGGCATCCCATTGCTCCGCCGCCTGGGCCTGCACGGCGATGAGGAAGCGGTCGTCGAAGAGCGGCATCTCCTCCAGTCGGGCGCTCGGCGCGGGCAAGGCGATCAGCACCGCATCGAGATCCCCGCGCAGGAGCTCGTCCACCAGCATATCGGTCTGCGTCTCCCGGATCTGCAGGTCGAGAGCAGGGTATTGCCGAGCCATGTCGGTCAGGATCGCAGGCAGGAGATAGGGTGCGACGGAAGGAATGATTCCAAGGCGCATGGGGCCGGAGAGCACGCCCTGATGCTGTCGGGCGAATTCCGATAATTCCCGCACCTGTCCCAGGATCGCCTCGGCCCGCTGGGCAACCTCCCGCCCGACCAGGGTCAGCACGACGGAACTGCCGCGCCGCTCCACGAGTTCCACGCCGAGCTCCCGCTCCAGCTCCTTGATCTGCATGGAAAGAGCCGGCTGTGTCACGGTGCATTGATCGGCCGCCATGCCGAAATGGCGCGCTCGTGCGAGCGCTTCGAAATATCGTAGCTGTCGGAGTGTGATCATGATGTTGATAAGAATATCTTATCGGCCGTGACAAGCAAAACGATTGGACCTGATGGAACTTCGCCGTCATGGTGCGCCCGCACAATGGGGACGACCATGACAAAGACAACGACTCTGACCACCACGGCCGGCGCGCCGATTGCCGACAACCAGAACAGCCTGTCCGCCGGCGAGCGCGGCCCTCTGCTGCTGCAGGACTACCAGCTCATCGAGAAGCTGGCGCATCAGAATCGCGAGCGGATCCCGGAGCGCGTGGTGCACGCCAAGGGCTCGGCCGCCTACGGCACGCTCACCATCACCAACGACATCACGAAATATTCCAAGGCGAAGGTCTTCTCGGAGATCGGCAAGCAGACGGAAGTGTTCCTGCGCTTCTCCACCGTCGCCGGCGAGCGCGGCGCAGCGGATGCCGAGCGGGACGTGCGCGGCTTCGCGCTGAAGGTCTACACGGAAGAGGGCAACTGGGACATCGTCGGCAACAACACGCCGGTGTTCTTCATCCGCGATCCGCTGAAGTTCCCCGACTTCATCCGCACCCAGAAGCGCCATCCCTCGACGAACCTGCGCTCGCCCACCGCCATGTGGGACTTCTGGTCGCTCAGCCCCGAGAGCCTGCACCAGGTGACGATCCTGTTCTCGGATCGTGGCCTGCCCCAGAGCTATCGCTTCATGCACGGCTTCGGCTCGCACACCTATTCCTTCATCAACGAGGAGGGCGAGCGTTTCTGGGTGAAGTTCCACTTCAAGTCCATGCAGGGCGTCAAGAACTGGACGAACCGCGAGGCCGAGGCCGTCGTGGCCAAGGACCGCGAGAGTTCGCAGCGCGATCTCTACGAGGCCCTTGAGAAGGGCGATTTCCCGCGCTGGAAGTTCTGCGTGCAGATCATGCCCGAGACCGATGCGGAGAAGACCCCCTACAACCCCTTCGATCTCACCAAGGTGTGGCCGCACGCGGATTACCCGCTGATCGAGGTGGGCGTGCTCGAGCTCAACCGCAATGCTCATCACTACTTCGCGGAAGTGGAGCAATCCTCGTTCTCGCCGTCGAACATCGTGCCGGGCATCGGCTTCTCGCCCGACAAGATGCTGCAGGGCCGCATCTTCGCCTATGCAGATGCGCACCGCTATCGCGTCGGCACCCACTACGAGGCGCTGCCGGTCAACCGTCCGCGCTGCCCGGTCCATCACTACCATGCGGATGGCAACATGCTGTTCGACATCCCGAACCGGGGCGATGCCTATTACGAGCCGAACTCCTTCAACGGCCCGGTGCAGACGGCACGCGCAGCGGAACCTCCGCTGAAGATCTCGGGCGATGCCGACCGCTACGATCATCGCGCCGGCAACGACGACTACAAGCAGCCGGGCGATCTCTTCCGTCTCATGACGCCCGACGAGCAGAACCGGCTCATGGACAACATCGCCGAAGCGATGCAGGGCGTGCCGGAGGAGATCGTGAAGCGCCAGATCGTGCACTTCTATCTCGCCGACAAGGCCTATGGCCTCGGCGTGGCGGAGCGCATGGGCCTGAAGGGCGCCGTGATGATCCAGGCTGCGGAGTAAGCGACCAGCCGTAGGGGAAATAAGAAGCGGCCCGGGAGCTCTCCCGGGCCGTCCTTGTTTTCAGAGCAGTCCTTCACCCTGAAGGAAGGGATTGGTCTGTCGCTCCTGGCCGATGGTGCTCATGGGCCCGTGGCCGCAGATGAAGGCGATGTCGTCCCCGAGCGGCAGGAGCTTGTCCTTGATCGAGCGGATGAGGGCCTTGCCGTCGCCGCCGGGAAGATCCACACGGCCCACGGAGCCCTGGAACAGCACGTCGCCCACGATGGCGAACCGCTCGGCTTTCGAGACCAGCACCACGCTGCCGGGCGAATGCCCCGGACAATGCAGTACGTCGAGGATCAACTCTCCGACGGTCACGGTCTCGCCCTCATCGAGCCACCGGTCCGGCGTGACGGCGCGCGCCGGAATGCCATAGGCCTGTCCCTGTTCGGCGAGGTGCTGAAGCAGGAAATCGTCCGCCTTGTGCGGCCC
The DNA here is from genome assembly GCA_031181145.1 of Microvirga sp. Lineage (GTDB taxonomy): Bacteria > Pseudomonadota > Alphaproteobacteria > Rhizobiales > Beijerinckiaceae > Microvirga. The sequence goes on from JAPSLB010000029.1 coordinate 3,362, forward strand.
CTCGATGCTCACTCCAAGCTCGTCGCGCAGTTCCGCGGCGCCTGCCGCGTGATCGATATGGCCATGGGTGAGCACGATTTTCTCCACGCTGACGCCGCTCTGCGCGATGGCGTCGCGGATCCGCTCCAGGTCGCCGCCCGGATCGATCACCGCCGCCTTCCTGGTCTTCTCGCACCACAATAACGTGCAGTTCTGCTGGAACGGCGTGACGGGAATGATGGCGGCGCGAACATTGGGCACGGGCGGATCCTTTGACTGTCGAAGGAACACATATGACCGGCAGGGTCTTCTGGAAAGCCCGGGGATCGGAGGCTGCCGTCCATTGACCTTCCGTTAAGCCGATTCACATACTCCCGCACCGAATCGCATTAGGAGAACGAGCATGGAAACCAGGGCCGCCGTCGCGTGGGAGGCTGGCAAGCCGCTCACGATCGAGACCATCCGCATCGAAGGCCCCAAGGCGGGCGAGGTTCTGGTGGAGGTGATGGCGACGGGCGTCTGCCACACGGACGCCTATACGCTGTCGGGCCTCGATTCCGAGGGCAAGTTCCCGGCCATTCTCGGCCATGAGGGTGCAGGCATCGTGCGCGAGGTCGGCCCCGGCGTCACGACCCTGAAGCCCGGCGATCACGTGATCCCGCTCTACACGCCCGAATGCCGCAACTGCAAATCCTGCCTGTCGCAGCGAACGAACCTGTGCACCTCGATCCGCTCCACGCAGGGCCAGGGCCTCATGCCCGATGGCACCAGCCGCTTCCGCTGCGATGGCGAGACGGTGTTCCACTACATGGGCTGCTCGACCTTCGCGAACTTCACCGTGCTGCCCGAGATCGCGCTCGCGAAGGTTCGCGAGGACGCGCCCTTCGACAAGATCTGCTATATCGGCTGCGGCGTCACCACCGGCATCGGCGCGGTGATCTACACCGCGAAAGTGTGGCCTGGCGCGAACGTGGTGGTGTTCGGCCTCGGGGGCATCGGCCTCAACGTGATCCAGGGCGCCCGCATGGTGGGCGCCGACAAGATCATCGGCGTCGACATCAACCCGGCCAAGGTCGAGATGGCGAAGAAGTTCGGCATGACCGACTTCATCAACCCCAACGAGGTCGGCAACGACAAGGTCGTGCAGGCGATCGTCGATCTCACGGGCGGCGGGGCGGACTTCTCCTTCGACGCCACCGGCAACGTGAACGTCATGCGCCAAGCGCTCGAATGCTGCCATCGCGGCTGGGGCGAGAGCATCATCATCGGCGTGGCCGAGGCGGGGCGGGAGATTGCGACGCGGCCGTTCCAGCTCGTCACCGGCCGCGTCTGGAAGGGCACGGCCTTCGGCGGCGCGCGCGGGCGCACGGACGTGCCGAAGATCGTGGACTGGTACATGGAGGGCAAGATCAACATCGATGATCTGATCACCCACACAATGCCTCTGGACGAGATCAACACTGCCTTCGACCTCATGCACGAGGGCAAGTCGATCCGCTCGGTCATCGTCTACTGATCGGGAGACATGCATTGAGTTTCGAGACCGTCTCGCAGTCGCGCTGCTTTGCCGGCACGCAGTTCGTCTACCGTCATACCTCGCAGGAGACGGGCACGCCCATGCGCCTTGCGGCTTTCGTTCCGCCGCAGGCCGAGAAGGGCAAGGTGCCGATCGTGTGGTTCCTCTCCGGCCTGACCTGCACGGAAGAGAACTTCACCGTCAAGGCGGGCGCGCAGCGGATAGCCTCGGAACTCGGCCTCATCCTCGTCGCGCCGGATACGAGCCCGCGCGGCGAGGGCGTGCCGGACGATCCCGAGGGCGCCTACGATCTCGGTCTCGGCGCAGGTTTCTATGTGGATGCGACCGAGGCACCCTGGTCGAAGTACTATCGCATGCGTTCCTATATCGAGCGTGAGCTGCCCGCGCTCATCGCAGCGCATCTGCCCGCCGACATGGAGCGGCAGGGAATCACCGGGCACTCCATGGGCGGGCATGGCGCGCTCACCATCGCGCTTCGCAATCCAGGACGGTTCAGGTCCGTCTCGGCCTTCGCGCCGATCGCCTCGCCCATGAACTGTCCGTGGGGCGAGAAGGCGCTGTCGACCTATATCGGCTCCGACCGTTCCGCCTGGCGCGAATACGATGCCTGCGCACTCATCGAGAACGGCGCCCGCGCGCCGGATATTCTCGTCGACCAGGGGATGGCTGACAGCTTCCTGGAGAGCCAGCTCAAGCCGCAGCTTCTGGAGGAGGCCTGCGCCAAGGCAGGCCAGCCTCTGACGCTGCGCCGTCAGGACGGTTACGACCATTCCTACTTCTTCATCAGTACCTTCATCGAGGATCACTTGCGCTGGCACGCTAAGCACCTCGGTTAAGCATCCTTCGGCGAAGTGGATCCGGTTCGCCGCCAAAACATGCGGCGAACCAAAGATAAAGAAATATTCAAGTTAGGCTGAAACGGCTCTAGATCGTCCTAAAGGCCTGCGGGTGCCGCAATTGCAGCGCCTGCACGAGCACCATGGTCTTCATGTCGGCGATGGTGTTGTCGGCAACGAAGCGCGCGAGGTCGTCGAAGCCGACCTCCAGCACCTCGATCTCCTCGTGCTCGTCGGCCAGGCCGCCGCCTTCTGCGACCCGATCCGCTTCCGAATAGGGCGCGAGGAAGAGGTGCAGCCGCTCCGTCGTGGCTCCGGGCGCTGACCAGAACCGCCCCAGAGGCTCCAGGCGCTCCACGCGCAGGCCCGCCTCCTCCATGCTCTCGCGACGGGCGCACGTCTCGGGCTCGTCCTCGTCGAGAAGCCCCGCCACCGCCTCGAGAAAATCCGGGTGCCCTTCGAGATGCATGACGGGCGCGCGAAACTGCCGGACGAGGATGACCTTTTGCCTCTCCAAGTCGTAGGGCAGCACGGCGGCGGCATCCCCACTGTTGAGAATCTCACGGATCATGGTCCGCCCGTCCGGCATCTGAACCGTGAGATTCAGGAGCTTGCGCCATCCCTGGTAGACCGTGTCGATCTGCTTGATCCGATAGGCTGTCACGTCGGGCTTCCTTCTGCCTGAAATCCTGCTTCTCCAGGACAACACCTGAAGCGCCCACGTTATCCATCTTCTTTGAGCCCGAGAGCCCGCTTCAGGCGTTATGGACAGGAGTTCTGTCACGAGGAGGGTTTCGAGTGCTGGAAGATCTCGTTGGGGCCATCCGGAAACGACAGGCCATCCTGTTCGCGGGGGCCGGCGTATCGATGACCGTGGGGTTGCCCTCCTGGAACACGCTGATCGAGCATGTGTCCAAAGAGCTCGGCCTCGATACGTCCAGTTTCAGGGAAGGCGACCTGAACTACCTGACGCTCGCCGAGTACTACCGGATCAAGCAGGGCAGCATCGGTCCTCTGCGCAGCTGGATGGACCGGAACTGGACGATCCCGGAGGAGAAGCTCAAGGCCTCGAAGGTTCACGAGCTCATCAGCAAGCTCGACTTTCCCATTATCTACACGACTAATTTCGACCGGAACCTGGAGACCGCCTTCGACCTCCAGGGGAAGGATTACGTGAAGATCGTGAACGCCAAGGACATCGCCCGCATCCGCGAGGGCGTGCCGCAGATCGTCAAATACCATGGCGATTTCGACGATGACGAGTCCATCGTGATAGCCGAAACCGATTATCTCGACCGCCTGTCCTTCGAATCGCCGCTCGACATCAAGTTCCGCTCGGATTCCCTCGGCAAGACCATCCTGTTCATCGGCTATAGCATGACGGATCTCAACATCCGATTTCTCATGCACCGGCTCTGGAAAACCTGGAGCGGATCGGGTTACGAGCGTGACAGGCCGCAATCCTACGTTTTCATGTTACGCTCCAATCCGGTGGAGCAGGCGGTTCTGGAACAGTGGGGGCTCAGGGTTCTCACGGAGAAGGACTGCCCACCGGACAAGGCTCTTGAGGTCTTTTTGACCAAGCTCTGCACATCGGTCGAGAAAACCGATGATGCGCGCCATCTTGAGTTGTCGCGAACATGAACTTTTTGTAATTCGCTCCTCAATTGCCCCAGTGATAGATTCGAATCGTTCATAGATGCGTTCGACTGCATCGGCCTTTTGCGATGCGCCGGGGCAACCCCTTTGCCAGCTTGGCGTTTCACACTAGCTGATGGATAGAAGAGCAGGTCGATGGCAGCCTTGATTCGGAATACGACGATTGATTTCTGGCGGGGCCTCGTTCTCCTGATCATCTTCGTCAATCATATCCCGGGCAATCTCATCGAGCACATCACCCCGCGCAATTACGGCTTCTCCGACTCCACGGAAGCCTTCATCTTCATTTCAGGCCTGTCGATCGCGCTGGTCTACGGCCCACGCCTGCCTCAAGGCGACCTGCTCAGTGTCGTGAAACAGTGCCTGCAGCGCGCCTTCAAGCTCTACCGCGTGCACCTGGCTTTGACGGCGGGCGCGATCGTTCTCTTCTCGATCGGCTACGAGCTGAGCGAGGAAATCGGCCTCATCGAGGAACACGGGCGCAGCGCCGTCTTCGGCGATACGGCCCGGGGGGTCACCGGCATCATCCTGCTCGGCCATCAGCTTGGCTATTTCAACATCCTCCCGCTCTACATCGCTCTCATGTTCTGGGCTCCTGTGGCGCTCATCCTGGCGCGCGTGCATGTGGGGCTTGCCCTTCTCGTATCCGGCGCCGTGTATTTCCTGGCCCGCATGGGCATCGCGACCCTGCACAGCTGGCCGGAGCCCGGAACCTGGTTCTTTAATCCCTTCGCCTGGCAGTTCCTGTTCACGGGCGGAATCGTGACCGGCATTCTGATGCTCGAGAAGCCCATTCCGTACAACCGGGCCCTTGCCATGACCGCTCTGGCAGTCGTGGTCCTTTCGTTCGTCGCGCTGACCGCGGGCTTCGGCCTGTTCCCCTGGCTTCAGGAAATCGCCTTTGCCAAGCTCGACCTCGCGAAGCAGGATCTCGGCCTGGCCCGGATCGTCCACTTCCTGGCCTTGGCTTATCTGCTGACGCAGTTCCGGGTCGGAGCCGTTCTGAAATCGACGTTCCTTGGACCGGACCTGATCCGCCTTGGGCAACACGGCCTCACGATCTTTGCCGTAGGATCGTTGCTGAGCGCGTTGGGGCAAGTCGTCATGACGCTCGCCGCCGTCAAATCCTCTGCTAGTCCGCAGATCATCGGCATGGTATTCACGATTCTGGGTATCATTGGTCTTCTGGCACTGGCGCGATATCTCGGATGGAACAAAAACAACTTGGCTGCCCGGCAACAAGGGCAGGCAAAGGGGCTGAGACTATCGGCTTCGTCGGGGCGGCTCTCGTCCTAAGTCTCGGGTTGTTCGGCCCGCCGGCGGCGGCATCTTCGGGCAATGACGATTGCAGTGTGAAACGCCAGATCTTCACGGCGTACGGGACGGCGGCGGCGACGATCGGCGCCAAGCTCGCCCGCCGCGAGCCTGTCCGCGTCCTCGCCATCGGCTCGTCCTCTACGGAAGGCATCGGCGCCTCCTCTCCCAGGCATTCCTACCCCGCCCAGCTTGAGGACGAGTTGAGCGAGGACTGGAAGAGCGGCGTCACCGTCGTCAATGCGGGCAGAGGCGGCGAGACCGGCGCTCAAACCCTTGAGAGGCTCGAAGCCACGCTCATGGCGCAGAGCTTCGATCTCGTGATCTGGCAGGTGGGCACCAACGATGCCATCAAGAGCGTGAGCGAAGACGAGTTCCGGGCCACCCTGGAAAGGGGTATCGCATCCGTGAGGGCAAGCGGAGCCAGCCTGATTCTCCTCGACCAGCAGTATTTTCCGACAATCAAAGACCTGAGCCGCTATGAACGGTTCGTCAGGGCTGTGAGCACTCTGGCGCGTGAACAGAAGGTCGCCGTCTTTTCCCGGTATGCCCTCATGCAGGATTGGAACAGCCAGTCGCCCGAGGAGTTGCGCTCCATGCTCTCGGGTGACGGTTTTCACATGAGCGACAAGGGATATGATTGCCTTGCCGACCAGGTGGCCGAGGCGATCCAATCCCTGGTGCCCCCTGCCCGCCACTCCGGTCAGGACACCTCGAACCAGGTCGCCAAGGCGCGTTAACGCCTCCGCAAGGGCTCAAGCGTCAGCCTTTGCTGGCCGCGCCCCGGAGGCTGTTCCGCCGCAACACAATCGAGCCCATTCATGGTCCAAGCCAAACGCCGCCTTTCGCTCAAAGATGTCCTGACCGACGGGCGCATCGCTCTCATGCTGCCTTTGGGATTCTCCTCGGGCCTGCCCTTCCTGCTCGTCTTCAGCACGCTTTCGACCTGGCTGCGGGAGGCGGGCATCTCGCTCACCATCATTGGCCTGATGAGCTGGGTAGGCCTGGCCTACTCCCTCAAGTTCCTGTGGGCGCCCATCGTGGACCGCTATGACGTCCCGGTCTTCGCCCGCCTGCTCGGCCGACGCCGCGGGTGGATGGCTCTGGCGCAGCTCGGGGTGATGGCCGCTCTTCTCAGCATGGCCGTGACCGGACCGACGGTCAGCCTGCCCCTCACCATCGTCTCGGCGGTGGCGATCGCCTTCTTCTCCGCCACGCAGGATGTGGTGATCGACGGCTGGCGCATCGATGCGGCGCCCACCGAGCGCCAGGGCATGATGGCAGCGAGCCTCCAGCTCGGCTACCGTCTGGCGCTGCTCTGCGCGGGCGCCGGCGCGCTCTACGTCGCCGAGCTCGTGAACTGGCCTGCCGCCTATCTGTCCATGGCCGTCCTCATGGGCGTCGGTCTCGTGGGCACCCTGCTCGCGCCGCGCATCGACGAGGTTCGGCTCCGCAAGAATCCCCCCTTCTCGCAGGCCATCGTCGAGCCCATCGCCGATCTCTTCCAGCGCAAGCGGATGATGCTGATCCCGATCCTGGCGCTCGTGGCCTGCTACCGTCTGCCGGATTTCATGGCGGGCATCATGGCCAACCCGCTCTATATCGACCTGGGCTTCAGCAAGGCCGACATCGCCAGCATCTCGAAGCTCTACGGCGTGTGGATCGGGATCGTCGGAGCCTTCGGGGGCGGCCTTGCGCTGACGCGCCTCGGTCTCTGGTGGACCCTGCTGATCGGCGCGAGCCTTGCCGCCGGATCGAACGTGATGTTCTCCTGGCTCGCCGCCGGCAACGCCACCCTCACGGGCCTGACGCTCACCATCAGCATCGACAATTTCGCGCAAGGATTCGCGGGCGCGGCTCTGGTGGCCTACATGTCGGGCCTCACCTCGCCGGGCTTCGCCGCCACCCAGTATGCGCTCCTCAGCTCGCTCTATGCGCTGCCCGGAAAGCTCATCGGCGGCGCATCCGGCGCGATCGTGGATGCCTATGGATATCCGCTGCTCTTCACCGGCACGGCAGCGCTCGGCATCCCGCTCGCGATCCTTTGCCTCGTCGTACGGCGGGATACGCTGGAAACGGTGCGGCAGAAGGAAGAGGCGGAGGCACGCATGGATTCCGCATCCGTGGCCGTGGGATCGCGGGCTTGAATACCAACCCTCCGTCATCCCCGGCCTCGCGCCGGTGATCTCTCTTTCATGAAACGCGGCGCTCTTCCGGGTCGGGATGGCCGGGACCTCACCCCGCTTCACGTCCGGGGACGGCCATGACGGGAGAGCGTCGGGAACTCTCAGCTCGCGCCCGGCCCCGGCGTCGCGCCGGGCGGACATTTGCCCAGGATGATCATCCCGAGCACCTCGTCCTGCGTGACATCCTGCACCTTGGCGGAGCCCACGAGCCTGCCGTTCTTCATCACGCTCACCCGGTCGGCGAGGCCGAACACGTCATGAATGTCGTGGCTGATGAGGAAGATGCCGATGCCCTCCTTCTTCAGCTGCAGCACGAGATCGGCCACCTGCTGCGTCTCGGCAGGACCGAGCGCCGCCGTGGGCTCGTCCATGATCAGCACGCGCGCGTTGAAATAGATCGCGCGGGCAATCGCCACCGATTGCCGTTGCCCGCCGGACAGCGCCTTCACGGGCTCCTTGAATCGGCGGAAATGCGGGTTGAGGCGCGCCATGACCTTGCGGGTCTCGGCTTCCATCGCGGCGTCGTCTAGGGTGCCATAGGGGGTCAGCACCTCGCGACCGAGGAAGATGTTGCCCGCCGCATCGATGTTGTCGGCCAGAGCCAGCGTCTGGTAGATCGTCTCGATGCCGTAGCGCTTGGCATCGCGCGGCGTGGAGATGTCGGCCTGCTCGCCGTTCACGTAGATCTCGCCTGTATCCGGCTTGTAGGCCCCGGAGAGAATCTTGATGAGCGTCGATTTGCCCGCACCGTTGTGGCCGAGCAGCCCCACCACCTCGCCGGGACGCAGATCGATGGACACGTCGTCCACCGCCTTGATGCCCCCGAAGGCGATGGAGATATTGCGCATCTCCACGAGAGGCGTCGTTCCATCGGCTTGCATGATGCGCTCCTCTCTCACTTGATGCGGCGGCGATAGAGGCCGTCGACCCACACCGCCAGTACGAGCACCGCCCCGACGACGATGTTCTGCAGGGGCGTATCGACGCCCAGCAGCACCATGCCCGATTGCAGCGATTGCATGACGAGAGCGCCCAGCATCGCGCCCGCGATGGTGCCGATGCCGCCCGCGAGCGAGGTTCCGCCGATCACGGCGGAGGCGATCACGTAGAGCTCGTCGAGCGTGCCTGCCGCATTGGTGGCCGCGTTGAGGCGCGCTGTCGAGATGCAGGCGGAGATGCCGCAGAGCAAACCCATGAGGCCGAACACCTTCATCAGCGTCCAGCGGGTGTTGATGCCCGACAGCTCCGCCGCCTCCGGATTTCCGCCGATGGCGAACACATAGCGGCCGAAGCGGCGGCGCGTGGCGATGAAGGTCATCACGAGGCCGACCATGACAGCGATCAGCACCGGCAGCGCCACGCCGTGCGGAATGAACAGGCCTCCCTCCGGCCACGGGATGCCGTTGGCCGCCGCCCAGTTGCGGGCCGTGCCCGCCGGCAGGGGATAGGCGTTGGCGACGGCGGCCGCCGCCAGAACGGCGCCGCAGGCGACGGCGGCGATCGCCATATCGGCCCATCCGGGACGCACCGGGAAGCCGAAGCTCAGGCGCCGGCGGCGGGACAGGCCGAGCCCGACGACGATGAGCCCGCAGGCGATCGCCGCGATGATCCAGGTGGCCGTTGCTCCGAGCGCGCCCTCGACACCGCCGCCGAAGGCCTTGAAGCGGCCGTCCATGGGCGCGACGGTCTGGCCCGCCGTCACCCACCAGGCGGCGCCGCGCCAGACGAGCAGGCCGCCGAGGGTGACGATGAAGGACGGAATGCCGAGATAGGCGATGAGCCAGCCCTGGAACAGACCGATCAGACCGCCGACGGCGAGCGCGAGCAGCACCACGAGAGGCGCGGTGAGCGGATGTCCGAGGCCAAGGTAAGAAGGCAGCCACTGCACCTGCGCGACGCCGACGATCATGCCGACGACGCCGAGAATCGCGCCCACGGAGAGGTCGATGTTTCGCGTGACGATCACGAGCACCATGCCCGTCGCCATGATGGCGACGGAAGCGGTCTGAACCGACAGGTTCCAGAGATTGCGCGGCGTGAGGAAGACACCGCCCGACAGGAGATCGAACCCGATCCAGATCACGGCGAGCGCTGCGAGCATGCCGAGCATGCGGACGTCGATTTCGAGCTTCGACAGAAGCGAGCCGGAAGCCGTGCTCGGCGGCGGGGCGGTCGTGGCAACAGGTGCGTTCATGGCATCACGCAAATGATCGATGAAGTGTCGTTCCAAGGCTGAGCGAAGCGCGGGGAAGGGGGGGCATCGCGCCAGGCGCCCCCTCCCCTCCAGCGGCTTTGCCGCCTCCGGCCCGGGATGACACGGAGGCGGCACACGAGAGTGCCGCAAGCCTAGTCGCAGGCCTTCACCGTGCCCGGCTTCACGCCCTGGCAGACGACCTCCTTCGAGGCCCAGCCCGCGTTGATGACCACGTCGAGATTGTCCTTCGTGATCGCGACGGGCGTGAGGAAGAGCGCTGTCATGTTCTGCTTCTTCGGACCCAGATTCCAGGACTGCGCGCCCTGGATCTCTGTGAGCTTCTTGCCTTCGGCGAGCTGCATCGCGATTTCAGCCGCGCTCCGGCCGAGCTCGCGGGCATCCTTGAACACGGTCACGGTCTGCGTGCCGAGGGCGACGCGGTTGAGGGCGGCCTTGTCGGCATCCTGGCCGGACACCGGCACGGAGCCTGCGAGGCCCTGAGCGGCGAGCGCCGCAATGGCGCCGCCCGCGGTGCCGTCATTGGCAGCGACCACCGCATCGACCTTGTTGTTGTTCTTGGTGAGGAACTGCTCCATGTTGCGCTGCGCATTGGCGGGGAGCCAGCCGTCCGTATAGGCCTCGCCCACGTTCTTGATCTTGCCCGCGTCGATGGCAGGCTTGAGCACTTCCATCGCGCCCTGGAACAGGAAGTTGGCGTTCGGATCGGAGCCCGAGCCCTTGATGAACACGTAATTGCCCTCGGGCTTCACCTTGAACACTTCACGCGCCTGCAGGCGGCCCACCTCGACATTGTCGAAGGTGAGATAGAAGGCCTCCGGGATCTCGATGAGGCGGTCGTAGCCCACGACCGGAATGCCCTCGGCCACAGCCTTCTCGACCGCCGGGCGCACCGCATCCGCATCCTGGGCGAGCACGATCAGCGCTTTGGCGCCGCGCGCGATCAGGCTTTCGATATCGGTGAGCTGCTTGGCGGGCGAGGATTGCGCATCCGCCGAGACATAGGTGCCGCCAGCCTTCTCGACGGCAGCCCTGATGGCGGCCTCGTCGGTTTTCCAGCGTTCTTCCTGGAAGTTCGACCAGCTGACGCCGACGACCGGGCCCTTGCCCTGGGCGAAAGCCGCGCCCGCCGAAAGGGCCAATGCGGCAAGGCTGATAAGAGCGTGCTTCTTCGATACCATTGGTTTCCTCCTGGGCCACATTCCCTCTAGGCCCTGTGCTCATGGCAGGTTGTCTTTCCCGAGCAGATCGACAGACGTGGCTCACGCTGCCATGCTTTATTTTTCGAGCGGGAAAATAATTATCCCGTACCGGTCAGCCTTCAAGCGGCAAAGCTCTCAATACTTGGTCGGATATCCTTTTGACCCGGAGATGATTTATTCGTTACGTGAATAAATAGCCGCCATGTCCATGCTCCCCCTCTCTCCCCGTGAAACTGCCCGACGCCGCCTTCTGGACGCCTTGCGCCGCGAAGGCCCCATGGCGCGGGTGGAACTCGGACAGCATCTCGGCATGAGCCCGGCGAGCGTCTCCGAGCTGACTGCCAGCCTCCTCGACGAGGGCATTCTCGTGGCCGAGGAAGCGGCGGATCAGGGGACGGGCCTGATCCGGGGACGGCCCAAGGTGCGCCTGTTCTTCGCCGGGTCCCTGGGATCCGTGATCGGCGTCTGGACTGGCTTCAACCGCATCGAGCTTCGTCTGGTGGACAGCGCCGGCCGCAACCGGGCGAGCCGTCACATCGAGCGGCCCCTGAGGAATCTCGGGGCCGAGGAGTTGATGGATGTGCTGGCCGGCACCATCACCGCCTTCGCCAGGGAAGCCGGCGCAGCCGATGTGAAGGCCATCGGCCTTGCCTGCCAGGGCTATGTGGACACCCGCGACGGCGTCGTTGCCTGGAGCCCGGTGCTCGGCACCCGCGACCTGCCCCTCGCGGCAGGCTTGAGCGAGCGGCTCGGCAAGCCCGTGCTGATCGAGAACGACGCCAGCGCCATGGCCTTCGCCATCGCCCAGCGCAGCCCGAATCTCCGCTCCGGGAGAACCGCCTGCCTGATGGTGGGCGACGGGGTCGGCATGGGGTTCCTCATCCAGGGGGAGCTCTATCGCGGCGCACGGTTCGGAGGCAGCGAGTTCGGCCATGTTCGGTTGCGCCGGAGCGGCCCGCAATGCCGCTGCGGCGGGCGAGGCTGCATCGAGGCCTATCTCGCCGATTACGCCCTGCATAGGGATGCCCAGCTCATCGATCACCGCCCTGCCCCCTCCCTGCTGCTGCCTGGCGAGGAGGCCATGAACGCCGTGGTGGAGCAGGCACGCTCGGGCGATCCCGCCCTGCTCAACCTGTTCCGGGAAGCGGGCGAGGTTCTGGGAGACGCGGTGGGCATCCTGATCCAGACCTTGGAGCCGGACCATATCGTGCTCTGCGGCCCCGGCACCCGGGCCATGGACCTCTTGCGCCCTTCCTTCGAGGCCGCCCTCGAATCGCAGACCATTCCGGAACTCAGGGCGCTCGCCGCCATCCATGTGGTGGAATCCTCCCTGGACCTCCTCACCGAAGGCGTGGTGATGCAGGCGCTCAGGGAGCTCGACCTCGATCTGGCGCGCCTCAAGGCTGCATAAGGGCATGCCGGACGTAGCCATGCGGCTGCGAAACCATTATCTGTATGGGGTCCATTTCCTCCACGAACGAGACCCATGGCTTCTTCCCGTCCCGTCCAAGCCGGCGACCACATTTTCCTCGTCGACGGCTCCTCCTTCATCTTCCGGGCCTACTTCCAGTCCATGAACCAGGACCAGAAGTACAATTCCCGCAGTTCGGACGGCATGCCGACGGGAGCCGTGCGGCTGTTCGTCACCAAGCTCCTGCAGTTCATGCGCGACGGCGCGGCGGGCCTGAAACCGACGCATCTCGCCATCGTGCTCGACAAATCCGAGGGCTCGTTCCGCAAGGAGCTCTACGAGGATTACAAGGGCCACCGCCCCGATGCCCCGGAGGATCTGAAGGTTCAGATGCCGCTGATGCGCGAGGCGATCCGCGCCTTCGGCCTCGAGCCCGTGGAGTTACAACGCTACGAGGCGGACGACCTGATCGCCACCTACACGCAGCAGGCCAAGGCCCGGGGCGCCGACGTGCTCATCATCTCCTCCGACAAGGATCTGATGCAGCTCGTCGGTCCCAAGGTGTGCTTCTACGATTTCGAGTCTGGCTCCAAGGGCAAGCCCGGCTACCGGCCCGAGCGGAATCTCGACGAGGCCGCCGTGATTGAGAAGTGGGAGGGCATCCCGCCGGAAAAGATCGGCGACGTGCTGGCTCTGATGGGCGACACCTCGGACAATGTGCCGGGCGTTCCGGGCATCGGTCTCAAGACCGCGGCGCAGCTCATCAAGGAATACGGCGATCTCGAAACGCTGCTGGCGCGCGCGAACGAGATCAAGCAGCCCAAGCGGCGCGAGACGCTGATCAGCAATGCGGAAGCCGCACGGCTTTCCAAGAAGCTCGTGACGCTCGATTGCGACGCGCCGGTGCCCGTCCCTCTCGACGACCTGCGCGTGCCGGATCCCGATCCCAAGGCGCTCATCGGCTTCCTCAAGGCGATGGAGTTCAGCACGCTCACGCGCCGCGTTTCGGAGCTCTACGACGCCGATCCCGCCGCCATCGAGCCGGACCCGCGCCTGATGCCCGGCGGCGAGGCGATCAGCTGGCAGCGCAACGGTGGAATGACCGCGGCGGATGCCGAAGCGCCGCTCTTCGAGAAGGGCGAAGCGGCGCCTGGCGACGTCGATCCCTTCGCGGGGCTCGACCTGCCGGAGACGGGGGCGGCCCGCAAACCCATGGAGGGTGTGGGCACGCCTTCGCAACTGGCCGGAAAGCGCGCGACCGAAGCCTCGTCCACTCCCTTCGACGTGTCGTCCTACGAGACCGTCACCAGCCTCGGCCGGCTGAAGGAATGGGTCACGCAGGCGCGCGAGCAGGGCTATGTCGCCGTCGATACGGAGACGAGCGACCTCGATGCGAACCGGGCCGATATCGTGGGCTTCTCTCTCGCACTGGAGCCCGGCAAGGCCTGCTATGTGCCGCTTCAGCACCGGGACGAATCCGATCTCTTCGGCGGCGGGCTGGTCAAGGGCCAGCTTCCGGTGACGGATGCGCTCGATGCCATCCGGCCGATGCTCGAGGATCCGTCCGTCCTCAAGATCGGGCAGAACCTGAAATACGATTGGATCGTGTTCAAACGCCACAACATCGATGTGCGCCCGATCGACGACACGATGCTGATCTCCTACGTGCTCGACGCCGGAAAAGGCTCGCACGGCATGGACGAACTGTCCCGCCGCCATCTCGGCCATGCGCCGATCAGCTTCTCGGAAGTGGCTGGCACGGGCCGGAACAAGGTGACCTTCGACAAGGTCGAAATCTCCAAGGCGACGGCCTACGCCGCAGAGGATGCGGACGTCACGCTGCGCCTCTGGCAGATCCTCAAGCCCCGCCTCGCCGCCGAGCATCGCGCCTCCGTCTATGAAACGCTCGAGCGTCCGCTCGTCGATGTGATCGCGCGCATGGAGATGCGCGGCATTCTCGTGGACCGCCAGATTCTGAGCCGTCTTTCCGGCGACTTCTCGCAGACTCTCGCGCGTCTCGAAGACGAGATCCACGAGATGGCGGGTGAGAAATTCGCCCTCGGCTCTCCGAAGCAGATCGGCGACATCCTGTTCGGCAAGATGGGCCTGCCCGGCGCGAAGAAGACGCCGTCCGGTCAATGGGCAACGCCTGCGACCCTGCTCGAGGAACTGGCGCAGGCCGGTCACGAACTGCCCGCGAAGATCCTCGAATGGCGCCAGCTCTCCAAGCTTAAGTCGACCTATACGGACACCTTGCAGGAGCACATGCATCCGGAAACGAAGCGGGTGCATACCTCGTTCTCTCTCGCGGCCACCACGACGGGCCGTCTCTCTTCGTCCGATCCGAACCTGCAGAACATCCCGATCCGCACGGAAGCGGGCCGCAAGATTCGCACGGCCTTCATCGCTCCGCCCGGGCACAAGATCATCTCGGCCGATTACAGTCAGATCGAGCTGAGAATCCTCGCGCATATCGCGGACATTCCGCAGTTGCAGGACGCCTTCGCGAACGGCGTCGACATCCATGCAGCGACGGCCTCCGCCATGTTCGGCGTGCCGCTCGATCAGATGACGCCCGACCTGCGCCGTCAGGCGAAGACTATCAATTTCGGCATCATCTACGGCATCTCCGCCTTCGGCCTCGCCACGCGCCTCGGCATTCCGAACGCGGAGGCATCAGCCTTCATCAAGCAGTATTTCGAGCGTTTCCCGGGCATCCGCACCTATATCGACGAGACGAAGAAGGCCTGCAAGGACAAGGGCTACGTAACCACGCTTTTCGGGCGCGTGTGCCATTACCCGCAGATCCGTTCGAGCAACCCCTCCGAGCGCGCTGGCGTGGAGCGCCAGGCCATCAACGCGCCGATCCAAGGCACTGCCGCCGACATCATCCGCCGCGCCATGATCCGCATGGAGGACGCGCTCAGGGCCGAACGTCTCTCCGCGCGCATGCTGCTGCAGGTGCATGACGAACTCGTCTTCGAAGCGCCCGACGACGAGGTTGAGGCAACCCTGCCGGTGATCTCCCGCGTGATGACGGAAGCGCCATTCCCAGCCGTGAATCTCAAGGTTCCGCTCGCCGTGGATGCCCGCGCCGCGCAGAACTGGGACGAAGCGCATTAAGGTTTTTTCAGCGCAGCCGAACCGCTGCGCCGAAGAGCGGTCACTCAAACTGTTCTCCGCAAACATCCCCTTACGGAATATTTGATCCGTAAGGGAACCGGATCGTGCGCTTTCGCACAAAGCCGCACATGCCCGTGGGCCGCATCCGTCCCTTCGCAAATACGACAAGTCCTTCCGGTGCAAGGACAAGCACGAAGTCGGGTGGCCTTTTCGGCCATGGCAATCCCTCTCCTTACGGTCGCACCTCTCTGAACGGAGAGTTGTGACCCGGGGGCCGCATCCGATACCCCATCATCAGTTGCCTCGACGGTCCTGCCGCCCGCACGTTCCTGCGGCGTCTCGAGCCGCATGGGCAACGATCTGCGTAATTCATCCGATGTCCTTCGGCCCCTCGACGACATCCCGAGCACTGAAAGCAAACGAAAGCGGCAAGCCGAACAGACCTCGTTTCAGGAGACCGATATGACGTTCAAGATTTGGGGCATCGAAGATGCCGCCCGACCCTCCGGCACCGATCAGGACGCCGTCGCCATGCTGCCGAACGGCGGCTACGTGGTGACCTGGCGCGAGAACAACGCAATCGCGTTTCAGGTCTATGACGGCAACGGCGTCAAAAGCGGCAATGTCCGGTTCGTGGCCGAATCCAATCTTCCTCAGCAGGTCCCCGATATCGTGGCCATTGGTACCGGAGGTGCCTTCGCCATCACATGGACGGAGCCCCTGGCGGACGGCGGGCGGCTCATGCGGAGCCAGACGTTCAACGCCGACGGATCGGCGAACAGTGCTCAGACCGAGAGCGCCAACACCCAAATGGACGGGGCGCAGATGGCGCCCAACGACTGGAACGGTTGGGCGACAGTCTCCGTAGAGAAAGTGTCCGGGGTGAATACGATCAGGCTCCTCCAGCACTCTGCCGACGGCATGCCATTGGGCGGCGCTGTGAGCGTCTCCTCGGCCACCGGCGTCCGCGATCCGGATGTCACGTGGCTTGGCGGAGCGACGCATCTGGTCTCCTACTACGCGGACGGCAACATCACCTTCTCGATGGTCAACAGCGATCAGGTTGGGCCGGCAACGACCGTCGCCGCGGGCGTCAAAGGCGACGTCGTGGCGCTGAAGGATCCCGTTTCCGGAGTACCGAGCGGGTTCGCCGTCATCGTCGACAAGGGCGCGACGGGCATCGAGGCCTATCGCTACGACGCTGACGGGGTGTTCCTCGGCACGGTGGTGATTGCCGGAGCCAAGCCGAACTCGAATTTCGATTGCGTCAGCGTCACTGCCCTGAAGAGCGGCGGCTTCGCAATCGCCTACATCGCGGCAGATGGGGCCGCAGGCGACCAGGGCGACGTCTATGTCCGCGTCGTCGATGCGGACGGCGTGGCGGGATCCGCTCTCAAGGTGAATGCGAGAGCGGCCGCCGACGGCTTCGGCGCTCAGAAGACCCCGGCGATTTCCGAGATGGCGGACGGCCGCCTCGCCGTGTCCTGGAACGACCAGACGATCGGCAATGGCCTGACCTCCACGACCATCGTCGATGCGCGCACGGCCAGCATCTCCGTGATCGGAACTGACCGCAACGACGTCTATGCTCCCTCCGAATTTAGCGGAGACATCCTGAACGGGAGCGGGGGCATCGACACGCTGACCTTCAAGGGAACGACGACCGGCGGCGTCTCGGTCAACCTTGGCACGGAATCCGGCTCAGCGGGCGACGCCGCAGGCGACACCTATATCGGCTTCGAGAACGTCGTCGGCTCGAAGTTCAACGATACTCTGACGGGCGGAGCCGGAGCCAACAGGCTCGACGGTGGTGCCGGGAATGACCGCCTCGATGGCGGCGCGGGCGCTGACCTCATGGTCGGCGGCGCAGGCAACGACATCTACTATGTCGACAACAGATCCGACAGGGTCACGGAGACCTCGAGCGGCGGCACGGCGGACACGGTCTATACCAGTGTCAGCTACACCGTGGCCTCGTATGTCGAGAGGCTCTATGCCACCGGAACGAGCGCGATCGGCCTGACCGGCAATGCGCAGGCCAACATCATCAAAGGCAACAGCGGAGCCAACAAGATCAACGGCGGATTGGGCAAGGACACGCTCTACGGCGGAGCGGGCAAGGACATCTTCGTGTTCGACACCAAGCCGTCCTCCTCCAACGTGGACAAGATCGCCGACTACAACGTGGCCTACGATTCGATCTATCTCGACAACAAGTACTTCACCAAGCTGGGTTCCGGCTCGCCCTCGAGCCCGAAGAAGCTCGCTTCCTCCGCCTTCTGGAAAGGCTCCAAGGCCCACGATTCCAACGACCGCATCATCTACGATCCCGTCAAGGGCTATCTCTACTACGATGCGGACGGCACCGGCGCGTCCAAGCAGGTGCTGATCGCCACGCTCGCCAAGGGCCTCAAGATGACCTATGCGGAGTTCTACGTCGTCTGAGCGAGCGCCGACACGCTCGTGAAAGGAAAGCGCCCCTTCCGGGGCGCTTTTTTCTGGTTCCGTCCCAAGAGGACGGGTTTCACGAATCGGGCCGCTCGCGCATGATCGCGGGAATCTAGCCGGAGCCGCCCATGGCTTATGAACTCTACTACTGGCCCACGATCCAGGGACGCGGCGAGTTCGTGCGCCTCACCCTGGAGGAAGCGGGCGCCGATTACATCGATGCGGCGCGGGAGTCGGAAGGCGTGGCCGTGATGATGCGGGTGATGGAGAATGCAGGGCGTCCGCCTTTCGCGCCTCCGTTCCTGAAGGATGGCGAGACGATCATCGCACAAACGGCGGCGATCCTTCTCTACCTCGGCGCCCGGCACGATCTCGCACCGAAGGACCCGGCGGGCGGGCTGTGGACGCACCAGATCCAGCTCACCATCGCCGATTTCGTCGCGGAGGCGCACGACACGCATCATCCGGTCGCGGTCGGCCTCTACTACGAGGACCAGACGAGGGAGGCGCTCCGGCGATCCGCCGAGTTCCGGCAGAATCGCATCCCGAAATTCCTGAACTGGTTCGAGACCATCCTCGCCCGCAACCCCTCCGGTGAGGCGCATCTCGTCGGCCACAAGCTCACCTATGCCGACCTGTCCCTGTTCCAGGTGGTCGAAGGATTGTCCTACGCCTTTCCGAAGGCTATGAAACGCGCGCTCAAGAACCTGCCACGCGTCAAGGCCCTGCACGAAGCCGTCGCCCAGCGGCCGCGCATCAGGGCCTATCTCGCAAGCCCGCGCCGGATCCCTTTCAACGAGGAGGGAATCTTCCGGCGCTATCCGGAACTGGACGGTTAACCTTCGCCGGCAAGGATCTGTTAAACAGGTGGACGCAATGTAGGCCCGGGCGCGTCGCTCTGTCCGCCGCCGGCCTTTCCAACGGGCGACAGGCGGCTTTTGTACGTGCCGTCACGCGAGGAGCCGATCATGATCGAGGAAACGGAAACGATTGCGATCCGCCTGTGGCGCGACCGAGTGCAATTGCGGGAGCAGGAGCGCAACGAGGCGCAGACCCGGCTGCGGATCGCCGAGGAGAAAGTGGCGATCCTCATGGCCGAGAACGACCGTCTCGCGGCTGAGAACGCCCGGCTGCGTGCCCTCGCCAATCCCGATGCGGACAGTGCCCGTACGGAAACCCAGCGGCAGATGGAGGCGCTCAAGGGTGCGCTTTTGCCGCTTCTGTCGGGAGCGGCGGGCTCCTTGAACTGAGCCCCTTTGGATGAGGCCTAAGCCGCAATCCGGGCCATGGCCTCGTTGAGGCAATGCATGGCCGCGGGCTGGCCTGCCCGGGCCACGACGCTGCAGCCCTTCGGCACTTCGCGCCAGCCCTTCGTCTTGTCGTCGAGGGGCTCCGAGACCACGAGCAGGCTGCCCCTCTCCTCGCGGAAGTAGAGTGTCGGCGGCTTTGCATCGCAGGCCCAGCGATACGCCCACAGGTTTTCACCATCCGTGAAGGCGGCGGTAAAGCGCAGTGGCTCCTCGATATGCGCCTCGTCCATGAGCCTACGCACCTGCTTCAAGGTCTGCGCCATGGCCCTCACGGGCTCCTCGGCCAAACCGTTGGCCAGCGCGACAAGGAAGAGCGCCTCCGAGTCGGTGGTGCCCTGACGGCGCTCGTAGAGCTCGTCCGGGATCATGGCCTCGAGCCGGCGCTTGATGCGCGAATAGCCGCCGATCTGGCCGTTGTGCATGAAAAGATGGCGGCCGTGAGCGAAGGGGTGGCAATTGGCCCGCGTGGTAGAGGTGCCGGTGGAGGCGCGCACATGAGCGAAGAAGAGGCCGGAGCGCACCTGCCCGCAGAGGCTTCTCAGATTCTCGTCCGACCAGGCAGGGCGCACCTCCCGGTAGATACCGGGCTCCTTGCGCTCCCCGTACCAGCCGATCCCGAAGCCGTCGCCGTTCGTTCCCGTCTTGGCCTCGGCCGCATGAAGCGACTGGTGGACCAGCGAGTGGGCGGGGGCACAGACGAGTTCATCGAGGAAGATCGGCTCTCCCCTGTAGGCAAGAAAGCGGCACATCGGCTCCACAACCCTGCGGCAAGTTTTTGTAATTGTGTTTTATATTCTTTCATTTTCGGTGAACAGCAGGTTAACGGCCACGCCGTTGCGGCTCCGCGAGCCTTCCCTTAAACCGTGGCCCGACATCACAGACCTGCCGGGCCCCCGGCCAGGGGACATCGACACATGCACCGTATCTCTTGCGCGGCCCTCGCAGCCGCGGCCCTGACCATGCTGCCGCAAGCGGCCTTCGCGGCCGAACTCGACGGCGCGGCCCTGGGCTTCGCCTGGGCTCTGCCCTTCGCCGGCATCCTGCTCTCCATCGCCCTCTTCCCGCTGACGGCACTCCATTTCTGGGAGCATCACCAGGGCAAGATCGCAGCCCTGTGGGGCCTGCTGGTACTCGTGCCCATGGCTGCCCTCCTCGGTCCGACGACAGCGCTCCACGCCCTCGCCCATACGGCGCTTCTCGAGTACATTCCCTTCATCCTGCTGCTTCTCGCCCTCTTCACGGTGGCGGGCGGCATTCTGGTGCGGGGCAACCTGCACGGCTCTCCGGGCACGAACACGATCCTTCTTGCCATCGGCACGGTTCTCGCGAGCTTCATCGGCACCACCGGCGCCTCCATGGTGATGATCCGGCCCATGCTGCGCGCCAACGACGACCGCAAGCACAATGTTCATGTCTTCGTCTTCTTCATCTTCCTGGTGTCGAACGTAGGCGGCTCGCTCACACCGCTCGGCGACCCGCCGCTCTTCCTCGGCTTCCTGCGGGGCGTCGATTTCTTCTGGACGACCACGCATCTCCTTCCCGAGACGCTCTTCGTGGCGGGGCTCCTGCTCGCCTTGTTCTTCGCGATCGACACCGTGATCTACAAGAAGGAAGGCCACATCTCTCCGGATCCGACACCGGACAACCCGGTCCGGGTGATGGGCGGCATCAATTTCCTGCTGATCTTCATCATCATCGGCGCGATCCTCATGAGCGCCACGACGGATCTCGGCCGCGTGACCGTGATGGGCTCCGGGATCGAGCTCGCCAATGCGCTGCGAGATGCGATCATGGTCGCGGTGACGATCATCTCCCTGAAGCTCACGCCGAAGGCGAACCGCGCCGAGAACGGCTTCTCCTGGGGGCCGATCCAGGAAGTGGCCAAGCTCTTCGCAGGCATCTTCATCACCATCATTCCGGTGCTCGCCATGCTCAAGGCGGGGGCCGACGGCGCCTTCGCGCCCCTCGTCGCGCTGGTCACGAACCCGGACGGCAGCGCCAACAATGCCGCCTATTTCTGGCTTACGGGCGGCCTATCCTCGTTCCTCGACAATGCGCCGACCTACCTGGTGTTCTTCGAGCTCGCCGGCGGCGATCCGCAGGCGCTAATGACTGCGGGCGCATCGACGCTCGCCGCCATCTCGGCGGGCGCCGTGTTCATGGGCGCGAACTCCTATATCGGCAACGCGCCCAATTTCATGGTCTACGCAATTGCCCGCGAGGGCGGCGTGAAGATGCCGAGCTTCTTCGGCTATCTGCTCTGGTCGGGCGGAATCCTGGTGCCGGCCTTTCTCGCCGCGACGCTTCTGTTCTTCAGAGGCTAGTCGAGTGCGTCATTCCGGACGTCCATGGGGTGTCCGGGATCTTACTGACAAAACTTCACGTCGTCACGGGCCTTTGCCGGCGACCCCGATTGGGGAGCCAAGGCGCTCTTTCCTGTCGGGAGGGCCGGGCCTGTTCCGGCCATGACCCAAGAGGTCGCCGACCGCGCTCCGTTTGCAAAGGACGCTCCTGTTCAGGCCTCAAGCCGCTCCGCCACATCCTCGGCAAGCGACAGGCACGAGGTGAGCCCCGGGCTCTCGATCCCGAAGAGATGCACGAGACCGGGAAGTCCGTGATCCCCGGGCCCCTCGATGATGAAATCCGCGGCCTTCTCGCCGGGCCCCGTGAGCTTCGGGCGAATTCCCGAATAGTCCGGCACCAGCGCGCCGTCCGGCAGGCCGGGCCAGTAGCGGCGGATCGAAGCATAGAAGCTCTCCGCGCGGCCGGGATCGACCTCGTAGATCTCACGGTCGATCCATTCCACATCGGGCCCGAAGCGCATGCGCCCCGCGAGGTCCAGCGTCACATGCGTGCCCAGTCCGCCGTCGACCGGCGCAGGATAGATCAGGCGCGAAAAAGCGGGTTTGCCGAGACAGCCGAAGTAATTGCCCTTGGCGAGCACGAGCGGCGGCACGCGCTCCGGCCCATAGCCCTCCGTTGCCCGCGCCAGAGCCTGCGCACCCAATCCGGCCGCGTTGACGACCGCATCGACAGGGATCTCCGCGGGCTCGGCGCCTCCCACCCGAACGTTCCATCCCGTTCCATTTTGCGCGATGCGCTCGACGGGCGTGTGAAAAGCGATCATCCCGCCTGAGGATTCGAGATCCCCTTGGAGCGCCAGCATCAGGGCATGGCTGTCGACGATGCCGGTCTCGCGCGAGAGAACAGCGCCGGTGCAGAAAAGGTTCGGCTCCAGGGCCGTGACGTCATCGCCCGTCAGGAAGGAAAGCCCCTCGACGCCGTTGGCGATGCCCTGCTCGTAGATGCCCTCGATCTTCGCCTGTTCGAGGTCGTTGGTCGCCACGATCAGCTTTCCGCATTTCCTGTGCGGCACGCCATGGCTCTCGCAGAAGGCGTAGAGCATCCGCCTTCCGTTGACGCAGTGGCGCGCACGCAGCGACTCGGCCGGATAGTACATGCCCGCATGGATCACCTCGCTGTTACGGGAGGAGACGCCGTTGCCGATGCCGCCGGTCTTTTCCGCGACGATGACGCCGTGGCCGCGCAGGGCCAGCGAGCGCGCAACGGCGAGGCCTACGACGCCGGCGCCGATGACCAGGATGTTCATGACGTGCTCTGCCTTGGCTTTCGAAACATGGAAAGGGCAAAGCCCCCTGAGAGGGTGGCGGAGACGGCACTGAGCACCGCCAGATGAGCGGGCCGGCGACCGCGACCTGAGACGACAAAGGCAAAAGCTGCAACCCCCAGTGCGAGTAGGATGTGCAGGGAGAGCAGGTCATGCAGGAGATACACCCACAAGGGTGCTTGCATCAGACAGGCCGGGGCATCGTCTCCGAGAGCCTTGTCGTAAACCTCGGCCGCCGCCGGAGCCGCCATGATGCACATGGCGACGGGATGAGGAACAATCCATTGACGGCAGGAAGCGAAAAGGCGGCCCATGGGCCGCCTTTTACACGAACATTCCCGTGTAGGTAACCGATCTTACGCCGCAATCGACATCTGCGGCGCGGCGGAGCGCACGTCGGAATCGACATGGCCCTCGAAGCGCTTGAAGTTTTCGTTGAACATGGCGATCAGGCGCTTGGCGGTCTCGGCGAACTCGGCCTTGTCGGCCCATGTCTTGACCGGATACAGGATGTGCGGCTCGACGCCGGGCACCGAGGACGGCACCGCAAAGCCGAAATAGGGATCGCGGCGGAAGTCGGCGCGGGACAGCGAGCCGTCGAGCGCCGCGGTGAGGAGACGGCGCGTGACGCGGATCGGCATGCGCCGGCCGACGCCGTACTTGCCGCCGGTCCAGCCTGTGTTGACGAGCCAGCAATCCACATGGTGCTTGGCGATGAGATCGCGCAGCAGGTTGCCGTAGACCGACGGGTGGCGCGGCATGAAGGGCGCGCCGAAGCAGGTGGAGAAGGTCGCCTCCGGATCCTTCACGCCCTTCTCCGTGCCTGCCACCTTGGCGGTGTAGCCGGAGAGGAAGTGATACATGGCCTCCGCCGGGGTGAGCTTGGCGATGGGCGGCAGAACGCCGAACGCATCGCAGGTGAGCATCACGATGTTCTTCGGGATCCCTGCGCGGCCCGTGGAGCTCGCATTTGGGATGAAGTCGAGCGGATAGGCGCAGCGCGTGTTCTCGGTGCGTGAGGCGTCGTCGAAATCGGGAATGCGCGTGATCGGATCGATGGTCACGTTCTCCAGCACCGTGCCGAAGCGCTCGGTGGTGGCGAAGATCTCGGGCTCGGCCTCGCGCGAGAGGCGGATGGTCTTGGCGTAGCAGCCGCCCTCGAAGTTGAACACGCCGTTCGGCCCCCAGCCGTGCTCGTCGTCGCCGAGGAGCGTGCGGTTCGGATCGGCGGAGAGGGTCGTCTTGCCGGTGCCGGAGAGGCCGAAGAACACGGCCACGTCGTTGGCGCCGCCGACATTTGCCGAGCAGTGCATGGGCATGACATGCTCGGCCGGGAGCACGTAATTGAGATAGGTGAAGACCGACTTCTTCATCTCGCCAGCATAGGACGTGCCGCCGATCAGCACGATCTTGCGGGCGAAGTCGCAGGCGATCACCGTTTCCGAGCGGCAGCCATGGCGGGCCGGATCCGCCTTGAAGGACGGCAGGTCAATGATGGTCAGCTCAGGAATGTAATCCTTAAGCTCGCCCATCTCGGGGCGGATCAGCAGGTTGCGGATGAACAGGGAGTGCCAAGCGTATTCCGTGAATACGCGGGCCTTGACCCGGTAGGCCGGATCGGCACCGCCGTAGAGATCCTGAGCGAACAGCTCCTTTCCCGTCGCATGCTCCAGAAAGTCGTGCAGGAGCGCCTCGAAGTTCCCAGACGTGATGGAGCCGTTGTTGTCCCACCAGACGGTGCTCTCGGTGGTGTCGTCGCGCACCACGAATTTGTCCTTGGGCGAGCGGCCCGTATGCACGCCGGTCTCGGCCAGGAGCGCGCCTCCCTTCACGAGCTTGGTTTCGCCCCGGGTCAGGGAATGCTCATAGAGGGCGGGAGCTTCGAGGTTCCAGTAGACTTTCTTGAGATTGCGGAAGCCGATGACCTCCGCGCCTTGAGCGCTGTTGAAGACGCCGATGTTATCCACGGAAGACTTCTCCTGGTCGCCGATCGTCGTGCGGCCGGAGATGCCGCCTTCCGATGGCCGTTGCAGTGTTACATTCAGGCGGCGCCGGTGTCACTCGCCGCAAAACCGCCTGAACCAAGGATGTTTAGGTCAGACGGCGAAGCCGTCAACCAAGGCATTCCATGACATTCTATTTTTGAGAGGGCTAGGGTGCATGCCTGCTGCGCAGGCCGATTTCTCCGCATTTGCCGCAATTCTTTGGGAGGATTGACGGATGGCGGGCTCATCGTGCAACCCTTCCGGGCACCGGCAACGCCCTTGGATGGCGGCCGGACAAGGGCCCGGCAGGCTCCCACCTGTTCATCCCCCGTTGAACCGACGCTCCCTAAACACCACTATCGGGTGGCCCAATCCTGATTCCGGACTGTGGGCTACCATATTTATGCCATCAGTAAGGCGCAGTTGGGCACGATTCAAGGCCATCTGCGTTTATCGAACGATACGTCACGCGACCATCGTCCGTGTAAGATAGGGAAGAGTTCATGCCCACGATCGCTCTTGTCGACGACGATCGCAACATCCTGACTTCCGTTTCGATTGCCCTTGAGGCAGAAGGCTACCGCATTCAGACCTATACCGATGGCGCTTCGGCTCTCGATGGCCTGAAGCATGCGCCCCCGGATCTTGCCATCTTCGACATCAAGATGCCGCGCATGGACGGGATGGAGCTCCTGCGCCGCCTGCGTCAGAAGTCCGACCTGCCCGTGATCTTCCTGACTTCCAAGGACGAGGAGATCGACGAGCTGTTCGGCCTGAAGATGGGGGCCGACGACTTCATCCGGAAACCCTTTTCCCAGCGCCTCCTGGTAGAGCGCGTGAAGGCGGTGCTGCGCCGCTTTGCGCCCAAGGATCAAAGCGCGCCCAAGGAAACGGACCCGAAGGCCCTGGAGCGTGGCCAGCTTAAGATGGACCCCGAGCGCCACGCCTGCACCTGGAAAGGCGAGCCTGTGACGCTCACGGTCACCGAGTTCCTGATCCTGCAGGCGCTCGCCACCCGTCCCGGAGTGGTGAAGAGCCGCAACGCCCTCATGGACGCGGCCTATGACGACCAGGTCTATGTGGACGACCGCACCATCGACAGCCACATCAAGCGCCTCCGCAAGAAGTTCAAAGCGGTTGACCCGAGTTTCGAAATGATCGAGACCCTCTACGGTGTCGGCTACCGCTTCAAGGAAGCCTGATGCCGGAGCATCGGACATGAGAGCCGCAAACCGCTTTCGAGCCCTATCCGATGCTCTTGTATTCAGGTTGAACGGTGCTCGGAGCGGAACCGAAGGCCCCCACAGGCGGAAAACCGGATCCGCTTTTTGCACAATGCACCGAGACGCCTGCCTCACGGCGGCAAAGGACAACCAGGAAAGACGGTCATGATCCGGGACGGGCTTGCGGATCGCGGCTGAATGAGTGGCATGAAGGCTGATCCCATCCACGCCGAGGCGGCGACAGACGATCCGCCTGCTCCTCGCGGTATCCTGGCGCGGCTGAAGCATTTCGGCCGCATGCTCTCCCAGCGCGCCTCGTCGAGCCTGACGCGGCGTATCGTGGTGCTCAATCTCGCCGGCCTGGTGGCCCTGCTCGTGGGTTTTCTCTACCTCAACCAGTTCCGCGAGGGCCTCATCGAGGCACGGGTGCAAAGCCTGCTTACTCAGGGGGAGATCATCGCCGGCGCCATCGCCAGCTCCGCAACGGTGGAAACCAACACCATCACCCTCGACCCTGACCAACTCCTGCAGATGCAGGCCGGTGAGACCGAGCGCCTGCACGACGAGGGCCTCTCCTCGCTGGAATTCTCCATCAATCCGGAACGGGTAGCGCCCCTGCTGCGGCGTCTCGTGACACCCACGCAGACCCGCGCCCGCATCTTCGACCGGGACGGCCTGCTTCTGCTCGACTCACGCAACTTCTACTCCCGCGGCGACATCCTGCGCATGGATCTGCCGCCGGTCGGGAACGTGGAAGACACGGCGAGCTTTATCGAGCGCACCTGGAACAGCATCCGCAAGATGTTCCGGCGCACGAAGCGGCCCGTGCAGGAGGAGGCCGGTCCCGTCAACGGAAAGACCCTGCCGGAGGTTCAGCGGGCCTTTACGGGCCAGCAATCGAGCGTGGTGCGCGTGAACACTCGCGGCGAAACCATCGTGTCCGTGGCGGTTCCGGTCCAACGCTTCCGCACCGTCCAGGGCGTGCTGCTGCTCTCCACCCAGGAGGGCGACATCGACGCCATCATCGCCTCCGAGCGATTCGCCCTTCTCCAGGTCTTCCTGGTGGCGGCGGTGGTCATGATCGTTCTCTCGCTTTTCCTGGCGGGTGCGATCGCAGGCCCCGTCCGCCGCCTCGCGGAAGCGGCGGAGCGTGTCCGCTGGGGAACCAAGTCCCGCCAGGAGATCCCGGACTTCACTGATCGCTCCGACGAGATCGGCCATCTCTCCGGTGCGCTGCGCGACATGACGAAGGCGCTCTACAACCGCATCGACGCCATCGAGAGCTTTGCGGCGGACGTGGCGCATGAGCTGAAGAACCCCCTCACCTCGCTTCGCAGCGCCGTGGAGACGCTGCCGCTTGCCCGCAGCGACGAATCCCGCGGGCGGCTCATGTCGATCATTCAGCACGATGTGCGGCGCCTCGACCGCCTCATCAGCGACATTTCCGACGCCTCGCGCCTCGACGCGGAGCTGGCCCGCGCCGATGCGGAGCCGGTCGACATGGCCCGCCTGCTCGAGGCGGTGGTGTCTGTGGCCAACGAGCGCCGGCAGGAGCACGATCCGCTGATCGAGCTCGCCATCGAGAGCCATGCGCGCGGCCGCGATGCCTTCATGGTGTTGGGGCACGACAGCCGCCTCGGGCAGGTGTTCAACAACCTCATCGACAATGCCCGCTCCTTCTCGCCCCCCGACGCCCCGGTGCGTGTGACGTTGCGCCGGCGCAAGAGCGAGGTCGAGATCCTGGTGGAGGACAGCGGTCCTGGCATCGAGCCGGATGCCCTCGACCGGATCTTCGAGCGCTTCTACACGGATCGTCCCGAACAGGGCTTCGGGCAGAATTCGGGCCTGGGCCTGTCCATCTCGCGCCAGATCGTCGAGGCCCACCGGGGCATGATTCGCGCGGAGAACCGCCTCGGCCCGCCCGGCGAAACCGGCGAGCCGACACGCCTGGGTGCCCGCTTCATCATCCGCCTGCCCGTCGCCGAGAGCCCGAGAGGCAGGAAGGATCAGGGGCGGAGGGAGAACGAGAAGCGGGATCAGGCGAAAAAGCCCCAGGGAGACAGGACCCCTTGAGCGCGCCTGAAACCGTCCACGCGTCCTGCGTCGTCATCGGCGAGGCCGGCGTCCTGATCCGGGGGCGCTCGGGCTCCGGAAAGTCCACGCTGGCCCGGGAGATGGTGCTTCACGCGATCCAGACCGGCCGGTTCGGCTGTCTCGTCGGCGACGACAGGACCTATCTCCGGGTCGCGCATGGGCGTCTTCTGGGAAGCCCCGTTGAGCCCCTTGCCGGGCACCTGGAGATCCATGGCCTCGGCATCACGCGCCAGCCCTACGAGCCTGCCGCCGTGATCCGCCTCGTGATCGATCTGAGCGAAGATCCGCCGCGCTTCCCCGAGGCCGGGGATGATAATATCGTTCTGTGCGGCGTCATGATCCCTCGCATCCGCATGCGGGCCGGGGCAAGCTTCGCGAGCATCGCCTTAGGGCGCCTGAGTGGTGTTTGCGACACGGTCATGACACTGTGATGAACTTTTCCTCTCAATGCTCTTGCGCTTGGCTTCGCGGTGCACAAAATAGCGGCTCCGCTCTCGGAGCGTTCGGACCTGGAACATTATGATTGGAATGGTGCTCGTCACCCACGGGCAGCTCGCGACGGAATTCAAAGCCGCGCTTGAGCATGTCGTGGGCCCTCAAGAGCAGCTTGAGACGATCACGATCGGCCCCGACGACGACATGGAGACACGGCGCAAGGACATCATGGCCGCCGTGTGTCGGGTCAATTCGGGCCAGGGGGTCGTGGTCTTGACCGATATGTTCGGGGGCACGCCTTCGAACCTCGCCCTGTCCTGCATGAATGGCGGCTCCGTCGAGGTAGTGGCCGGCATCAACCTGCCCATGCTCATCAAGCTGGCTTCCGTCCGCGACGAGGAGCCCTTGAACGATGCGGTCTCCCACGCGCAGGAGGCCGGGCGGAAATACATCAACATCGCCTCGCGCGTTCTGTCGGGAAAATAAGGATCATGGATCAGCCCCTCGACCAGGATTGCCCTCCTGCTCCTGTGCCCGAGGGAGCGGAAGCCCGGGAGCTGCCCA
Source organism: Microvirga sp. (assembly GCA_031181145.1). Classification (GTDB taxonomy): domain Bacteria; phylum Pseudomonadota; class Alphaproteobacteria; order Rhizobiales; family Beijerinckiaceae; genus Microvirga. The sequence continues at coordinate 32,508 of JAPSLB010000029.1, forward strand.
TCATCAACCGCAGGGGTCTGCATGCCCGCGCCTCCGCCAAGTTCGTGCAGACCGTCGAACGCTTCGACTCGGAGGTGACGGTGACTCGCTGCGGCGAGGTCGTGGGCGGACGCTCCATCATGGGCCTCCTGACCCTGGCCGCGGCCCAGGGCACGACCATCACCGTGACCGCCAGGGGGCACGACGCCCGGGCGTGCCTCCAGGCTATCGACGATCTCCTGGCCAACAGGTTCGGCGAGGAGGAGTAAGCCTTATTTCCCGTCCCCTCCGAAACATATAAAGACATCTTTATATCTTGATTGCCTCCTGGGCGTCTCTCTGGTAGAGACAGCCACAACGGAAATCCCACGGGTGCAGGAGGCCATCATGGCTCAGGACTACATCGTCAAAGACATCGGCTTGGCCGATTTCGGCCGCAAGGAAATCTCGATCGCCGAGACCGAGATGCCGGGCCTCATGGCCGTGCGTGAGGAATATGGGCCCAAGCAGCCCCTCAAGGGCGCCCGCATCGCCGGCTCGCTTCACATGACCATCCAGACCGCGGTGCTGATCGAGACCTTGAAGGCTCTCGGCGCCGACCTCCGCTGGGTGTCCTGCAACATCTACTCTACCCAGGACCACGCCGCCGCCGCCATCGCCGCCGCCGGGATTCCGGTCTTCGCCTATAAGGGCGAGACTCTGAAGGAATACTGGGACTTCACCGCCAAGCTGTTCGACTGGCATGACGGCGGAATGCCGAACATGATCCTCGACGACGGCGGCGACGCCACGATGCTCGTCCACATGGGCCTGCGGGCCGAGCAGGGCGACACGACCTTCCTCGACAAGCCCGGCTCCGAGGAAGAAGAAGTCTTCTTCGCTCTCATCAAGCGCCTTCTCTCGGAAAAGCCGAAGGGCTGGTTCGCAGAGCTCGCCCAGTCGATCAAGGGCGTGTCGGAAGAGACCACCACGGGCGTTCACCGCCTCTACATCATGGAGAAGGAGGGCAAGCTCCTCTTCCCGGCGATCAACGTGAACGACTCGGTGACGAAGTCGAAGTTCGACAACCTTTACGGCTGCCGCGAGTCGCTGGTCGACGGCATCCGCCGCGGCACGGACGTGATGATGGCCGGCAAGGTCGCCATGGTCGCGGGGTTCGGCGACGTGGGCAAGGGTTCGGCCGCTTCGCTCCGTCAGGCCGGCTGCCGCGTGCTGGTGTCGGAGGTCGATCCGATCTGCGCGCTCCAGGCCGCCATGGAAGGCTACGAGGTCACGACGATGGAGGACGCCGCTCCCCGCGCCGACATCTTCGTCACGGCCACCGGCAACAAGGACGTGATCACGATCGACCACATGCGCGCGATGAAGGATCGCGCCATCGTCTGCAACATCGGCCACTTCGACAACGAGATCCAGGTCGCGGCTCTCAAGAACCTCAAGTGGAACAACATCAAGCCGCAGGTGGACGAGATCGAGTTCCCGGACGGGCACCGCATCATCCTGCTGTCGGAAGGCCGACTGGTGAACCTCGGCAACGCCATGGGCCATCCGTCCTTCGTGATGTCGGCCTCCTTCACGAACCAGACCCTCGCGCAGATCGAGCTCTTTACGAATCAGGGCAGGTACGAGCGCAAGGTCTACACCCTGCCCAAGCACCTGGACGAGAAGGTGGCTTCGCTTCATCTGGAGAAGATCGGCGTGAAGCTCACCAAGCTGCGCCCCGATCAGGCGGCCTATATCGGAGTGTCCGAGAATGGGCCGTTCAAGCCGGATCACTACCGCTACTGATCCCGGCTTCCATTACGGAAGTTCCTCGACAAGCCCGGCCTCGCGCCGGGCTTTTTCATAGCCTCTGTCGACGAATCGACAGAGTGACGCAGGGGCATGTGTGTGTCGCGATTGCAATACGCATCCACCAATTGCTCACAGCTTCTCCAAAGGAAGATTAAGGCGACGTTAACCCTCTTCCTGGCGGAGTCGAGCGTGGTCTAGAGTGAATGCGATTCGACCGGCGGTACCGCGGCTTTACCTAAAGCCATGCCGGAAGTTCCGTTCATGCGTAGGCGGTATCTCCTCTGGAGCAGTCACGATGCTTCCGAGGCGTGAACACACTTGGCCTTTCGTTAGGGCCTTGAAACATGGGGAGGACCGCGCGGCATGGCCGGGCAAGGGGAGCATAGGACAGGCGGCGGGGACGAGGCTGGAATCCTCGCGGGCTCCGCCCGCGTACCCTTGAGCCTGATGCTGCTCTCCGGAACCTCCGAAGCGGCTCTCGCCGCCGAGGCGCCCTTCCCTCTACTGGACCAGGTCTCCGATCTTCTCGATTACTTCTACGGCCTGAACCTCCATAGCGCCGCCGCGTTCGGTCTCTTCATGGGCCTCGTCTCGCTCACCACCATCACCTCCCTCCTGCTGATGGTGGAACGCCGCCGATCCGCGCGCGTAGAGCGCGCCCTGAGGAAAGAGCTTGCGGCCCTGCGCGGATCGGACGATCTCGCGGCCCTGCTCATGGGCTCCGAGCGGCAATTGCTGGTGAGCTGGCAGGGCCGCGACAGCGAGCCGCGTTTCCAGGGTGATCCGTCCATCATCGGCGAAGGCGCCCCCGCGCGGCGCGCACTCGCCTTCGGCACCTGGATGCAGCCGGGCGATGCCGCTGCGGTGGATGCCTCTCTCGAGTTGCTGAAGCAGCGGGGCGAAGCCTTCCGCCAGGTGGCCCGCACGCTGTTCGACCGCTTCATCGACGTGGAAGGCCGCACCATCGGCGGCCGCGCGATCCTGCGCCTGCGCGACGTGACGGGCGACAGGGCCGAGCTGCTGAAGACCCGCGCCGAGCTTGCCACGGCGCGCAGCGATTTGCGCTCCATGACCATGCTGCTCGACGATGTCGCCTATCCGCTCTGGATCCGCGACGCGGACGACAAGCTCATCTGGGCGAACCAGGCTTACTTGCGCGCCGTCGAGGCGTCGAGCCTGGACGATGCGATCTCCCGCTCCGTCGAGCTCCTGAGCGAGCGAGCGCGCGACGAGGCGAAGCGTCAGCGCAAGAACGGCGCGACATACGCCGCGCGCGTGACGGCGGTCGTCGCCGGCCAGCGTGCCGTGCTCGACGTGATCGAGCGCCCGACATCCGGCGGCAGCGCCGGCATCGCGGTGGACGTCTCAGAGCTGGAAGCCGTGCGCAACGACCTGCAGCGGCAGATGGATGCGCACGTGCGCACGCTCGATCAGCTGCCCACGGCGGTCGCGATCTTCGATGCCGCGCAGACCCTGATCTTCAGCAACGCCGCCTATCAGCAGCTCTGGGGGCTCGACCCGGCGTTTCTCGCCTCGCGCCCGACGGACAGCGAAGTGCTCGATCGCCTGCGCGCTGCGCGCAAATTGCCGGAGCAGGCGGACTTTCGCGCATGGAAGGCGGATTTTCTCGCAGGCTATCGTTCGGTCGAACAGCAGGAAACCTGGTGGCATCTGCCCGACCGCCGCACCTTGCGCGTCGTCATCAATCCCAATCCGCAGGGCGGCGTGACCTATCTGTTCGACGATGTGAGCGAGCGCTTCGAACTCGCCTCGCAGGTCAACTCGCTGACGCAGGTCCAGGGCGAGACGCTCAACACGCTGAAAGAAGGCGTCGCCGTGTTCGGCTCGGACGGGCGCCTCAAGCTGCACAACCGCGCCTTCGCGGACATGTGGAATCTGCCGTCCGACACGCCGGCGCAGAATCCGCATGTCGACGCCATCATCAAGGTCTGCCGCCAGCTCGCGCCGCAGGAGGAGCCGTGGATCGATATCCGCGGCGCGGTGGTGGGCCTGGCCGACATGCGCATGGGACATTCCTGCCGCTTCGAACGCCGCGACGGCACGGCACTCGACTGCACGGCACAGCCCCTACCAGACGGCGCGACACTTCTGAGCTTCACCGACGTAACCGCGAGCGTGAACGTGGAACGCGCGCTCACCGAGCGCAACGAGGCGTTGGAGCGTGCGTCGCGCCTGCGCGACGAGTTCGTGCACCACGTATCCTACGAACTGCGCTCGCCGCTCACCAACATCATCGGCTTCACGCAGTTGCTCGGCGACGAAACCGTTGGTGCGCTCAATCCGCGCCAGCGCGATTACGCGGATCACATCATGCGCTCCTCGGCGTCGCTGCTGGCAATCCTCAACGACATTCTCGACCTCGCCTCCATCGATACCGGATCGCTGGAGCTCACGCCGGAAATCGTCGATATCCGCTCCACCATCGAGGCCGCCATGCGCGGCCTGGAGGACCGGCTGGCGGAATCCTCGCTCCATCTCGTCATCGACACGCCCGACGACATCGGCACCTTCGTGGCGGACGGCAAGCGCGTACGGCAGATCCTGTTCAACCTGCTCTCCAACGCGGTCGGCTTCTCCTCGCCGGGGCAGACCATCACGGTCTCGGCCCGCAAGCGTGGCGGCGAGGTGATCTTCGATGTGAAGGACCAGGGCCGAGGCATCCCACCGGAGATCAAGGCGCGCATCTTCGAGCGGTTCGAGAGCCACACGCTCGGCACCCGCCACCGGGGCGTCGGCCTGGGCCTGTCCATCGTCCGCTCCTTCGTGGAGCTGCATGGCGGACGCATCGAGCTCGCCTCCGCGCCGGGCGAGGGCACCACGGTGACCTGCATCTTCCCCAATGAGCGGCAGGAATCGCCTTCCGATGGCCGATCGGCCTCATCTGCGTTAACTCCTATGGCTGCCGAGTAGGATCGCAGCGATGGTGAATGGATTGGCCCTCATGTCCGAGCAGGATGTTTCTCAAGCCGCGTGGATCGTGACGCTTCCCGATCACGAAGCCACGGAGGATTTCGCGCGCAAGCTCGCGGAGGAGTTGAAGCCCGGCGATCTCGTGACCCTCTCGGGCGGCTTGGGTGCGGGCAAGACCACCTTCGCCCGAGCGCTCGTGCGCGCCCTGGCGAGCGAACCGGAGCTCGAGGTTCCGAGCCCCACCTTCACCCTGATGCAGGTCTATGACGGCCCGCTCTGCCCTATCGTCCATGCGGATTTCTACCGTCTCTCCGGCGGCTACGAACTGGTGGAGCTGGGCTGGGAGGAGGCAACGGAGAACGCCGTCGCGCTCGTGGAATGGCCGGAGCGCGCCGAGGGTGCGCTGAACCCGGATCATCTGGATGTCCGGCTCGATTTCGGACCCGGAGGCGCTGGGCGCATCGCCATGCTCACCGGCACGGGCATCTTCGCCTCGCGCCTTCAACGCATCAAGGCCTTCCGCAATCTGGTGGACCGCTGCGGCTGGTCCGATGCGATCCGCCTGCCGATGCCGAGCGACGCGTCCGTGATCCGATCCTACGAGCGGCTGATTAAGATGAACGGCGAAACGGCGTTGCTCATGATCTCGCCGCCACGGCCCACAGGCCCGCCCGTGCGGCGCGGCAAGCCTTATACGACCATCGCCAAGCTCGCGGAGACGGTTCACGCCTTCGTGGCCATGGACAAGGGCTTGCGCGCGCTGGGCTTCAGCGCGCCCTACATCTACGGCGAGGATCTCGATGCAGGCCTCCTGCTGATCGAGGATCTCGGGGCGGATCCCGTGACCGACGAGAACGGCCCGATCCCGGAGCGCTATGCGGAGGCCATGCGTCTTCTTGTCAAGCTCCACAGCACGGAGCTGCCGCAGGTGCTTCCGGTTTCGGACGCGATCGAGCACGAGCTTCCGCGTTACGACCTCGAAGCGCTCCTGATCGAGGTGGAGCTTCTCGCCGATTGGTATGTGCCGCACATCATCGGAACCCAGCTCTCGGGCTCCGCGCGGGCGGAATTCCTCAATCTCTGGACGGAAGCGCTCGGCGAGATTCTCGCGGGCCCCACCACATGGACCCTGCGCGATTATCATTCACCCAACCTGATCTGGATGTCCGGGCGTGAAGGCCTGCAACGCGTGGGACTCATCGACTTCCAGGACGCGGTTCTGGGGCCGCCGGCCTACGATGTCGCCTCGCTCCTGCAGGACGCGCGCGTGACCGTTCCTGCCGACCTCGAATTGAAGCTCATCGGTCTCTATGCCCGCGAGCGGAAGAGCGCGGACCCCGCCTTCGACGTGTCGGCCTTCGCCCGCGCCTATGCGATCATGGCGGCGCAGCGCGCCACCAAGATCCTCGGCATCTTCGCGCGGCTCGACCGACGCGACGGCAAGCCCCATTACCTGAGGCACCTGCCCCGGATCGAAACCTATCTCACCCGTAACCTGGCGCATCCCGCTTTGGCGAAGCTTAAGGTCTGGTATGAGAGTTACCTCCCACGTCTGATCCCTCTTGAGGATGAGACGCCTCCTTCCGCTTGAGCCATTTCAGTGCCCGTTTCCCCTCAGCGTCTGCCCCACACCGCCATCGTCCTCGCAGCAGGTCTCGGCAAGCGAATGCTGCCGATTACGGCGACCATGCCGAAGCCGCTCGTGAAGGTGGCGGGCGAGAGCCTGATCGACTTCGCCCTCGACAAGCTGCATGAGGCCGGCATCGGCAAGGTGGTGGTCAACGTGCACCATTTCGCGGACATGCTGGAAGCTCATTTGCGCACCCGCACCTTTCCGCAGATCGTGATCTCGGACGAGCGTGGAGAGCTTCTCGAAACCGGCGGTGGGGTCAAGAAGGCGCTGCCCCTTCTAGGAACGAATCCCTTCGTCACCTTCAACTCCGATTCCATGTGGATTGAGGGAAGCGAACCGAACCTCAAGCGCCTCGTGGCTGCCTGGGAGCCTGAGCGCATGGACATCCTGATGCTCGTCGCCCCGTTATCCACAAGTGTCGGCTATGAGGGACAGGGCGATTTTCACCGCGAGTCCGATGGCCGCCTTCGCCGCCGCGGGAGCGACCCGCACGCCGATTTCGTCTATGCAGGCGTGGCCATCGTGAAGCCGGAACTCGTCGCGGGAACGCCGGACGGGCCCTTCTCGGCCAATGCTTTCTATGACCGCGCCATCGCGAAGGGCCGCCTCTATGGCTTGCCTCTGGAAGGCCAGTGGCTGCATGTTGGGGAGCCTCACACGATTGCTGAGGCGGAAAAGTGCCTTGCCGCCAGCAAGCGTTGAGGTGTTGTTTTGCCGATCACGCCGCGCGTCTATTCGATCCCTCCGGGTTGCGCCTTTCTGCCGACCCTGGTGGACGCGCTGCTCGATGGCCGCCTCGTCGGCCCGCTGTCCGACGATCCCGCCGCTCTCGCCGATGTCACAATCTACGTTCCGACTCGCCGCGCCACCCGCGCGCTGATTGCGCTCTTGGCGGAGCATGGCGCGGGCCGCGCACAGCTCCTGCCCCGCATCGTGCCGCTGGGCGAGACGGACGAGGCCGAATTCGAGCTCACGGGCCTCGAGGGAACGCCTCTGGCGGAAGCCGCGAGCCTCAAGCCACCCATTCCGCCGCTGGAGCGCCGCCTCATTCTCACCCGCCTGGTGCAGCGCTGGTCGGCGGAAGTAGACCGTGCCCTGCTGCAGCTCGGCCCCGAAGTGCCCTTCATGGTGCCCGCCTCTCCCGCGGATGCGGTCAATCTCGCGGGCGATCTCGAAACGCTGATGGATGCCTTCACAACGGAAGGCATCGACTGGCACGCGCTCGAACTCGCCGTGGATTCGGATTACTCGAAGTATTTCGAGATCACGCGTCATTTCGTGCAGATCGCGAGCGAGAACTGGCCGAAGATCCTTGCCGAACGCCAGGCGAGCGATCCGGCGCAGCGGCGCACGGCGCTTATCGAGGCGGAAGCGCGCAGGCTCACCCGCGAGCGGCCGGACAACCCGATCATCGTGGCGGGCTCCACCGGCTCCGTGCCTGCCACCGCGAAACTGATGGCCACTATCGCGCACCTGCCGCGCGGCGCCATCGTGCTTCCCGGCCTGGACACGGATCTCGATGAGGAGAGCTGGTCCACCATCGGCGGCGCGGGCGACGACGAGACCGATCCGGTGCACGGCCATCCGCAGGCGTCTCTTCGCCGTCTCATGGACAGGCACCTGCGCATTCCGCGCTCCGAGGTCGTGATCCTCGGCGAGCCGCCGCAACGGGCGCGTGCGCGCAATCACCTGCTCTCCGAGGCGCTTCGTCCTGCCGACACCACGGACCGCTGGGCGCTCATCACGCCGGAGGAGCGTCTGGCCATGAGCCGCCGCGGCTGCGAGGGATTGACCATCATCGAGGCCGCGGACGAGCGCGAGGAGGCCTTTGCCATCGCGATCGCCTTGCGCGAAGCGCTCGTGCATTCGGACAGGACCGCGGCGCTCGTCACGCCCGACCGTGCTCTCGCGGCCCGCGTGACGGCGGAACTCGCCCGTTGGGGATTGAGCGTGGAGGATTCGGCGGGCATTCCGCTCTCCGACACGCCCGCAGGACGGCTCGCGCGTTTGACGGCGGAGGCGGCCGCCGACGACCTGAGCCCTGTGCGCCTGCTCTCGCTGCTCGCGCATCCGCTCGTGCATCTGGGCTTCCCGCGCGCCACCGTCGAACATGCCGCCGGCGTTCTCGAAATCGGCGTGCTGCGCGGCCCCGCGCCAGCTCCCGGCATCGAGGGCATGCGCGCCGCCCTCGCCACGCGCCGCCTGGGGAAGGACCATCGCACGCCCCGCCCGCGCGCGCGCCTCACCGATGCCGACTGGGACCTCGCCGACACGCTGCTGCAACGTCTCGGCCTCGCGTTCCAAACCTTCACACCCGCTGCGCATGGCGAGGCGCGCCTCGATCTGATGGCCCTCGTGGAGCACCACCGGCGGACCTTCCAACTCCTTTGCGCCCGGCTCGAGGACGAAGAGAGCGAGAGCGAGCCATCCCTCGAGCCGCTGGCCGCGCTCTTCGACGATCTCGAGAACTCCGACATCCGCGAAGAGGAGGGCCATCCGCTCGTCGGCCGCTTCGTGGATTACCCCGCCTTCTTCACCGCGCTCGCCAAGCAGCGCTCTTTGAGCCCCTCGCCACGCTCCACGCATCGCCGCCTGAAGATCTTGGGCCTTCTCGAAGCGCGTCTTCTCACCGTCGACCGGGTCGTGCTCGGCGGATTGGACGAAGGCACCTGGCCGCCGCGCACGGTGACGGATGCGTTCCTCAACCGTCCCATGCGCGCCCGCGTAGGCCTGATGCCGCCGGAGCGGCGCATCGGCCAGACCGCGCACGATTTCGTGCAGGCCCTCGGTACCCATGACGTGGTGATCACCCGCGCGCACAAGCGCGACGGCTCGCCCATGGTGCCCTCGCGTTTCCTGCAGCGCCTCAAGGCCTTCACCGGCAAGGATGTCTGGGAGGCAATGGTGAAATCGGGCGAGTATTACCGCCGCCTCGCGCGCACCCTCGACACGCCGGAGCCGGCCCCTGCTCTCCCACGGCCGCGCCCGAAGCCCGACCCCGCCCTCTTCCCACGCTCCTTGAGCGTCACGGAGGTCGAGACGCTGGTGCGCGATCCCTATTCCATCTTCGCGCGCCACGTGCTGAAACTCGATGCGCTGGAGGCGGTCGCGGTCGCGCCGAGCGCGGCCGAACGCGGCACGATCATTCACGACGTGATCGGCCAGTTCGCCGAGCGCTACCCCGAGGATCTGCCCGCGCACGCGCAGGAGGTCCTGCTGGGTCTCGGCGAGGCGGCCTTCGCCGAGATCGCGGAGGCCTATCCGGAACTCTACGCCGAATGGTGGCCACGCTTCGAGCGGCTCGCCGTTGAGTTCGTCTCCTGGGAACAGGCGCGCCGCCCCGGCATCGCAATGATCCATGCCGAGCGCTCCGGCAGGCTCTCGATCCCCCTGCCGGACGGCTCGGTTTTCAATCTTCGCGCCCGCGCGGACCGTATCGAACAGCGCCGCGACGGAGGTTTCACGATCATCGATTTCAAGACCGGCCAGCCGCCGGGCGTCCGCGAGGTCTATGCGGGCTTCTCGCCGCAGCTGACGCTGGAAGCGGTGATGCTGATGAAGGGCGCCTTCAAGGGCCTGCCCATGGCGAAGGAGACGCCGGATCTCGTCTACGTTCACACCACCGGCGGGCGCGAACCGATCAAGCCGCGCGAAATCAGGCCGGGGCGGGACGAGGAGCGCTCCGTGCCTGAGATCGTGGAAGAACATCGCCGCCGCTTCGAGGGCATGATCGCGCGCTTCGTGAAGGGCGAGACGGCCTATGTCTCGCGACCCTTCCCCAAATATGCGCGGCGCTTCTCCGAATACGACCATCTGGCGCGCGTGAAGGAATGGTCGCTGGCAAGCGCCGGAGGAGCCGAGGGCGGCGAATGAGCAACGATCTCGTCATTCCCGATTACACCAAGGAGGCGCAGCGCCGCGCCGCGAACCCGCGTGCCTCGGCTTGGGTGTCGGCCAATGCGGGCGCGGGCAAGACGAAAGTGCTGACCGACCGGGTGGTGCGCCTGCTCCTCGCGGGATCGCTGCCCGGCCGCATTCTCTGCCTCACCTTCACCAAGGCGGCCGCCGCCAACATGGCGATCCGCGTGTTCGAGCGCCTAGGACGGTGGGTGACGATGGACGAGGAAAGCCTCGTCGCCGAGCTGACGGAGCTGGAGGGCGTCAAGCCCACGCGCCAGCAGCTGAAACTCGCCCGCACTCTGTTCGCCCGCGCGGTCGAGACGCCGGGCGGCCTGAAGATCGACACCATTCACGCCTTCTGCGAGCGGCTTCTGCATCTCGTTCCTTTCGAGGCGAACGTGCCCGCGCGCTTTGCCGTGCTGGACGAGAGCCAGACCGACGAGATGCTGGCGCAGGCCGTGAAGAACGTGCTGGCGGATGCGTCCAACGGCAACTTCCCTCACCTGAAGGACGCGCTCGACATCATCAGCGTGGATGCGGTGGGCGACGCGCTCACCACCGCCCTCAACGCAGCCTTGCGCTGCAAGTCCTTCCTCCACGATCCCATGGGCATCGCGCGGCTGCGGCAGGAGCTCGGCCTGGCAGGTGACGAGACGCTCGCGGGCATCGAACAGGCCATGCTGGAGGGTGGTTTCACACCGGAGAGCTGGCCCGCCGTCGCGCAGGAGCTCATGACCGGCAAGGCCACCGATCAGGAGCGCGCGGACTCGTTCATCGCCGCCGCCAGCGCGAGCGACCCTGCCGAGAGGCTCAGGCACTATCTGTCCGTGTTCCTGAAAGAATCCGACGGCAAGCCGCGCGCGGAATCCCGCCTGGTCACCAAATCGGTCGCCCCTGCCCTGAAGGAGCGATTGCTCGACGAGCAAAGCCGCATCTGGAAGCTCATCGACAAGCGCAAGGCCGCGCGCGCCGTGGAGCGCACGCAGGCGCTGTTTCTGCTCGCGGCCGAGATTCATTCTAGAGTCGAGCAGATGAAGATGCGGCTCGGCGCCCTCGATTTCCAGGACCTCATCGACAAGACGCTGGCGCTGCTCTCGCGCGGCGACACGGCCTGGGTGCTCTACAAGCTCGATCGCGGCATCGACCACGTGCTGATTGACGAGGCGCAGGATACGAACCCGCAGCAATGGGAGATCCTGCGCAAGATCACGGAGGACTTCACCGCCGGCGAAGGCGCTGCGGGCCAGCGCATCCGCACGCGCTTCGCGGTGGGTGATCCCAAGCAGTCGATCTACGGCTTCCAGGGCGCGGTTCCCCTGGAATTCGAATTGACGCGCAAGAGCTGGATGAAGGAAGCGCGGGACGCACGGCTTCATTTCGAGGACGTGTCCCTCACCATGTCCTTCCGCTCCACGAAAGCCGTTCTCTCGGCGGTGGACGCCACCTTCGCGGTCGAGAAGAACTTCAAGGGCCTGTCCTTCGAGGACAAGGCGATCGGCACCGTCCACGAGAGCGCGCGTCCGCACGCGCCGGGGCTCGTGGAATTGTGGCCGACGGAAACGCCCGCAGAGGAGGAGGAGCCGGAGGCCTGGGTGCTTCCCGTCGACGAGCCCGAGCAGCAATCGCCGCCAGTCGTCGTGGCGCGGCGCATTGCGCAGGCCGTGAAGTGCTGGACCACCAAGGGCGACGAGAACGGCCGCGTGTGGACGGCGGGCGACGTGCTCGTACTCGTGCGCAAGCGCGGCGCAGCCTTCGAGGCGGTGATCCGTGCGCTGAAGGAAGCAGGCGTGCCCGTTGCTGGCGCGGACCGGCTGAATATCGGCGAACATATCGCCGTGCTCGATCTCGTGGCGGCGGGACGCGCGGCACTGCTGCCGAGCGACGATCTCACGCTCGCCATCGCTCTCAAATCGCCCCTCGTCGGGCTCGATGACGACGATCTCACCCGCATCGCCGCCGGGCGTGCCGAGGACGAGTCGCTCCACGCCGCCTTGCAGCGCCACGCGGAAGCAGGCGACGCCAAGGCGAAGCGCGGTCGCGATGCGTTGCAGGCGTGGCGCGACCTCGCTGCGCAGCACGGCCCCTTCGGCTTCTTCGCGACCCTGCTCGGCCCGCGCGGGGGACGCTCCAAACTTGTCGCACGGCTGGGCAGCGAAGCGGGCGATGCCATCGACGCATTTCTTTGCTTTGCGCATCAATCGGAGATGACGGAGGCGCCTTCGCTCACCGTCTTTCTCAACCGCTTCGAATCCGCCTCGCACACCATCAAGCGCGATCTCGACTCGGTGAACAGCGAAGTGCGCGTGATGACGGTGCACGGGGCCAAGGGCCTCGAAGCCCCCATCGTCATTCTCATCGACGGCTGCGAGGTGCTGGGCCGCGATCCGCCGCTGCTGCAGTTGCGGACGAGGACGGGCGTCACGATTCCCGTCTGGGCTCCGGGCAGGAGCGCCGATTGCAGCGTGATGGAAGAGGCGCGCGATCTTCTGCATGCCAAGGGCTACGAGGAGCACAATCGGCTTCTCTATGTGGCCATGACCCGCGCCAAGGACCGGCTGGTGATCGCCCCTTACCGCACCAGCGGAAAGGAAAACCCGCAGGATGCCTGGTGTGAGATGATCCGCCACGGGCTCGTGCAGAAGGCGGGCGGCCTGGAGCGCAGCGAAGCGCCCTACGGGCCCATTGACCTGTGGCGCGAAGGATCACCGCTCGCCCGTACGCTGGCGGCGGAATCGAGCGTCGCGCCGCTGGAGTCCTTCGAGGTGCCGGACTGGCTGACGCTCCCGGCGCATCCTGAGCCCGAGCCCCTTCCGCCGATCCGCCCCTCGAGTGCCCTGGGCGCGGCCGACCGCATGACGCGGCCGGGGGACGGCCCCTATGCGCCCGAGGCGCGGCTTCGCGGCACCCTGGTCCATGCGCTGCTGGAACGCTTGCCCGCCTTGAGCCCGGAGCACCGGGAGGCCATGGCACGGGCCTATGTGCGGGCCCGGGCTCCGCGTCTGGCTCCTGCGATCTGCGAATCGGTGATCGCCAATGCCCTCGGCGTCCTGGAGCATGAGGATCTCAAGGCGCTCTTCGCCCCGGGCTCCCGGGCGGAGGCCCCCATCGCTGGCAAGGTGCCGACGGCCGATGGGGAGCTCATGGTGTCCGGCCAGATCGACCGCCTCGCCGTGCTGGACGACGAGGTACTGGTGGCTGATTTCAAGACCACGGCTCGGGCGCCGAGACCCGGCCAGATGCCGCCGCAATCCTATGTGGCTCAGCTTGCGCTCTATCGGAGGCTGCTGTCCGAGATCTATCCGGACAAGCGTATCCGCACCTTCCTGGTCTGGACCGCGGGCCCCGTGATCCACGAGCTGATGGAACCCGAGCTGGAATCGGCTCTTACCCTGATCAAGGCGGCGTGAGGGAAGATAGCCCTTGCTTGATTCCCGGTTCGGCCGTTCTTACCTTGGCTCTATCGTCGAGCGGCTCTCGTTGAGTCGCTGTGTCAAAAATCAAAGGTGATGTGATGGCGACCGTTAAGGTAACCGACGCGAGCTTCGCGCAGGACGTCCTGCAATCCTCCGAGCCCGTCGTGGTCGATTTCTGGGCCGAATGGTGCGGCCCGTGCCGCATGATCGGCCCGGCTCTGGAAGAGATTTCCAACGAGATGGCAGGCCAGGTGAAGATCGCGAAGGTCAATGTGGACGAGAACCCGCAGATCGCGTCGCAACTCGGCATCCGCTCGATCCCGGCCCTCATGATGTTCAAGGGAGGCCAGGTGGTGGCCCAGAAGATCGGCGCCGCCCCCAAGGGCGATCTCACCAAGTGGATCCAGGCTTCCGCCTGAAACGCACAGTTCCGGATTCTTGTGAAAAGGGGCCTCTCGGCCCCTTTTTGCTGTTCCGATCCGCCGACCTACTCGGCCGTCGTGGGATCGATCATGGTGCGAACCCGCGAGACCAGGTCTGCCGGAAGTCCGCCGCGCTTGGCATGTTCTCGGATGACGTCCTCGTTCGGTGCGCGGTAGACGCAGTAGATCTTGTCGTCGGTCACGTAGCTGTGGACCCATTGGATCTCAGGCCCCAAGTCCCGCAGAACGCCGCAGGAGGTCTGAGACGCAGCCTTCAGATCCTCGGCAGACGAATTGCCTACGCCAGGCATGTTTCGCTCGATCACGAATTGAGGCATGTGCTTGTCGCCGGACATGCCGGCGCCTCCCTCACGGGCCGGATCGACCCGGAACGCCAGGAAGGTTCCGCCTCGCCGGCCGGATTGGCAAATGCGCAAACGGGTTACCGGGAGAGCGGCGACAGGTCTCAGGCGACCGCTTCCGGGGCCATATAGATGACTTCCCATATATGTCCGTCGAGGTCGCTGAAGCTGCGCCCGAACATGAGCCTGTGGTCCTCCGGCTCCCTCACCTCGCGGCCGCCGTGCACCAGGGCTCTGTCGACCATTTGATTCACCTGCGTCCTGCTCTCCACCGAGAGACAGGTAAGCACCTCGGTCATCCGCGCGGTGTCGGCGACGGGCCTGCGGGTGACCTCCCGGAACTTCTCCTCCGTAAGCAGCATGGCGAAGATCACGTCCGAGATCGCCATGCAGGCGGCGGTATCGTCGCTGAGCTGCGGATTGAAGCCGAAGCCCACCGCCTGGAAAAAGCGCACCGACCGCTGCAGGTCCTTCACCGGCAGGTTGACGTAGATTTTGGTGGCCATGGCCGCTTTCCTTATTCGGGCAGCGTCCCGTTGGCTGCCAGCACCTCACCTGCCAGATAGAGCGAACCGCAGATCAGGACACGTGGTGGGCGGTCCCAAACGTAGTTGTGCAGTGCGGCCAGAGCGGATTCGACGCTCGGCGCAACCGAGGTGGTGAGTCCCACGCCGGCCGCGATGGCAGCCACTTCCTCGGCCGGGCGCGCGGCAATCTGGCCCGGGATCGGCACCGCAATCACCTCGCGGGCAAGGCCTGCAAAATTCTTGAAGAAAGCCTGGGAATCCTTGGTGCCGAGCATGCCGGTAATCAGCACCAGCGGCGCATCGCTGCGCTCGCTCTGATCGGCCATCGCGGCGGCCAGAACGCGCCCGCCATCGATGTTGTGCCCGCCGTCGAGCCACAGCTCGCAGCCCAGCGGCGCGATCTCCGGCAGACGGCCCTTCGAGAGACGCTGCAGGCGCCCGGGCCATTCGGCTCGGGTGAGGCCCGCCTCAAAGGCGGATGTCTCGAACTGCTCGAAGCCCGCGGCGCGCAGCGCCGCGATGGCGGTGCCCGCATTGGTGAACTGATGCCGTCCGATCAGCTTCGGACGGGGCAGGTCGAGCAGGCCCTTCTCGTCCTGATAGACGAGACGGCCGCCCTCTTCATGCACGGAGAAATCCTGCTGGCCGACGAGCAGAGGCGACGCGCCGATTCGCTCCGCCTCCTCGCGCAGGGTCCGGTCGGCCTCCAGATAATCCTGCGGTGCGATCACGGCCGGGCAGCCGCGCTTGAAGACGCCTGCCTTCTCCCTGGCGATGGCTGCGAGTGTCGTGCCGAGATACTCCGCGTGATCGTGGCCGATGGGCGTCACCACGGCGGCAGCGGGCCTGTCGACCACGTTCGTCGCGTCGAAGCGACCTCCCAAGCCCACTTCGAGCAGCAGCACGTCGGCGGGCTCTTCCGCGAAGATCAGCAACGCGGCCGCGGTGGTGATCTCGAACACGGTGATCGGCTCTCCCGCATTCACCGCCTCGCAGCGGCGGAAGGCCTCGACGAGACGATTCTCGGTCACGTATTGCCCCCCGCCGAAGCGGCCGAGTCGGATGCGCTCGTGAAAGCGGACGAGATGCGGCGAGGTATAGACATGAACGGCGAGGCCCGCGCTTTCCAGGATCGCCCGCATGAAGGCGATGGTGGAGCCCTTGCCGTTGGTACCGGCCACATGGATGACGGGCGGCAGACGGCGCTCGGGATGCCCGAGCTGCGCGAGCAGCCGCTGAATGCGCCCGAGCGACAGGTCGATGGTCTTCGGGTGCAGGGCGAGAAAACGCGCGATCAGCGCATCGGAGGAGTCCAACGCCCCGTCCTCACTTACTCGGCCGCAGCCGCAACGGCCGTCGTGGCCGTCGTGCTTTCGGTCGGAGCCGCCGCAGGAGTCTTGGTGAACAGGCGCGACAGGCGGGCGATCGTGGCCTTCAGGTCATGGCGATGCACCACCATGTCCACCATGCCGTGCTCCTTCAGGTACTCGGAGCGCTGGAAGCCGTCGGGCAGCTTTTCGCGGATGGTCTGCTCGATCACGCGCGGTCCGGCGAAGCCGATGAGCGCGCCGGGCTCGGCGAGATGCACGTCGCCCAGCATCGCATAGGATGCGGTCACGCCGCCGGTGGTGGGGTTCGTAAGCACGACGATGTAGGGAAGGCGCGCATCGCGCAGGCGGCGGACCGCCACCGTGGTCCGAGGCATCTGCATGAGGGAGAGAATGCCCTCCTGCATGCGCGCGCCGCCCGAACCGGCGAAGAGCACGAAAGGAGTCCTCTTGTCGAGAGCGGTCTCGGCGCCCTTGACGAAGGCCTCGCCGGCCGCCATGCCGAGCGAGCCGCCCATGAAGCCGAAATCCTGCACGGCGATGGTCATCGGCAGCTCCTCGACGCGGCCGAAGCCCACCTTGAAGGCGTCCTGCTGGCCGGTCTTGGCGCGGGCGTCCTTCAGGCGGTCGATGTAGCGTTTCTCGTCGCGGAACTTCAGCGGATCGACGGCCACTTCCGGCAGCGGCACGTCGAGCCAGGTGCCGCCGTCGAACATGAGCTGCAGACGCTGGGTGGCCGAGATGCGCATGTGGTGGTTGGAGCCGGGGATCACCCACTGGTTCGCCTCCACGTCCTTGTGGAAGACCACCTGTCCCGTATCCGGACACTTGATCCAGAGATTGTCCGGCGTCTCGCGCTTGAAGAGCGTCTTGATCTTCGGACGGACGACTTCGGAAATCCAGTTCATCGCTTTACCCTTTCGTCATGCCCGGACTTGGTCCGGTCATCCACGCCCTGTTGGCGTGGAAAGACGTGGATGACCGGGACGAGCCCGATCATGACGTCCTTTGTTTCCTTAAGCGGCCGCGCGCTTTGTCACCGAGCGCACGCCTTCGCTCAATTCCTTCACCAAAGTGGTGACGGCCTCGACCGAGCGCGAGGTGGCGCGGCCCTGGTCGTCCAGGGTCCCCTTCAGCGCATCGATGAGCGCCGAGCCCACCACCACGCCGTCGGCTCCCTCGGCCACCGCCGCCGCATGGGCGCCGCTCTTCACGCCGAAGCCCACCACGACCGGAAGCCGCGTATGCTGCTTGATGCGCTCCACCGCCGAGGCGACCTTGCCGAAATCGGGCGTCGCCGCGCCGGTGATGCCGGTGATCGAAACGTAATATACGAACCCCGCCGTGTTGGCGAGCACCGCCGGGAGGCGCTTGTCGTCCGTAGTCGGGGTGGCGAGGCGGATGAAGGCGAGTCCGGCCTTGAGGGCCGGCAGGCACAATTCGTCGTCCTCCTCCGGCGGCAGGTCGACGACGATGAGGCCGTCAACGCCCGCCTCCTTAGCGTCCGCCAGGAAACGGTCGACGCCATAGACGAAGATCGGGTTGAAATAGCCCATCAGGATCACGGGCGTGCCCTGATCCTCGGCCCGGAAGCGGCGGACGAGGTCGAGAGTCCTCGCCGTGTCCTGGCCCACCTTCAGGGCGCGCAGGCCCGCCGCCTGGATCGCCGGGCCATCGGCCATGGGATCGGTGAAGGGCAAGCCGAACTCGACGATGTCGGCCCCGGCCTTGGGCAGGCTCTTGAGGATCTCGAGCGAGGTCTCGGGGTCCGGGTCGCCCGCCATCACATAGGTGACGAGAGCGGCACGGCCTTCCGCGCGGCATTGTTCAAAACGGGCTTCGATGCGCTTGGTCATGGGCGGGTCTTTAGCACGGGAGGAAGTCGGGATGAAACCGTTTAGCGCCAATGCCATCCCCTCTCCCTTGAGGGAGGGGCCAGGGGTGGGGGTGCCGGCGCCATTCCCTGAAAGGCTCGCGCTCACACTCCCCTCTCCAACTCTCCCTCGCAAGGGGGGAGAGGGCTGGCCGCGTTCCGTCAGAGAAGGTTCTTCTCAAGCGATCTTGTTCCCCAGATGCTCGGCGATCTGGAACAGGTCCTTGTCGCCGCGGCCGCTGATATTGACCACCATCAGGTGATCCTTCGGCTTCTGCGGCGCGAGCTCCATGACCTTGGCCAGGGCGTGGCTGGGCTCCAGGGCGGGTAGGATGCCTTCGAGCCGCGAGCAGAGCTGGAAGGCCTCCAGCGCCTCGTCGTCCGTGGCGGAGATGTATGTCACGCGGCCCATCTCGTGCAGCCATGCATGCTCGGGGCCGATGCCGGGGTAGTCGAGACCGGCCGAGATCGAATGGGCATCGTTGATCTGGCCGTCATGGTCCATGAGCAGATAGGTGCGGTTGCCGTGCAATACTCCCGGACGGCCTCCGGTGAGCGAGGCCGCATGGAGCTTGTCGAGGCCGTGACCCGCAGCCTCCACGCCGTAGATCTCCACCCCCTTGTCGTCCAGGAAGGGATGGAACAGCCCGATGGCGTTGGAGCCGCCGCCGATGCAGGCGACGAGCGAATCCGGCAGGCGGCCCTCCGCCTCCATCATCTGCTTGCGGGTCTCCTCGCCGATGACGCACTGGAAATCGCGCACCATGGCCGGATAGGGATGCGGGCCCGCCACGGTGCCGATGCAGTAGAAGGTGTCGGCGACATTGGTGACCCAGTCGCGCAGAGCCTCGTTCATGGCGTCCTTCAGCGTCCTCGTCCCGGACTGCACGGGCACCACCTTGGCGCCCAGCATGTTCATGCGGAACACGTTGGGCTTCTGCCGCTCCACGTCCACCGCGCCCATGTAGACGATGCACTCCAGTCCGAAGCGCGCGCAGAGCGTAGCGGTGGCCACGCCGTGCTGGCCCGCGCCGGTTTCGGCGATGATGCGCTTCTTGCCCATGCGACGGGCGAGAAGGATCTGGCCCAGGACGTTGTTCACCTTGTGGGCGCCCGTATGGTTCAGCTCTTCGCGCTTGAAGTAGATCTTGGCACCGCCGAGATGGTCGGTCATGCGCTCCGCGAAGTAGAGCGGGCTCGGACGGCCGATATAATGCTTGGAGAAATATTCCATGTCGGCGTGGAAGGCCGGATCGTTCTTGGCCTCCTCATAGGCCTTTTCCAGCTCCAGGATATTCGGCATCAGCGTCTCAGCGACGAAGCGTCCGCCGAACTGTCCGAAATGCCCGCGCTCGTCGGGACCGGTGCGGAAGGAATTGGGTTGGGCTTGAGCTGACACGGCCTGTCCTGCTTAACGGTTGAGCATTTCCCGGAAAGGGAGCTGCCGGCTTTCCGGAAGGAAATGCGTTCTTCCTCTATGACTGGGCAGCGAATGCTGTCCGGGCTGCCTTGATGAAGGCTTCGATCCTGGCCGGGTCCTTCAGGCCCGGTCCGCTCTCCACCCCTGACGAGACGTCGACGGCTTTCGGCCTCGTGAGCCTGATGGCCTCCGCCACGTTGTCGGGGCTGAGCCCTCCTGACAACATGATGGGCAGAGCCGGGTCAAGCCCGGTCAGGAGCCTCCAGTCGAAGGAGATGCCGTTGCCGCCGGGCAGGGCCTCCGCCGTGCGGGGCGGCTTGGCGTCGAGCACGATGTGCTCGGAATCCTTCAAATAGGAGGAAAGAGCCTTCAGATCGCTCTCGTCCGCGACACCGAGGGCCTTCATGACCGGGCGCCGGACGATCGTGCGGATTTCGGCGACGCGCTCGGGCGTCTCGCTCCCATGCAGCTGGATCAGATCAGGGTTGATGGCCTCGACGGCCTGCGCGATGTCCTCGTCGCCGGGATTGACCAGCAGCACGACCCGCCTGGCGCGGCCCTTCGCCTGCAGGGAAAGGCGGTGACCGAGGTCAAGGGTCACGTGGCGGGGGCTCTTCGGAAAGCGCACGAAGCCCACCATATCCGCGCCGGCGTCCAGCGCGGCCGCGAGGGTTTCGGGGGTCGAGAGCCCGCAGATCTTGATCAAAGTGTCCATTGTTTCATTTTACAACGGATTGGCCTGCGAACGCCACACCAGCATTGCCGCAGCCAGATCCTCCAGCGCCGTGCCCACCGACTTGAAGACGGTGATTACCTTGTCGCCGCGCTGCGGCGGATTGCGGCAGAGGTCGAACAGCGTGCCGCGCACATGCCCTTCCGGGATCGCGCCCTTCTGGATCGAGACGGCGACATCCCCTCCCTCGAACTTGGCGGCCTGCGTATCGACATAGACCTGGGCCCGGCGCAGGGCCTCGTCGTCGGCCTCCCGCATCTTCAGATTGAAGGCGCCCACCAGATCGAGATGCGCGCCCTCCTTCAGCCAGGCGCCCTTCACGATGGGCGCGGTGGAGAGCGTGGCGCAGGAGACGAGATCGGCCTCCCGCACCGCCGCCTCGAGATCCGCGACGGCTGTCACGGGCAACCCCTCGGCGCGAAGCTCCGCCGCCAGGGCCTCGGCCTTCTCGGGGCGGTGATTCCACAGGGACACCTCACGGATGGGCCGCTGGCTCAGATGGGCCCGAATGAGGAAAGGCGCGAGCGCGCCCGAACCCACCATCGCCATGCGGCTCGAATCAGCACGGGCCAGATGCCGGGCCGCGAGCGCGGAGGCTGCGGCCGTGCGCCAGACCGTGAGTCGGGTGCCGTCGAGAACGGCGACCGGAGCGCCCGTCTCGCCGTCCATGAGGAGATACGAGCCCATGACGCTGGGGAGATTCCTCGCGCCGTTCTCCGGAAACACGGAGACCACCTTCACGCCGACGAAGCCGCCCTGAGTGGCTGGCCCCGTCCATGACGGCATCAGCAGCAACGTGCCGTGCCCTCCCGCACGCTCGATGTCGTGGTGGTGCCGCACCGGCGTGACCAGGTCGCTGCGAAAGGCATCGCCCAAAGCATCGACCAGAGCAGGAAAGGTGAGAGCCCGATCGATCTCGGCGGAGGAAATGACGCGCATGGCCAATGGTCGTTTCGGAAGGAGCTAGAGGCTCTGGGATTGCGGAGACGGCAATGTTGCCGGCAGGCCCGCCGCCGCGTTCTGGCTGCGCAGGCGCTCGGTCTCGTGGCGCAGCTGCCGCGTCTCGCGCCGGAGCTGCCGCCGCGACTTGCGATTCTTGCCCTGGGACAGCCAGCTCGCCGCACCGCCGATGACGACGCCGACCATGACGGCGGCGAAGATCACCGCAAAGAGCGGCAGCTGAGTCGCGAATTCGGGCGCTTCTTGCGAGAACGGATCCAGAGACAAGGTCACCGGAGCGCGGTTCGCGACCGCGAGCAGCACCACCAGGATCGCGATCGGCAGGAGAATGAGCGCCTTCAGAAAGCGAATCACGAGCACCTCTCAAACCATTACTGGGCCGCGGCCGCTTTCAGCACCTTGGATGCCGGAGCATTGAGCCGCTGACGCATTTCCTTGCCCGTCTTGAAGACGGGAACGACCTTCTCGGAGATGGAAACGGATTCGCCCGTGCGCGGGTTGCGCCCCGTGCGGGCGTCCCGCTTCTTCACGGAGAACGCCCCGAAGCCACGCAGCTCGACCCGATCCCCCCGAGCCAGCGCATCCGCGATGGTGTCGAGAATCGCGTTCACGATCTTCTCTACGTCGCGTTGATACAAATGCGGGTTCTGCTCGGCAATCTTGAGCACCAGTTCTGATTTGATCATGGAAAGGCTATATCTTTGACGCTGCTTTATTTTTCGGAAGGGTGCCAGACGGCCAGCAGCCCGTCAAGCTGTGCTGCCTCAACGTGAGTATCCGCCCGGCGCAGGGCTTGGGCTACCCTTTCGAAGCCGAGGAGATCCACCGTCGTGGCCGCCGTGGCGAGGATGGAGAAGTCGCGGCCGGAGCGAGGCTTCCAGTCCCGGACGGGAAGGTTCCTGGGGACGCCCTTCTCGGTCTCGAGCCAAGCCACCGCGTCGCGCTCGCTGCCCAGCCTGTCCACGAGCTTCATCGGCACGCCCTGGCGGCCGTTGAACACCTGGCCCGTGGAGGCCGCGGCAAGCTCGCTCTCGCTCAGGCGGCGGCGTTCGCGAACGAGGTTCTTGAACCACTCATAGGTATCGCCCACCACCTGCTGCAAGGCCGCCCGGGCCTCGGGCGAGGTGGGCTTGAAGGGACTGGGTTCCGCCTTCAGGGGCGAGGACTTCACCTCCTCCACCCTTACCCCGACCGTGTTCATCAGCCCAGAAAGGTCGGGATACTGGAACAGCACGCCGATGGAGCCCACGAGCGAGGTCTCTCGGGCGACGATGTAGTCCGAGGCGATCGCCGTGATGTAGCCGCCGGATGCCGCGGTACCGTCCACGAAAGTCACCACCGGCTTCTTCTCGGAGAGACGGCGGATGTTCCGATAGAGCTCCTCGGACCCCGTGGTGGTGCCGCCAGGGCTGTTGATGGAGATCACGACGCCGGAGACAAGGCTCGAATCCCCCACCCGCTCCATCAGGTCCGCCATGCGCTGCTGGTTACCTGTGATCAGGCCGTCAATGGAAATGCGGGCGATCTGCTGCTGAACGGCGCCGTAGCCCATGCGGTCCGCGGCGGCATAGCCGACGGCGGCGACGGCGGCGATCAATCCTGCGAAACCGGCGATGCGCCAGAAAGAGAGCTTGCGGCGCAAACGGCGGCGGTCGGCGATGGTTTCGGGATCGATGGACATCGGTTCGTCTCTAACTCGGTTCACTGATGTGGAGGCAGCACCCTAGAGCCTCGGACCCAAAAGTGAAATCCACTTTTGGGAGCCGTTCCGAAGCTCCCATTTCTGAAAGCGCATTGTTTTGTACGGAACCGGAGGTCCGCCATCGAGAACCGGCTCCACACATAAGGCGCGAATGCACCGAGGAGGCAGATAGGGCGGCAAGACGCGCAACCAACAAAAAACCCGCGCGACGTTTCGTGCGGGTCTCGAATGAAAAATCCCCGGGCCGTGGCCCGGGGATCCATCAGGCTCCGAGTGTCGGAAGCCGGACTACTTCTTGTCGGTGCGGGCCTTGAGAGCCGCGCCCAGGATGTCGCCGAGCGACGCGCCCGAGTCGGCCGAGCCGTACTGAGCCATGGCCTCCTTCTCCTCAGCGACCTCAAGGGCCTTGATGGAGACGGTGACGCGGCGGGCCTTGCGGTCGAACTGCGTGACGCGGGCGTCGATCTTCTCGCCCGGAGCGAAGCGCTCAGGACGCTGATCGGCACGGTCGCGGGCAAGCTCGGAGCGCTTGATGAAGGTGGAGAGGTCGGTATCGACGATCTTCACCTCCAGGCCGCCATCCTTCACCTCGAGAACCTCGCAGGTGACGATCTGGCCCTTCTTCAGCTCGCCGGCATCGGCGAAGGGATCGCCCGCCAGCTGCTTGATGCCGAGAGAGATGCGCTCCTTCTCGACGTCCACGTCGAGAACCTGAGCGCGCACCATGTCGCCCTTCTTGAAGTCGTCGATGACCTGCTCGCCCGGACGGTTCCAGTCGAGGTCCGAGAGGTGGACCATGCCGTCGACGTCGTTCTCGAGGCCGATGAAGAGACCGAACTCGGTCTTGTTCTTCACCTCCCCTTCGACCACGGAGCCGACAGGGTGCTTCTCGGCGAAGGCCTCCCACGGGTTCTGGAGCGTCTGCTTCAGACCCAGCGAGATGCGGCGCTTCACCTGATCGACCTCGAGGATCACGACCTCGACCTCCTGAGAGGTGGAGATGATCTTGCCGGGGTGGACGTTCTTCTTCGTCCAGGACATCTCGGAGACGTGGATCAGGCCTTCGATGCCGGGCTCGAGCTCAACGAACGCACCGTAATCGGTGATGTTCGTGACGCGGCCCTTCAGCTTGGCGCCAACCGGGTAGCGGGCGGCGATGCCTTCCCACGGATCGGCCAGCAGCTGCTTGATCCCGAGCGAGATGCGGTGCGTCTCGTGGTTGATCTTGATGATCTTCACCTTCACCGTCTGGCCGATGGTGACCACCTCGGACGGATGGTTCACGCGGCGCCATGCCATGTCGGTGACGTGCAGCAGGCCGTCGATGCCGCCGAGGTCAACGAATGCACCGTACTCGGTGATGTTCTTGACCACGCCGTCGATGACCTGACCCTCTTCGAGGTTGGCCACGAGCTCGGAGCGCTGCTCGGCGCGGCTCTCCTCGAGGACGGTGCGGCGTGACACGACGATGTTGCCGCGGCGGCGGTCCATCTTGAGGATCTGGAACGGCTGCGACACGCCCATGAGCGGGGTGACGTCGCGGACGGGACGGATGTCCACCTGGGAGCGGGGCAGGAACGCCACGGCGCCGTCGAGATCGACCGTGTAGCCGCCCTTGACCTGGTTGAAGATGGTGCCGTTGACGCGCTCGCCGGCCTCGAAGGCCTTCTCGAGCTTCACCCACGACTCTTCGCGGCGAGCCTTGTCACGGGAGATGACGGCCTCGCCCAGCGCATTCTCGATGCGCTCGACATAGACCTCGACCTCGTCGCCGACCTTGAGCTCACGGTCGCGGTTGGGGCCGGTGAATTCCTTGAGAGCGACGCGACCTTCGGTCTTCGCTCCGATATCGATGACCGCGACATCCTTCTCGATGGCGACCACCTTGCCCTTCACCACCGAGCCTTCGTTGATCTCGGACGTGCGGAAGGATTCTTCGAGCAGAGCAGCGAAATCTTCACGGCTCGGCTGTTGGAAAGCTGCAGACATATGTTCTCCTGAATGGCCCTCGTTGAAGGGGCAACGCCGGCGGCTGGTGTTAACGGGACGCCTCCCTCCGTCGCTGCCAGGGACGCCCCCTTGAGGGCCATGTCCCGGGCATACCGCTCCTCGGAGCGGGCCGGCGTATCACCGACGGACGGAAACGCATTTATCGTCAAGACCTTAGCGGAACGCCAGAGGAGCGCGCAATCGCGCAGCCTTCCATACAGCCCACCGTCAATGTCTGTCTGATGGGCGTCCCTTTATCCCAAATGGCCTTGGATCACAAGGCTTTCAAGGATTTGGCGCTCAGGGTTTCGCTCTTGCGGTCTGCCGGCCCGCCTCATCGAGCAGCCATGCCCTGAAGGCCGCGATGTCGGGCCGGTCGGCGGCCGCCTCCGGACAGACCACGTAGTATTGATTGATGCCTTTCACCTCCTGCGGGAAGGGCCGCACGAGCCGCCCCGCCTCCAGGTAATCGCCGATCAGCACATTGGTCGCGAGCGCCACGCCCTGGCCGGACGACGCCGCCTGCAGGGCGAGAAAGGTATGGGAGAAGCTCGGGCCGCGGGTGGCGTCGACGCCCTTGACGCCGACGGCGGCCAGCCAATGGGCCCAGGTGACGTAATCGGGCATCTCGGCGATCTCATGCAGCAGGGTGTGGTGCACGAGATCCGCAGGTTCCCGCAGGGGGTGCTCCGGATCGTTGAGCAGATCCGCGCTGCAGACCGGAAAGAAGGTCTCCTCCATCAGCAGGTTGGTCCGCAGTCCCGGATAGACGCCCTTTCCGAAGCGGATCGCCACATCCACGTCCTCGCGGACGAAATCGGTGCGTGCCATGGAGACCGACACCCGGATCTCCAGCTCGGGGTGGCGCTTCTTCAGGGAGCCAAGGCGGGGAATCAGCCAGGCGGACGCGAAGCTCGGGATGGTGCTCACCGTGAGCACCCGGGACTGATCCGGGCGCAGGGCCCGGACGG
Organism: Microvirga sp.; assembly: GCA_031181145.1. Taxonomy (GTDB): domain Bacteria; phylum Pseudomonadota; class Alphaproteobacteria; order Rhizobiales; family Beijerinckiaceae; genus Microvirga. Next base: position 58,445 of record JAPSLB010000029.1, read on the forward strand.
TCGCCTCGTGCAGGACGTCCAGGACCTCGGTGACGGAGGCGGCATAGCGCTCGCCCAGAGACGTCAGCGCCACGCCCTTGCTGGGCAAGCGGGTGAACAAGGGGCGGCCAAGCCAAGCCTCGAGCGCCTTGATCTGCTGGCCCACGGCGCTCGCGGTGACGGCGATCTCGTCGCCTGCCTTCTCGAAATTCAGGTGGCGGGCGGCGGCCTCGAAGGCGCGAAGGGCATTGAGCGGCGGAAGACGGCGGCGGGACATGGCGGATCAAGGATCATGCCCAAGTCTGGCTTGGGCAAAGCGCAAGGACTTCTCGTTTGAACCCAGCTTAGAACAGGCGCAAGTTTTCGCCTAGAAAAACCTGCTCCCGAGGAGCCTGCCATGACCACTGCCCTTTCCGTAGAAAATCTTGCGGCCTACACTGCCCGTCCGTCGAGCAGGACCGATTGGCTGCAGCTCCTCCTGACCCTGGAGGCATGGCTCGACGACAGGGCGAGCCGCCGCGCGCTCTACGATCTGGACAGCGCGGCCCTGGCCGATCTTGGCCTGTCGCAGGCGGATGTGGATCGCATCGCTCACCGCTCCCATACCTGAGAGCCGCTCCTGCCCGCCGCAGAGCCTTCCGTGGTTTCTGCCACGGAAGAGACGTGATCGGGAAGGCAGGCCCTCAGAGGGGAACCTCCGAACGCCGGGCCTGGGTGGCGGCCCAGTCGAGGGCCTGTTCCAGCCGGTCGTTGCCCCAGAACATCTCGCCGTCCTCGGCGAAGAAGGCGGGCGCGCCGAAGACGCCGCGCGCCAGAGCTTCGTCGTTGAGGCGGCGCAGCCGGGTCTTGTTGGTGTCGGATTGAGCCTCGGCGATCACCTCCTCCGGATCGAGCCCGAGGCCGGACAGGATGCCGGAGAGTACCGGCGGGTCGGAGACATCCCGCCCCTCGCCGAACTCGGCCATGTAGACGGCCTTGGTGAAGACCGGCGTCCACCCCCTGTCGAGGCCGAGAAGGGCGATCCGGGCGGCCAGAAGCGTATTCTGCGGGAAGGAGGTGGGCTTGAAGAGGGGCAGGCCGAACCGCGCGGCCTCCCGCTCCATGTCCCGCCACATGTAGCGGCCCTTGGACGGGTAGAGATTGAAGGGCGAGGTATCCCACCCTTGCGCCTTGAAGATGGGGCCTAAGAGAAATGGCCGCCAGACGAGCTCCACGCCCGCCTCCTCGGCCGCCTGCTCGATGCGCATGGCGGTGAGATAGGAATAGGTGGAGGCGAATTCGTACCAGAATTCCAAAATCGGACGACGGATCATGGGCGCCTCTCCTTCCTCTCCGGATAGGGGCTAAAGCATCCCTCGCCCCTTGGGCAGTCCCTGCCATTACGGGCAGGAATGCGGGAGAAGCATATCGCGCCCGGGCTTGCGCCGCCCGCTGCGAGCCCGGTTTAGCCCACGATACGATGCGTCTTCCGAAAGGAGCAACGGATGGATGCCAAAAGTGGCTTCCCCTTTCGGGCCCGATGTTCTAAGTCGCGGGCATTCTTTCACTCTGGAACATCGACCATGGCTTCGACGCGCGTGAACAAGGTTGTGCTCGCCTATTCCGGCGGCCTCGACACCTCCATCATCCTCAAGTGGCTGCAGACCACCTATGGCTGTGAGGTGGTGACCTTTACCGCCGATCTCGGCCAGGGCGAGGAGCTGGAGCCCGCCCGCAAGAAGGCTGAGCTGCTCGGCATCAAGCCCGAGAACATCTTCATCGAGGACCTGCGCGACGAGTTCGTGCGCGACTACGTGTTCCCGATGTTCCGGGCCAACGCTCAGTACGAGGGCCTGTACCTCCTCGGCACCTCCATCGCCCGTCCGCTGATCGCCAAGAAGCAGATCGAGATCGCCGAGAAGGTGGGCGCCGACGCCGTGGCCCACGGCGCCACCGGCAAGGGCAACGACCAGGTGCGCTTCGAGCTCGGCTACTACGCCCTCAAGCCCGACGTGACCGTGATCGCCCCCTGGCGCGAATGGGACCTGCGCTCCCGCGAGCAGCTCATCGCCTTCGCCGAGGCCCATCAGATCCCGATCGCCAAGGACAAGCGCGGCGAGGCGCCGTTCTCCGTGGACGCCAACCTCCTGCATGCCTCCTCCGAGGGGAAGGTGCTGGAAGACCCGGCCATGGAAGTGCCGGATTACGTCTATTCGCGCACCAACGATCCCGAATCCGCTCCCGACAAGCCGACCGTCATCACCATCGAGTTCCTGAAAGGCGATCCGGTCGCCATCGACGGCCAGAAGATGGGCCCGGCCGACCTGCTGGCGAAGCTCAACGAGCTCGGGCGCCTCAACGGCATCGGCCGCCTCGACCTCGTCGAGAACCGGTTCGTCGGCATGAAGAGCCGCGGCATGTACGAGACGCCCGGCGGCACCATCCTTCACCTCGCCCACCGCGGCATCGAGTCGATCACCCTCGACCGCGGCGCCGCGCATCTGAAGGACGAGCTGATGCCGAAATACGCCGAGCTCATCTACAACGGATTCTGGTTCTCGCCGGAGCGCGAGATGCTCCAGGCCATGATCGACAGATCCCAAGAATTCGTCACCGGCGAGGTGAAGCTGAAGCTCTACAAGGGCGGCGTCCATCTCATCGGCCGTGAGAGCCCCTATACGCTCTACGACCAGGACCTGGTGACCTTCGAGGAAGGCGCGGTGGCCTACGACCACCGCGACGCCGCCG
>JAPSLB010000030.1 GCA_031181145.1 Microvirga sp.
GCGCTCCATGGGGGATGCTCTGCCGAAATCGCCGCCGCGGCTGATCTGGCCGGGCTCCTCGTCGCCGTATTCCGAAGCGCCGCCGCCCGAGCGCCCGTCCAGGATCGTCAGCTCGCCGCGGAAGCGCTGCAGCACCACCTCGGTGGTGTACTTCTCCTGGCCCGACTGGTCGGTCCATTTGCGCGTCTGAAGCTGGCCCTCGACGTACACCTTCGAGCCCTTCTTCAGGTACTGCTCGGCGACGCGGGCCAGGTTCTCGTTGAAGATCACCACCGAGTGCCACTCGGTCTTCTCCTTGCGCTCGCCGGTCGCCTTGTCCTTCCAGGTCTCCGAGGTGGCAAGCCGCAGGTTCACCACCGGCTCCCCGTTGTTCAGCCGGCGCACCTCCGGGTCCCGCCCCAGATTGCCCACCAATATCACCTTGTTCACGCTGCCTGCCATCGGGCCTTCTCCTGTTCACCTCTCCCGAACGTGGCTCGGGTCTGCTGCACTCTCCTGCCAGAACGGGCATCACCTAATGTTCTATATTTGTTCTTGGGATAACGCAAGAGTTTAAGATCAGGGCGCGATCAGGAGGCGGTGCGGCCCGAAGGAGGCACGAGCTCATGCCAAAGAGCGGCGATAAAAACCGCCGCTCGTCTAGTCCGTCTTTATTCGGCAGCCTGGAGATAGACCACCTTGGATTGCTCTCTCTGAACCTCCCGCAGGGTGCGGGCCATGTAGGTCAGCTGCTCGATGGCCTTGTCGAGATCGGCCTTCGTGCCCTGGGTAAGATCATAGGCCTGACGGCCGCGGTAGAGGCGGTTGACCTGGCTCTCCATATCGACCGCAGCTTCGCGGATACGATGGACGAGATTATCGGCAATGACGTTCGCGTTACCGTCGACAACGCAGAAGCCGACATCGCTTGCACGGACCTTGGACATGGGATGAACCTCTTCTTCTTGTTGTTTCTTTCTCAAGCAACGGCCTTGTTGCGAAGTTCGCCATAGAGGCCGAGACGGCGCGCCAGGGAATGTTTCGTCACCGGCCCGATCCAGGGAAGCGCGCTCAAGAAGCGCAGCTTGTCGGAGCTTGCCGTGTAGTCTCGAAAGAGCTGTTCTCGCTCTTGCCAGATCCGATCGATGGCGGCAGCCTTGGCCGGATGGCGAAAGCCGACGCGGGAGGTCGAGCCGAGCATGAGCGCGCGCATGCAGCGCTCGAATGTGCGCCGGCCGACGCTCGGTGTGACGCTCGCGTGACAGATCGTGGCGATCACGCTCTCTGCGAACTCCTCCGCCGTTACAGGCGCAGAGACATCCCCGCCGGAAGCATTGCCGTGCGGAGTGCTCCAACCGGAAAAGGATTTCTGATCGTGCCCCAAGCTCGGCATTCACATCACCGTATGTTCCAGGCTGCCTGCAGCAGCCGAACGAGCTTCGTTCCAGTCCTGCGAATTCGATACGGTGCCTGCCATGCGAGAGTCGGAGCCTTCTCCATGGTGTAGCGTGCGGAACGGATACGTGTGGTTGTCGAGAAAGGGCGCGCGCCTGATTGATTGCGCATGCGCCAACTATCGTCGAGCTTGCGAAGACCCTCATCCGGCAAGGGCTTTTCTGAAAAACCCGACTCCAGGAAAATGGGTGTTCTGCCTTCGTTTCGCAAGGCCGGCGACATTGCGGGTGAGCGATTTCGCGAGGCCTGATTGAGATGCTGATTCACCTGCGGCCAAGCTGCGATCTCTCGGCGTGCGACCTTGAAGGTCCGCGCAAGCGCCGCGCCCGCTTCGACATTGTAGACGGAGGCCGCGCAGGAGAACGCTTCCGCAAATGGTGCCATCGCGCACCAACTTTTCTCGGCCATGTGCAACGGCCACGCCCACAAGCCGTCGTCGCGACGTTGGCCGAGGCTCGCGCGCTCGATGAAGTAGCCCGTCGTCTTGTGCTCAAGCCCATCTTCCGTCACGAGCCATTCCTCGTTCTCGAAAATCGGGCGAACATCCGTCATGGCGTCCATACCATCATCCTTCCGGCGCAGGGCAGCTTGGCCCAAGAGTGCTGCGCACGATGCAGCATCTGCTTGATGCGCGAACAAAACAAGAACATAATACCGGATGACAAGGTGTCAAGCAAAGTTCGTTGTCTGGGACTGTAATCTTGGAGTAACAGGCCTTATGTGGAGGTTCGGTCGGCAGGATTGAAGGGATCGCCCTCAATCCAGAGCGAATTAAGGCAAAGAAGTTGCGACGAAATATCGCCGTCCTAAACTGAAGCTCGACCATTTATTTGCAGCGGAGCCATTTCCCTATGACGAACCGGACACGCCTGGAATCGGATAGCCTCAGGCGTCTTGAAGAGCTGCGCAGGACCTTCGACAAACTGCGCGCCGAACGGATTCGGGCGGAAGGCGAGGTCGAGCGCCTGGCGCGCGAACTCGAGGAGGCGAAGGCGCTCGCCAAGGCCGAGCTCGGCACCGACGACGAGGCGGAGATCCGCGCACTCATCGAGGCCGCCACTGCGCAGAACGCGAAGCTCGTCGAGGATTTCGAAATGGCTCTCCGCGACGTGGAGACGAGCTTGCGGCAGTTCGGAGACGAGCATTGACCCACCGCTCCATCGAACATGATCTCGCCCGTGCCGAATCCTTCCTCGCGCGGCTGGAGGGGCGGCGCGATGCACTGGCGTTGCGCCTTGCGGAGCTGACGCGTGAGATCGAGCTCGCGAAGGGACGGCTTGCGGTCAAGGATCAGGTCGAGGGCTTCATCCAGGCGGTGCATGGCAGCGCCAGCCGCCGCAACCTTGCTGCCTTCGAGACTTTGCTGACGGCACTCGTGCAGGAGGTGCTGCCGGGCGAGAAGCCTGTCGCGCTGGAGCTTTCGACCGAGCGCGGCCTGGCTTCGCTCGACATCTGCGTGCGCCGTCCGGACGGAACGCTCGAGGATGTGCTGGAGGACAACGGCGGCGCGCTCACCAACGTGATCGGCATGGCACTGCGACTCATCGCCGTCGTCAAGGCGGACGTTGCGCGCTTCCTCGCCTTGGACGAGGCCGATTGCTGGATCGCGCCGGATCGGGTCTCCTCGTTCTACAGGGTTCTGGAGGATGGGGCGGCCCGTCTCGGCGTGCAGTGCTTTGCCGTATCCCACCACGACCTGTCCCAATTCTCCGACAAGTTTCATATCGCCCGCATCGTCGGCGAGCCTGTCGGCGGCGTCGATGTGCAATCCGCCGACTGCAGCGAGATCTGGGACGACACGCGGCCGGGCCTGCGGTTCATTCGCCTTGTCAATGTTCAGGCCTACAAGGATGCGACGCTTCCCTTGAGCCCCGGCGTGAACGCGCTGATCGGACCGAACAACCGTGGCAAATCCACCTTCATCCGCGCCCTCCGAGCCGTCTTCTACGGCGAGGCGCGTGACAGTCTGGTGCGCGCCGGCGCAAAGTCCGCGATTGTCGAGATCGGCGTTGCGGGGAAGCGGACACTCCGCTTCACACGTCAGCCGCGCCGTTCGCCGGTGAACATCTGGTCTCTCCACGAGGCGGATGGATCCGTCGTGGAGGAGGAGGGCATGCGTTACGAGACCGGCGGGCGCAACGTGCCCGACTGGATCGGCGATTTCATGCGCATCACCAAGGTGGAGGATCTCGATGTCCATATCGCGCATCAGAAGTTCCCGGTGTTCCTTCTGGGCGAAACCGCCTCTCGCCGCTCGGCCGTTCTCTCCATAGGGCAAGAGGCGAGCTATATCCGCGACATGCTGATGATCCACCGCGAGCGCTGCACGCGCGACAATGCGACCGTGCGCAATGGTGAGCGGGAGCTGGCTTCTCTTCAGGAGACGCTCGCAAGCCTTGAGGCGCTCGGCGCTCTGAAAGGCCGGTTGAGCGCTCTTCGCGACCAGGCACGGCAGATCAAGACGTCATCCGATCGCCTGCAGAACCTGCAGGATTATGCGATGTGCCTGACGAATCTCGCCCGGCAACTCGGGATGGCGCAAGCCCGTGTGGAAGCGACCCATGCGCTGCCTTCGCCGGAGCGGATCGCCGATCTTACGCGCAGGGTCGAGCATGCGCGTGAGCGTGAGCGCATCGGACGCCAAGTTCTTCAACTTGGCAATCGGCTGGCATCCGGCAAGGCGCGCCTTGCGGCACTTCGGTCCTTGCCCGGTGACGTTCCGATTCTTGAAAGCACGGTTCACGCACAAAACATGATGAAGCGCCTGGCCGATCTTCGCAGCGCCGCTCTCATTGCAAGAAGCCGCGCGGCGCAGATCGACGAAGGCATCAAGTCCGTGCAGGCCGAGATGGCGCGCTTCATGGAGGAGACCGGTGGGCTGTGCCCGACCTGCGGGTCTCCCGTCAGTGCGGAGAATCTCCTGGACCACCACGCCCATTCCCCTCATTCTTCGCCGTCGGAGCGGCTGACCGCATGATCCTGTCCGGAGACCGTCTTCCGCCCGTTTCCTGCGACGGGCTTCTCGTAATCGGCGATCCTCATGTGGGCTCAAGGCGTCCGGGGCGGCGCAAGGATGCCGTGTGGCCGCAGGCCGTGCTCGCGAAGCTCGACCGTTGCGCGGCCATCGCGAACGAGCGCGGCCTCGCGCCTGTCATCCTGGGCGATCTCTTCGACCGGCCCGTGGAGCCGGACGAGGCGCTGAAGAACCAGCTCATCCGCATTCTCAAGAGTTTTCGCCACCGGCCACTCGTGAATGTGGGTAACCACGACATCCAGCATATGACGCTCACGGACGGCGATACCCTGTCCCTGCTGGGGATCTGCGATGTGGTCGATGTGGTGGCCACTTCCTCCCCCGTGGCCGAGTTCCATGTGGGCGGACGGCGTCTGGGCGTCGGCATGACGCCCTACGGTCAGGCGATCCCCACGGATGCGCGCGGCTCCTTCACCGGGGTCGATCTGCACACCTGGTTCACCCATCACGACATTGCCTTCGACGGTGGCTATCCGGGAGCGGTGCCGCCCTTTGCGGTGGAGGGCTGCGACATCCTCATCAATGGTCACATTCACAAGACTCAGAAAACCGTTCTCGCCGGGCGCACGCGTTGGCTCAACCCTGGCAACATCAATCGTCAGTCGGTGGATCTCGCGGACCATGTTCCGCGCGCCTGGATTCTCGACGCGAGCGGAGAGCTGGAAGCGCAGGAACTGCCGCATGAGCGCGATGTGTTCGATCTTACCGGGCGGATCGTGGAGGCGGCCGACGGCGGCGTGGTGGCGCGTGAGGTGGAGAGCGCCTTCGTCACGCTGCTGCAGGCGGAATCCTCAACCGAGCTGAAGCGCAGCGGCGACGGCTCCATCGTGCGGGATGAGATCGAGGCGAAGTTCGCCGAGGACAACACGCCCGATGCCGTGCGCGCCATCGTGCGCTCGCTTCTGAGCGAGGCCGTGGAGCGGCATGCGGGATCTTAAAACGAAAAGGGATCCGTATAGGGCAGGCGGCGCCTGCGGATCTGCGTTTCAGGCAGGATCGGGCGGCTGATATCGACCGCGATCAATCCCTCGCAGGCCAGCGCCAGAACGGCGGCGACGCCGTCTTGCGAGTTCATGACCGCGCCTGCGCAATCCACCAGCCGCATGGCTCCGACCTCGTCGAGCTGGTGGAGAATCCGGACGCGGTCGCCCGCCGTCACGGGTGTACGCTTGCAGGCCGTGATGAGACGCACGGTCGTGAAGCGCGGCTCGGCACGGATGCTTGCGGCGGTCTCAATGGAGAAGTGGCGCCCGTCTTCGGAGGAGAGGCCGTGGATCGCAGCCGTGCGAAGGGGATGAGTGAGGAGGTCCTCGTCCGTCAGCACGTCGACGAGAAAAGACTGCCCGTCTCGGACGATCTCGAAATCCGCGATATGCTCGATGGTGCGATCCCCGATCCTGAACTCCGCAGGATGGGCTGGCGCACGCAGGGACTCGATCTCGGGATCGAGCTCGCAGATCGCCAGGAAGTCGGCAATGAGGCTGTTGCGGGTGAGCGGTGTCGAGGGACGCTTCGGTGCGCGGCGAGGCCCATGGCGCCGCTCGGAACGTCGGTCGGACATGTCGAGGATCGCGGGCGCGGACATCGGGTCTCCTGTAAATGGCGGGGCGGCAGGCGAGAGCGGTACGCCATTTGCGCCATATCAAAATCCTGCTTCTCGTTTAAGGAACAAATAAGGAACGGTGGCCTCGAAGTCAAATCACAAAGGGGCAGGCCCGATCCATCGAAAGCCGTACCGCCAATGTTGTCCCGTGAGGTGTTGAGACAAAATGACGCCGGATATAAGAGTATGATTTATAAGCTGATTTTCTCCATTGACAGGCCCCTAGCATTGGACCCGTAGGACATAATCTGGTATAGAACAAATAACGAACGCTCCCGCCTTTCGGAGGAGGCCTGAAGAAGAGCGCGAGACCGGCTTTGCGGGCATGTGAGAGATAGGATCGAGATGAATACAGCAGATAAGAAAATTGCCGAAGTGCTTGCAAAATTCGACGAGCCGATGGCCGGCAATGTCTGGCGCGTCCAGGGCACGGCGGTGATCTATCACAAGACGCTTGAGCGCATCGCCGCCCAAGCCAAGATCAGCTTCGACGAACCGAAGATCATCCGCGCCGAGCGCGAAGAGGCCGTCATCCAGGTGACCGGCCGTATGGGTGAACGCGTCGAATGGTCGATCGGCGAGGCCCTGGTGGGCGTGAACTATCGCGTGTCCGGCAAGCAGGCGGCTTATGTCTATGCCATGGCCGAGAAGCGCGCGAAGGACCGCGTCATCCTCAAACTCATCGAGCTCCATGGTTTCGTCTATTCGGAAGAGGAAGCCGACGAGTTCAAGCAGAGCCGTCCCGGCTATGCCGAGCAGCCTGCCGAGATCGAGCGCACCGAGGCCGAGAAGACTAAGGTCGAGGTCACGGCCGACGGCCATGCGGAAGACGAGCTGAAGGTGAAGATCAAGAAGGCGAAGACCATCAACGCCGTCACGGATCTCATGCTCCATGCCGACACGCAGAAGCTGCTCTCGGCTCTGCCGGAAGGCATTCGCGACGAGATCCGCGACTTCGCCAAGGCGCGCCTCGTGGAACTGGGCTGGCCGACCAAGAAGGCGGCTGCGGCTTAAGGTTATCATCCCGGCGAGGCGGCATTGGCCGCCTCGTTTTTTATGCGAGTTCGGCTTATGATGATCGCCTGACAGGAAGGGGCGGAGCCTGAATGAGCAGCGGCACGGAACAACCCACCACCTTGGAGCGGCGCACGGGCCTTGCCCTCGTGGCGGCAGCGATCGTTTGCCTCGTGGCATCCGGAGGCCTGCTCTGGTGGCGTTACGGCGGGGTCATCTTCAACGATATGGTGTCGGCCGCATTGGCCTGGTGCTTCTGAGGACGCCGGAGCGCGACGTGCGCGCAAGGCCATGGGGCGTCTTGTTCCATCGAAAGGGAGCGGTGCCGAGCTCCCATAGGCCACGCCAGGCGGCAAGGCTGACCAGACCATAATAGAACGGCAGCAGGGCGATCCAGGGGGAAAGTCGCCAGAGCTTGCGGCGGTGCAGCGCCACGAATGCCGGGATGAAGATGGATCCCAAGCCTGAGAGGAACAGCGTCAGGCTTCCCGCATACCAGACATCGCCCCACTGCGAATGCGGTCTCTCGGACAGCCACAGCACCACAAACAGCCCCGTGCAAAAGGGATAGACGAGTGCGCTCAACACCGCTCCGGCGGTCAAAGCCATTCCGGCATAGAACCTCCAGAAGCCGAACTGCGAAAGGCCCGACCCGAGATTGCGGGAATGGCTGATGCCGGTCTGCATAAAGCCTTTCATCCAACGGGTGCGCTGCCGCAGCCAGGCTCTTGCGGTGATCGGCGCCTCCTCGAGGGTCGAGGAAGGAAGATCGGAGACACGATAGCCCAGGCGCGACAGGCGGATGCCGAGATCGGCATCTTCTGTCACGTTCCAGGCGTCCCACCCGCAAACGCTTCTGAGAAGCGTCGTCCGAAAGTGGTTGGACGTGCCGCCAAGCGGGATCGGGCTTCCGATCTCCGCCAGGCCAGGATTGAGCACGTCGAACAAGGCCGCGTATTCGATGGTGAAAAGGCGCGTGAGCCAGGAATCGTCCGTGTTGTCGATGGTCAGGCGCGCCTGGAGGCAGGCCACGTCCGCAGGCATGCGCGCGAACGCGGAAACGGCCATGCGTAATTGCTCGCGATCCGGCACATCCTCCGCATCGTAGACAACGGTGAAGCGGCCGCGAGCGAGCGGCAGAGCGACGTTGAGAGCGCGAGGCTTGGTGCGTGGCTGGCCGGGGGGAGCGACGATGATCTCGATGTTCCCCGGCAGCTTTATCCTCTCGATGGCCGCCATGGTCTCGCGATCGTCCGCTTCGAGCACAAGTTTGATATCGAGCTTGGCGGCGGGATAGTCCAATTGATTGAGCGCCGCGACAAGACGCGAGGCGACACGCTTCTCCCGGTAGAGCGCGACGATGATCGTATAGATCGGCAACGACGCGTCATCCGCTCGCTCGTAGGAGAATGGCGGATGCAGGGGGATGTGGAGAATCGAAGCCGCCAAGCGCAGCACGATGATGCAGAGAAACAGCGGGCTGACGAGCGAAGTGAGCAGGGCGACGGTCGCAACCGGACTGATCACGATGCTGAAGGAGGCGATCAGCGTGACGAAGAAGGCTGTCGCTATCTGGGGAATGCTCGCGCCGCCATAGCTGGACAGGCCCGGCGCCGCATGGGGCAGTTCAAGGGCCGCGCGGCGGGCAATCGCACGACTCTGTGCCTGCAAGACGGATCTTCTCAGGGAGGTCGGCGTCGTGATCGCAAGGGGGCGTGGCGGACGGAAGTCCTTGAGGAGCCGAACCAGTCTCTCGCCTTGCGGAGCCATCACGAAGCCGCCGCCATGGGCCAGTGGTGCAAGCCCAGTGAGAATGCTCTCAGGGTAGCGGGCACCGGGTGACAGGCGAGGGGCGGTGAGGAAGGGGAGGCCCAGCTCCGCCGCAAGAGCCCGATAGAAGACCGGTTCCTCGATGAGCCCATGTTTGAGAAGCGCCTCGTCGGCCGAAACTCCGGTCAGCTCGGCGATCAAGGCGGCATCGCGCAGGCTGGCAGGCGATAGGCCGTATCGGGCCAGAAAGCCGATCTCGACCGGAAGTGTTGTTGACTGGCGGGCTTGCTCCGCTAGACCCTGCCTCATGCGCGACGAACGTCTCTGAGGCGTTTTCGTGAGAGTGGCGAGGCAACGGACAAGAGAGTATCGTCTTAAGGATGCGTTATTTCATATCGATGATGATCCGCTTCGCGCGCAAGATCAAGGATGCCGCATGGGCATGGGGACCGATCCTCCTGCTGGACCTGGGCGGGGCGGCTCAGGCCCAGGCCCAGGCGGTCATGGTGCCCAATTTCTGGGACCCGAAAGCGCAACTCGAGCGTCCGGACATTCCCGCGACCCGGACAATTCGCTTCCTTGTCGACGACGACTTTCCGCCCCTGCATTTCCCAGGCCTCGATGGCACGCCCACGGGGTTCTCGGTCGAACTCGCGCGGGCGGCCTGCGAAAGGCTGAGCCTGACCTGCACCGTCCAGGTCCGCCGGTTCGACACCCTTCTCGACGCCCTGGCCGAGAAGCAGGGTGATGTGGTTGCGGCTGCTATCCCGATCACCGCGGATCTACGCCAACGTTTCGCGCTCACGGCCCCTTACTTCAAGATCCCGGCACGGCTCGCCACGAAACCATCCCAGATCAACGACATGCCGTCATTCTCGCCCAAGGCTCTCCAGGGCAAGTCCGTCGGCGTCGTCGAAGGGACAGCCCATGAGGCCTTCGCCAAGGCCTTCATGCAGTCCTCCACCCTCAAGCCCTATCCGGAGCTCACGGCCGCCCAGGCGGATCTCAAGGCGGGCGGGATCGATTACGTCTTTGCCGACGGGCTCGGCCTTGCCCTCTGGATCGGCGGGGAGGAGGCGGACGGGTGCTGCGTCTTTGCAGGCGGGCCTTATCTCGAGAGCCGGTTCTTCGGAGAGGGGATCGGCTTCGTGCTGCGCGGCGAGGACGACGATCTGCGCCGCGCCTTGGACTATGCTCTGCAGCAGCTCTGGAAAGAGGGAAAATACGCCGAACTCTACCTGCGGTTCTTCCCGATAAGCCCCTTTTAGGGGAGCGGCCCATTCCAGGACCTACGGCGGCTGGAGCCGGATCAATCACGTCGGCCTTTTCCCATTGGCCTGGACAACCGGTTCCGGCGTTCCGCGCAGGACGAAGCGCCCCTTGAGGGGAGCGCCGGGTGAGACCCGAAAGTGCATTCCACTTTCGGGTCCGATGCTCTAGTGTGCCGCGCTTCTGGAAGTGTTTTCCTCAAAGCAAGGCCCATGTCCCGACCTCTTTCTCTCGATCCCGCCCTTATCGAAGCCGCTCAGACCGCGACCGCTTGGCCTTTCGAGGAGGCCCGCAAGCTCGTGGAGCGTCTCAAACGGACGGGCAAGAAGGAGGCTTTGTTCGAGACGGGCTACGGTCCCTCGGGATTGCCGCATATCGGCACGTTCGGAGAGGTGGCCCGTACCAGCATGGTGCGCCATGCCTTCCGTGTGCTGACGGGAGACAGCATCCCGACCCGCCTCGTCGCCTTCTCGGACGACATGGACGGTCTGCGCAAGGTTCCGGACAACATCCCGAACAAGGAACTGGTGGCGTCCGCCCTCGGCAAGCCCCTGACCCAGGTGCCGGACCCGTTCGGCACCCATGAGAGCTTTGCCCATCACAACAATGCGCGCCTGCGCGAATTCCTCGATGCGTTCGGCTTCGACTATGAGTTCAAGTCGGCTACCGAGTGCTACAGGTCCGGCGTTTTCGACAAGGCGCTGCTCACGGTGCTCGAGCGCTACGAGGCGGTGATGGCGATCATGCTGCCGTCGCTGCGGGAGGAGCGCCAGCAATCCTATTCGCCGTTCCTGCCGATCCATCCGAAGACCGGGATCGTGATGCAGGTGGCGATCGACGAATGCAAGCGCGAGGCAGGCACTATCGTCTGGCGCGATCCAGATACGGGTGAGCGTTTCGAGACACCGGTCACAGGCGGGCACGCCAAGCTGCAGTGGAAGCCCGATTGGGCCATGCGCTGGGTCGCGCTCGGTGTCGATTACGAGATGGCCGGCAAGGATCTCATCGACAGCGTGAAGCTCTCGGGCGAGATCGCCAAGGCGCTCGGCGGCCAGCCGCCGGAGGGCTTCAACTACGAGCTCTTCCTCGACGAGAAGGGCCAGAAGATCTCGAAGTCCAAGGGCAATGGTCTGACCATCGACGAGTGGCTGACCTATGGCACGCCGGACAGTCTCGCGCTATTCATGTTCAACAAGCCGCGCGAGGCGAAGAAGCTCTATTTCGACGTGATCCCGCGCCAGGTGGACGATTACCTGACCTTCCTCGAGAAGTATTCGGCTCAGGATTCCAAGGCGCGTTTGATGAATCCGGTCTGGCACATCCACTCTGGCGAGCCGCCGGTCCCCGAGCTGGTGTCGTCCGGTGGGGCCAATCAGCCCGGCACCACGATCTCGTTCTCCATGCTCCTCAATCTCGTGGCCGTGGCGAATTCGGAAGACCCGGCGGTGCTCTGGGGCTTCATCCGTCGCTATGCGCCGGGTGTGTCCCCCGAGACGCATCCGCGCCTCGACAGTCTCGTGAAGCGCGCCGTGCGCTACTTCGAGGATTTCGTGAAGCCGCAGAAGACCTATCGTCTGCCAGACGAGGTGGAGGCTTCTTCCCTGAAGCGTCTGAGCGATGTGCTGGCCTCGTTCGAAAGCGGAGAGCGTCCCGCGACTGCAGAGACGATTCAGGAGGAGATCTACAACGTGGGCCGTGCCGAACCGCGATATCAGGACCTCAAGGCCAAGGGGGCCACGCCCGACCGCCCGGGCGTGTCCATTGAGTGGTTCAACACGATCTATCAGGTGCTGCTCGGCGAGCCGCGCGGTCCTCGATTCGGCTCGTTCGTGGCGCTCTATGGCGTGAAGGAAACGCGCGCCCTCATCGCGAAGGCGCTGGCCGGCGATCTCGTGCGCGAGCACGAGGCCTTCCTGAAATCCCGCGCGGCTTGAAGCGTCGACCCCAGGAATGGAGGGGGCTTTTCGGACCGATCCATCGGGAGAGAGCCCTTATTGCCGTGCCCACATAATGCGCGCGATCCAGGCGATCTCCTCCGTGGAGATCGCCCGGTCTTCGCTGTCTTTCGCAAGCGACGACAGCTCCAGAGTCTTGGCGGAGCGGCGTTTGAGCTCCTGCGCGACGACTTCGCCGTTGGTGGTGCACACCACCACGCGGTCGCCCTTGCGCAGGCTCGCGGTCGGCGAAACGATGAGAACATCGCCGTCGCGATAGAGTGGCGCCATCGTGTCGCCGGTCACCTCGAGAGCAAACACTTTCTCTTGGCCGAAATCGGGAAACTCGATCTCGTCCCAGCCGGGCCCACCCGTGGGAAGGCCCTCATCGGTGAGGATCTTGCCGGCGCCGGCTTGCGTCATGCCGATCATCGGGAGCATGGAGCGGCGCAGCGATCCGGAAGGCTCGACGAGGCGCAGGAAATCCTCCAGCGTCGCTCCCGTGGCACGAAGGATCTTCGAAATGGATTCGGTCGAGGGCCAGCGCTCCCGGCCTTCGGGGCTGACACGTTTCGACTTGTTGAAACTGGTGGCATCGAGGCCGGCTTTGCGCGCTAGCCCGGATGCAGTCATTCCATGGCGGGAGGCAAGTGCATCGATGGCCGCCCAAACGCGCTCGTGAGATAACATCGTACAAACCTTCGCAAGGAAGCGAAAAAGCTGAAAGCGAACTTATGCCTAGGAATTAAGGTTGTTCTATGTCCCTTGCAACCTGTAAGACACGACTGGGACACAATGTCTAATAAGGGTTGCTCCCGAAGCAGAGGCGAGAGACGGGGATTTCATGCGCATCATCTATAAAATCTGCCCGGAAAGCCTTTGGCGTGAGGCCGAGGCCGACGGTTTGTTTGAAGGTGCACCCGTCGATAGACAGGATGGATACCTCCATTTTTCCACGGCAAAACAGGTGAAGGAAACTGCGGATAGGCACTTCACGGGACAACGTGATCTTCTGCTGATTGCCGTCGACGCCGACAAACTCGGTCCGGCTTTGCGATACGAGCCGTCTCGGGGAGGCGATCTTTTCCCGCATCTGTATGCACCGCTTGCCTTATCCGACGTCCTGTGGATAAAGCCGCTTCCGATCGGCCCCGATGGCCGCCATGTTTTTCCGGATCTCGATTCATGATTGGTGCGCTCTTCTCGTTGGTAAAACCCGCATTGCACGCGCTCGATGCGGAGACGGCGCACCAATTGACGATCCGCTCTCTTTCCCTCATGCCCACGGCGCCCGCGCCGAAGGACGACGCGCGGTTAGCCGTCGATGTGTTCGGCCGCCACTTCCCTAATCCCGTGGGGCTGGCGGCGGGCTTCGACAAGCAATGCGAGGTGCCCGATCAGCTCCTGTCCCTCGGCTTCGGTTTCGTGGAACTCGGCGGTGTCGTGCCGAAGCCTCAAGAGGGCAATCCACGTCCGCGCGTTTTCCGGCTTGCGCAGGATGAGGCCGTGATCAACCGCTTCGGCTTGAACAGCGATGGGCTGAAGGCTGCGCGCGAGCGTCTATCCCGCCGTCTCGGACGTCCCGGCGTGGTGGGCGTGAATATCGGCGCCAACAAGGATTCGCCGGATCGCATTGCCGATTACGTCACATGCATTGAGACACTCTGCGGCCTTGTCGATTTCCTCACCGTCAACGTGTCGTCCCCCAATACGCCCGGCCTGCGTGATCTGCAGGGGGAGGCGTTTCTCGACGATCTGCTCGCCCGCAGCGTCGAAGCATGCAACAAGGCCGATGAGGGGCGCAAGAAGACGACCATTCTCCTCAAGATCGCGCCGGATATCTCGCTCGAAACGCTCGATGCCATCGTGGCGACGGCGCTCAAGCGCGGAATCGACGGGCTCACCGTTTCCAACACCACGGTCGCTCGTCCCGAGTCCTTGAAGGAAAAGGCACTCGCGGCCGAAACCGGAGGCTTGTCCGGTAGGCCGCTCTTCGTACCTTCCACCAGGATCCTCGCAGAGACCTTCCTGCGGGTCGAACGCAGAATTCCGCTCATCGGCGTCGGCGGAGTGGATTCCGCCGAGGCGGCATGGGCCAAGATCCGCGCGGGCGCGAGCCTCGTCCAGCTTTACTCCGCGATGGTGTACAAGGGCCCGGGCCTGATCGGCGACATCAAGAATGGGCTTCTGCAGAAACTCGTGCAGGAGAAGGCGTCGCTGACGGAAGCCCTCGGCCGCGATGCAGCGGCGATTGCGCAGGGGCGGTTCTGAACCCAGTCGGCCTAGGAGAGGCTGGCGAAGGTCTTTCTCGTCAGCCTTGGATAGAGCGCGGCTTGTCCGATGCTGCGTGCGCCCAGGAAGATGAGCAGCGCAATCCAGAGCGCGGTGTTGCCGAGACTTCCTGCGGCCAGCAGGATGACCCCATAGGCAGCGAAGGCGATCACCATGAGATCGCGCATCGCCTTGGTCCATGTCGCCCCGGTATAGATGCCGTCGAACGCGAAGGCCGCAGCGCCGACGAAGGGGGTCAGGGCCGCGAAAACCAGATACTCGCGGGCATGGGCACGCACGTCGGGATTGGTCGACACGAAGTCGATGAACAATCCACCGCCGATCAGGAAGATCGTTGAAACGGCGAGGCCGAACCCGAGGCTCCAGCCGAGGCTCAAGCGAATGGCGCGCCGGAAGCCCCGCTCGTCGCGGGCGCCGATGCTCTGGCCGCAGAGCGCTTCGGCGGCGGTGGCGAAGCCGTCGAGGAAATAGCCTCCGATCAGGAACATGTTGTAGAGCACCGCATTCGCGGCGAGCGTCACGTCGCCGGCGCGGGCGCCCAAGGCGCTGAAGATCGAGAACGCCAGGATCAGCGCCACGTTGCGGACCATGATGTCCCCGTTCATGGCGAGGGTCTGGAGGATCGCGGAGCGGTTCAGCACCTCGGCCCACGTCACCGCCAGCGGGTTCGAGCCAAGCCGGCGCAGCACCAGGATGCCGAGGCCCACGCCCAGCGCCTCCGCAACCGCCGTGCCGATGGCGGCACCTGCGATGCTCAAGTCGGCGATCAGCACGAATCCGGCCGTGAGCAGGATATTGACGACGTTGATCGCCACCTGCAGGAGCAGGCCGAGATCCGTCCGTCCGCGCCCCAGCGTCGAGCCAAGGATGACGTAGTTCGCCAGCGTGAACGGCGCCGCCCAAATGCGGATGAAGAAATAGGTGGAAAGGGCGCCCGTCACCGCCTCGCTCGCCCCCGCGAAGGAGAAGGCGATGGCCGCGATGGGCCATTGCAGGAGAATCAGCAGAAGGCCCGTGATGCCCGCCACCAGGAGCGCGCGGGCGAGTGTCAGATCGACCTCATGCCGGTTGCCGGCGCCGGTCGCCTGCGCGGTCAGGCCTGCTGTCGCCATACGCAGGGAGCCGAAGCTCCAGAACACGAAGTCGAAGATCACGGCACCCAGGGCCACCGCGCCCAACAGATGAGCCTCGCCAAGCCGTCCGATCACCGTCGCGTCGACGAGCCCCAGCAGAGGCGTCGTCACGTGCGACAGGGTCATGGGAAGGGCGAGAGCCAGGATGCGTCGGTGGGTGACCTCCGGATGCTGGACTTTAAAGGAGCCGTCCATGGGGCGGGTCCGATCAGCGCCGGCCGAAGATCCGGCTAAGGAGCCAGAGCGGTACCACGATCACGGCCCCATAGACGATCCAGAGCCCCACGTCCTTCACCGTGTCCAGGCTCAGGTCGAGGACAGAACTGATCCAGTCGAACAGACCCTCGATCAGCCCGAGCGGCGTGATATCGAGGTAATGCATGAAAGCGCCGACGAGGAGCGACAGGAAAATGAGCTTGGCCAGCACGGAGCCGGGCGAGCCACCGAGAAACCGGGTCAGGTTGGGCATATCGTCAATCTCGTCAGAAAGCGTCACTGGACGCGGAAAGTCGCGTGTGCTTCATCGCAAGGGCCGATGATGAACGCAACCCTGTCGAACAGCCCATGATCGATCCCGCTCTCTTCGACCCCGCCGCCGTCAGTGAAGAGATCCGCGCCCAGAACGCGGATATCGTCGCCAAGCTCGCAGCCCTTCCGGACCCCATGTCCGTGCCACCGTCCGTCGTGCGGGAGCGCCGCCGCCAGGGGCTCGGGCCTTTTCCGCTGATGCCTTTGAGCCCCAGGGCGAGGGTCATCGAGATCGACGGGCCCGCGGGGCCGATCCCTCTGCGGATCATCGCTCCCGAAAAGCCGCGGGGCGTCTATCTCCACATCCATGGCGGCGGCTGGACCTGGGGCTCCGCCGACGAGCAGGATCCCTGGCTCGACCGCTTGGCGGATCGCTGCGGCCTGGCCGTCGTGTCCGTCGAATACAGGCTCGCGCCCGAGAACCCTTATCCCGCGGGCCCTGACGATTGCGAGGCGGCCGCTCTGTGGGCCATCCGTGAGGCCGAGAGCCGCTTCGGCACCACGCGCCTGTTCATCGGCGGCGAATCGGCCGGAGCCCATCTCTCCGCCGTGACGCTTCTGCGCCTGCGCGACCGGCACGGCCTCAAGCCTTTCCTCGGCGCGAACCTGTTCGCCGGGTGCTACGACCTGACCCTCACGCCGAGCGTGCGGCAATGGGGGGGCGAGCGGCTGATCCTCAACACCAACGATGTGCGGGTCTTCGCCGACAATTTCGTCGGCCACGTGAGCGATCGTGCCGATCCCGACATCTCGCCTCTCCATGCGGATCTGGCCGGCCTTCCGCCGGCTCTGTTCTCCGTGGGCACGAAGGACATGCTGCTCGACGACACGCTCTTCATGGCGTCCCGCTATGCGGCGGCGGGCAACAGGGCCGATCTCACCCTCTGGCCGGGCGGATGCCATGTGTTCATCCGCTTCGACAGCGTCATGAGCGAACAGGCCCTGTCCCGGATCGACGCCTTCGTCGAGGGGCTTTAAGCCCTGGGTCCAAAGCAAAACTCCCATTCTGTCCAGCGGGATGAGGGTTGGTGATTTCGAGCAGAAGCTGGCCGCCTCAATCCGCCCCGGCCGGGGAGGGGCGCTGAGTCACGCCGATCTTGGAGGCCGCGATCACGGCCTGGGTGCGGCTGTCGACGCCGAGCTTGTCGAGGATGGCGGAAACGTGGGCCTTGACGGTCGCCTCGGATACGCCGAGTTCATACGCGATCTGCTTGTTGAGAAGGCCCTCCGAGAGCATGGTGAGCACACGCACCTGTTGTGGAGTGAGGGTGCCCAGACGCCGGACGAGATCGGCGGTCTCCACGTCCTCGGCGGCGGAGAGGTCCACATCCGGCGGGGTCCAGGTGTCGCCTGCCAGAACCGCCTGAATGGCGCCGCCGATATTGTCGATGTCGATGGATTTCGGAATGAACCCCGAGGCCCCGAAATCCATGGCCCGGCGGATCACGTTGGGCTCCTCGGTGGCGGAGACGATGACGACCGGCAGTTCGGGATACTGCGCCCTCAGGGACATGAGGCCGGAAAAGCCCTGAACGCCCGGCATCGTCAGATCGA
Organism: Microvirga sp.; assembly: GCA_031181145.1. Lineage (GTDB taxonomy): Bacteria > Pseudomonadota > Alphaproteobacteria > Rhizobiales > Beijerinckiaceae > Microvirga. The sequence continues at coordinate 17,566 of JAPSLB010000030.1, forward strand.
GCAGGATCAGATCGACGTCCCGTTCCTGGGCCAGGGAAGCATTGAGGTCATCCATGCCGCTGGCCTCGATCACCCGGGCCTCGGGCATGATGGAAGCGACGGCCTGTCTCAGCGCGCCGCGAAACAGCGGGTGGTCATCGGCGATGATGATCGTGGTGTTTTGACCCTGCACTGCTGCCTTCTCCCACGAGAGCTTTTGTGAGCCTTAGCCGCATCTTTCATGAAATAGCAAGGCGGCAATCGAAGGCCGCATCCATTCTACTGGGAAAGAACAGCGGATAATATATGGAAACATAGGAGCATGCGGCTATGCCCCGATGAGGTGGAGGATGACGTCCCGTCGGTGAGGTCTGTCCCGATGCTCGGCCAGATAAAGGCCCTGCCAGGTGCCGAGGGTCATCTGCCCCTCCATGACGGGGATGCTCAAGGAAACGCCCGACAGAACGGCGCGGATATGGGCGGGCATGTCGTCCGGACCTTCGGCCGAATGGATATAGCTCGCATCCCGGGGCGCGAGCCGGTCGAAGGCGGTCATCAAATCGAGGCGGACATCGGGGTCGGCATTCTCCTGGATGAGGAGGGAGGCCGAGGTATGGCGGCAGAAGACCGTAAGCAGGCCATGGAGGATCCCCGTGCCGAAGACCCAGCGGGAGACCGCATCGGTGATCTCGACGAGGCCCTGTCCCTCGGTATCGACCAGAAGCCGCCCGTTGACCTGCTGGGTCACGCTGCCTTCGGAAAGGGTTTCCACATTCAGCATCGTCAGGTCTCCTGCTCCTTGAGAGGGTGGATCTCCTTTTCACCCCGTTCCAGGATCTTTTCCAGGGTCTCGATCCGGTCGGCTTCGGCCGCGGGCTTGTCCCAGCGAATGCGGCTGATGCGGGGAAAGCGCATGGCCACGCCCGACTTGTGCCGGGTCGAGCGCTGCAGGCCCTCGAAGGCAACCTCGAGCACGAGCCCGCGATCCTTGCCGTACTCGACCTCCCGCACGGGGCCGAAGCGCTTGACCGTATGGTTGCGGACATAGCGGTCGAGCTTCACCAGTTCCTCATCGGTGAAGCCGTGGTAGGCCTTGCCCACGGGCACCAGCTCCTCGCCGTTCGGTCCCTCGCGCCAGACGCCGAAGGTGTAGTCGGAATAGAAGGAAGAGCGCTTTCCGTGCCCGCGCTGGCCATACATCATCACCGCATCGACGAGGTAGGGATCGCGCTTCCACTTGTACCAATACCCTTTGGGGCGTCCGGGAAGATAGGGGCTGCTCGCCCGCTTCACCATGCAGCCCTCGATGGCGTCCGCGTCGGGGCCTGCGCCGGCTGAGGCCGGATTGGCGCGGGCGGCCGCCAGATCTTCCCATGTCCGGAACGGCACCATGGGCGACAGATCGATGCGTGGGTCGCCGAGGCGGGCCACGAGCGCCTCCAGGCGCTTGCGTCGCTCCGCGAACGGAAGGTCGCGCAGATCCTCGGCGCCCTCCGTGAGAACGTCGTAGACGCGCAGATGTGCCGGGAATTCCGCGATGAGCTTCGGCGTCACGGCCTTGCGGTTGAGGCGCTGCTGCAGCACGTTGAAGCTCTGAACCAGACCGTCGCGCACGATCAGTAATTCTCCGTCGATGGCACCCTCGAAGTTCAAGGCTTCCACCAGATCGGGAAAGGCGCGCGAGACATCCTCGCCCGTGCGCGAATAGATGCGCCGCACTGGACGTCCATGGCTGTCATGACCAGAAACCGCCTGCAGGCGAATGCCGTCCCATTTCCATTCGGCAAGGAAATCGGCGGCGTCGAGCTTTTCGAAGTCCTCCTCCTCCAGCGGATGCGACAGCATCGGGGGACGGAACGGCGCGGGATTGCCGGATTCCGGCTTCGGGCCGCGGCCTTCGACCCAGGCGAAGAGGTCTTCATAAGGCGCTTCCAGGCCGTGCCAGATCAACTCGACCTCATCGGGCTCGATGCCACCGAGCTGCGCCACGGCCGTTTTCGCCAGCCGAGCCGAAACGCCCACGCGAAGCTCCCGCGTGATGAGCTTCAAGAGCGCCCAGCGCCCGGTCTCGTCGAGCGCATCGAGCCAGCCCGCGACCTTCGCGGGCAGATCGCTCTTGCTCGTCGTCGCCAGAGTCTCGACCACCTCGGTGAGAGTAGGGACGTGCGGTGGCGGGTTGTTGTGGCCGATGGGCGGGGTTTCCGGGGAAGCGGGTGCGACGCTCTCGTGCCCGGGCGCCGGCCAGATGAGGGCCACCGTCTCCGCGAGATCGCCCACATAGTGATAGGACATGCGGAAGAGCTCCGGATCCGTGCGCTCCTCCGCGAGACCGCGGATCAGGCCGGGCTTCGCTTCCTTGAACATCAGCGCATGGGTCATGGCAGCGAGCGCATAGCCGCGCTCCGGATCGGGCGTGTGACGGAAGTAATCCATGATGAGCCGCAGCTTCGCGTTGCGGCGCGGCTCATAGGCCAACCGGTCGAGGAGAGCGGCAAAGCGGTTCATGCCTCGCCTCCGGATTGCGGTGCGTCCTCCGCCTCTCCCTCGTCGCCATAGCCCAGCATGTGGAGCGGGCGAGCCTTGATGCCATGGGTGGTGCACCAATGGACGAGGGCATCCTCCTGGCCGTGCGTGACCCAGACTTCGCCTGCGCCGGTCTCCCGTATCGTGCGGCACAGATCGTCCCAGTCGGAATGATCGGAGATCACGAGCGGCAGCTCCACGCCTTTCTGGCGCGCCCGTGCCCTCACGCGCATCCAGCCGGAAGCGAAGCACGTCACGGGATCGGGAAAGCGGCGGGACCAGAGATCCTGCATGGAGGAGGGCGGGCAGATGACGATGGCGCCCGCGAGCTTCGATCTCTCGGAGGCCATGACCTTCGGCGTCGCTCCGAGAGAGATGCCCTCCGATTTATAGAATTCCGTCAGACGCTCCATGGCCCCGTGCAGATGGATCGGCCTGTCGTAGCCCTCCTCCCGCAACAGCGCCATCACGCGTTGCGCCTTGCCCAGCGCATAGGCGCCGAGAATGTGGGTGCGCTCGGGAAAGAGCGCGACGGACTCGAGGAGCTTCCGAATCTCGGCCCTCGCATCGGGATGGCGGAAGACGGGCAGACCGAACGTCGCTTCCGTGATGAACACGTCGCAGGGCACGAGTTCGTATGGCAGGCAGGTGGGGTCCTCGGCGCGCTTGTAATCGCCCGATACCACGACGCGCGTGCCGCCCGCTTCGATGGAAATCTGAGCCGATCCCAGCACGTGTCCGGCAGGGGTGAAACGCACGCTCACGTCGCCGAGCCGCATGCTCTCGCCGAGCGGCGCTTCCTGCTTGCGTCCGGCGAAGTCCTCGCCGTAGCGAACGTCCATGATGCGCAGGGTCTCGCCGGTCGCCAGCACCGCGTTGTGCCCGGAGCGCGCATGATCGGAATGGCCATGGGTGATGAGCGCCCGTTTCACGGGCCGGACCGGATCGATGTGAAAGTCGCCGAGGGGGCAATAGAGCCCTTGCGGGGTCTGGGTGAGGACATCGGTGGAGCGCAGCGCCATGATGAGAATATAGTGTTCGATCCGCCAATGTCAGGTTGCCCGATGGTTGGCCGGTCACACCGCGTCTCGCGGCCGAGCTTGCCTTGATCAGCGCCTGCCGGGAGCCCACATGGCAGGCGGTGCGAGGAGGAGCGGCAGCATGCGCGCGATGGTGATCTCACGGTTCGGCGGCCCCGATGTCTTCGAGCTTCAGGAGCGGGAGCGTCCCAAACCGGGCCCGGGCCAGGTTCTCGTACGGGTCGTCGCCTCCGGAACCAACCCGGTCGATGCCAAGATCCGGCAGGCCGGATCCTGGGCGCAGATCCCTCTGCCGGCCGTTCTCGGCTATGACGTTTCCGGCGTCGTCGAGGAGCTAGGTCCGGGTGTGACCGAGTTCAGCGCCGGGGACGAGGTGTTCTATACCCCCGAGATCTTCGGCAACCCGCATGGCAGCTATGCCGAATACACCGTCGCGTCCGCCAGTATCGTGGCCCGCAAGCCCGCGAACCTGAGCCATGTCGAGGCTGCCGGCATCCCGCTGGCCGGCGGGACCGCCTGGGAGGCGGTCGTCCGTCGCCTGAACATCAGGCCGGGCGAGACCATCCTCATCCACGGCGGCGCAGGCGGCGTCGGCTCCTTCGCCATTCAATTCGCGAAGGCGGCGGGCGCGCGTGTGATCGCAACCGCCAGCAAAGCCAATCACTCCGTTCTGCATGAGTTGGGAGCGGATGTCGCCATCGATTATCGTGACGCCGATGCGGCCGACCGGATCATGCGGGAAGCGGGCGGCCGGGGCGTCGACGCCTCGTTCGACACGGCCGGCGGCAACGTCTCCATGAGCACTCTGGTGACACGGCCTTTCGGCCGGATCGCCACCATTCTGCCGCCCGATGGCGAGCTCGATGCCCTCTACACCAAGAACCAGACCCTGTACGGGACCTTCCTGACGCGCGAGGGCGCACGGCTGCGCGAGATGACGCCGCTGTTCGAGCGCGGACGGGCCAGGGTTATCGTGGACTCCGTCCTTCGGCTAGAGGAGGTGGCGAAGGCCCACGAGCGGATGGATTCAGGTCATGGCAGGGGCAAGGTCATCCTCCAGGTCGGGCGGTAAGGCTGCCCGCCAGGGAAGCCCCGAGCATTGCCATTGACAGTCCCTCGTCTCTCCCCCATGGCAAGGCAATGCTGTTGCCTCCTTCCTTTCGCTCCTCCGGCGATGTCCTGGCCGACCGCCGCTACGAATATGCCAGCGCCGCCTTCGACGGGCGCGATTTCGAGGCTGCCGCGGATTTGGCCCGGCAGGTGCTGGAGCTTGCACCTCGCTTCGCCCCGGCCCATGCTCTCCTGGGGCGAGCACTGGCCGAGCTTGGATTGCACGACGAGGCGGTGAAGGCCCTGCTCGGGGCTCTCGATCTCGAGCCGGAGGACGTTCTGGGCGTGCGCCTCGACCTGGCCCGCCTCGGCACGCTGCCGGCCGCCGAGGCGATGACCGGCAGTTACGTACGGGCGCTGTTCGACGAATACGCTCCGAAATTCGAACGGCATCTCACACGGAGCCTGGCCTATCGCGGACCGGAACTCATCGTCGATGCGCTGCGCCGCGCCTGCGCAAGGCAGATCAGGGATGACCGGTTCGGGCTAACGCTAGATCTCGGCTGCGGTACGGGATTGATGGGGCAGGCGCTCGGCGGGCAGTTCGCATCGATCGTGGGTGCCGATCTCTCGCCGCGCATGCTTGAGAGAGCGGAAAAGACGGGGCTCTACGAAAGCCTCCACGAAACGGATCTCGTCTCGTTCCTCAAACAGCGCGCGGACGCCGAGGCCGATCTCGTCGTGGCGGCGGACGTGTTCGTCTATATGGCGTCGCTCGACGATGTCTTCCGTGAGGCGCACCGCGTGTTGCGGCGCGAGGGGCTCTTCGCCTTCACCGTCCAGGCCTATGAAGGCGAAGACTACGCTCTCGGGGAGGATGCACGCTATGCGCATGGCGAGCGCTATTTGCACAAGCTCGCCGCTTCGAATGCGTTCACGACGGTGATCCTGGAGCCGGTTTCGACCCGGGAGGATCGCGGCGTACCGGTTCCCGGGTTCCTGGCCGTGCTGCAGCGCTGATCGTTTATGCCGCCGGCATCGACGGATGAGGGGTGGATTCCCAGCATCCCAGGACCGACTGGTCGAAGTCGATGATCGAGCCCGTCATCATGCCGGATTCGGCGCTGGCGAGGAATGCTACGGCGCGTGCCACTTCCGCCGGATCGAGCAGACGGCCGAAGGGCTGTTCCTGCGCGGCCTTTTCGAGCCAGCCGTCCTGCGCTCCGTGATAGGTGCGCATGATGTGATCCTCGCCCGGGGTATTCATCCAGCCGATGTTGAGGCCGTTCACGCGGATACGCCAGGGCATGAGGCTGAAGGCAGCGTTCTTGGTGAGGGTCGCGAGTGCGCCTTTCGAGCCGCAATAGGCGGAGATGAAAGGCTGGCCGCCATGAGCCGACATGGAAAGGATGTTGACCATCGCGCCTTCAGTCCTTTCGCGCCGCATGATCTTGGCAGCCTCCTGCATGAGGAAGAAGGGTGCGCGCACGTTCACGGCGAACATGCGATCGAACAGCTCCGGACTCGTGTCGAAGATCGTGCCGCGGTCAGTCATGCCCGCCGCGTTCACCAGCACGTCCACGCGTCCGAACACGCCGTCCGCCCGCGCGGTCACCGCACGGGCGTCGTCGACGCTGGCGAGATCCGCCTTGACGAATTCGGCGCGGCAGCCCTGCGCCGTGATCTCCTTCGCGACGGCTTCGCCCCGCTCGGCGTTGCGCCCGCAGATGACGAGACCCGCGGCACCCCGCTCGGCGAGCGTTCGCGCAATCGTTTCCCCGACGCCCTGCGTGCCTCCGGTCACGACGGCAATGGCATTCCTGAACTGGGCCGAGTTGGTCATGGCGTTTCCCCATAGGTGTTTTCAGTTGATCCGAGCTGAAATCATCCGGGGGAGGATGGCAAGCGGCTCACGAACGGGTTCACATGGGAAATTCGCCTACCGTAGCGAAAGTCTCTGCCGACGCCTATCTTGTGGAGGCATGTCCAAAGTGTCCGTCTCCCTTCTCCCCAGGATCTTCCGGGATTGGTTCAAGAGCCGGGGCTGGAAGCCCCGCGAGCATCAGCTGCAGCTACTCGCCAAGGCGAAGGCAGGCCGCTCCGTGCTGCTCGTGGCGCCCACGGGAGCGGGCAAGACCCTCGCGGGCTTCCTGCCCAGCCTCACCGAGCTCGCTGAGCGGGAGGCGGGCCGGGGCACGGCCAAGGACAAGCGGGGCCTGCACACGCTCTATATTTCGCCTCTGAAGGCGCTGGCCACCGACATCGCCCGAAACCTCGAAGCGCCTGTGCAGGAGATGGGCCTCCCTGTCAGGATAGAGACCCGAACCGGCGACACGCCGTCCCACAAGCGCGCGCGCCAGATCGAGCGGCCGCCGGACATTCTGCTGACGACCCCTGAGCAGCTGGCGCTGCTTCTCGCCCATCGCGAGGCCGGGGAGCTCTTCCAAGATCTGCGCCGTGTCGTCCTGGACGAGCTGCATTCACTCGTCACCTCAAAACGCGGAGATCTGCTGTCGCTGGGGCTCGCACGGCTTATGAACCTTGCCCCTCAGGCGACGACCGTCGGTCTGTCGGCGACGGTGCGGGAGCCGGACGATCTGCGGCGCTATCTGGTGCCGCAGGGAGAGCAGGAAACAGCCCTTGCCGATCTCGTGGTGGTGAAGGGCGGCGCGCGGCCCGACATCCGCATGCTGGAGCTCGACGAGCGCTTGCCGCTTGCGGGCCACACGGCGTCTCTTTCGATGCCGGCGATCTACGAATTGATCAAACGGCACAGGACGACGCTGGTCTTCGTCAACACGCGCCTGCAGGCGGAATACACGTTTCAGGAGCTCTGGAAGCTCAACGACGACGGCCTCGCGATCGCGCTTCATCACGGTTCGCTCGATGTGGCGCAGCGCCGCCGCGTCGAAGAGGCGATGGCGGCGGGGCGGCTCAAGGCGGTGGTGTGCACGGCGACCCTCGATCTCGGCATCGACTGGGGTGACGTGGACCTCGTGGTCAATGTGGGCGCGCCCAAGGGCGCCTCCCGCATCATGCAACGCATCGGCCGCTCGAATCATCGCATGGACGAGCCGTCGCAGGCCTATCTCGTGCCGGCCAATCGTTTCGAAATCCTGGAGTGCCGCGCCGCGCTGGACGCCGTGCACGAGGCCGCCCAGGACACGCCTGACGCCCGGACGGGCGCGCTCGATGTGCTCTGCCAGCACATTCTCGGCATGGCATGCGGCGATCCGTTCAGGCTCGAGGATCTCTACGAGGAAGTGCGTTCGGCCGCGCCCTATGCGGCTCTGACATGGGAGGATTTCGAGGCCTGCGTGGCCTTCGTGGCGACCGGCGGTTATGCCCTTCGCGCCTATGAACGGTTCGCCAAGATCGTGAAGGGCAACGACGGCTTGTGGCGCGTGCGCGACGGCAAGGTCGCGCAGCAATACCGGTTGAACGTCGGCACCATCGTGGAAGCGACCATGATCAAGGTCCGCCTCGGCAAGGCCTCGCGCGCGAGGCCCGGAACGGTGCTCCCGCGCGGGCGCATCCTCGGGGAGATCGAGGAGTACTTTGCCGAGACGCTGACGCCCGGCGATACTTTTCTGTTCGCGGGCGAGGTTCTGCGCTTCGAGGGCATTGCCGAGGACGAGGTTCTGGTGACCCGCGCAGCGTCCGGTACGGACCCGATGATCCCCTCCTACGAAGGCGGCAAGTTTCCGTTGTCGACCTTTCTCGCGGCCCGCGTGCGCGAAATCCTGGCCGATCCCTTCGAGTGGGACCGGCTGCCGCCGCAAATGACCGAATGGCTTTTGCAGCAGCGCCGCCGCTCCATCGTGCCCGGCCCCCGCGATCTTCTTGTCGAGACCTTTCCCCGGGGCAACCGGTTCTACATGACGTGCTTCCCGTTCGAGGGGCGGCTCGCGCATCAGACCCTCGGCATGCTGCTCACCCGGCGCCTGGAACGCGCGCGGCTGAAGCCTCTCGGCTTCGTCGCGAACGATTACGGCATCGCCGTCTATGCGGCCATCGACATCGCGGCCCGGGCGGCGCGGGAGCCGGGCTTCATGGACGAGCTGTTCTCCGAGGACATGCTGGGTGACGATCTGGAGGATTGGCTGGCGGAATCCTCCCTCATGAAGCGCACGTTCCGTCAATGCGCGGTCATTGCGGGCCTCATCGAGCGCCGCTTCCCGGGGGAGCAGAAGACCGGGCGGCAGGTCACGATCTCCACGGATCTCGTGTACGACGTGCTGCGCAAGCACGAGCCCGATCACGTGCTGCTGCGCGCCGCCCGGGCGGATGCGGCAACGGGACTCCTGGACGTGAGGCGCCTCGGCATGATGCTTCAGCGCATCCGGGGGCGAATCATCCACAAACCGCTCGACCGGGTTTCTCCCTTAAGCGTGTCCGTCATGCTGGAGATCGGCCGCGAGCGCGTCTATAGCGACAATGCGGACGAGATCCTGGCCGAAGCGGAAGCGGCGCTTCTCGACGAGGCTTTGGCGTGACGGCTTTGCGAAAGAACAAACAGACAACCCACGAAATCGAGCTGGCGGGGCAATTGGCTCTCCTGGACCTCTCCGGGGGCCTGTATCTGCCCGCGCACGATGCTCTGCTCGTGGCCGACCTGCATTTCGAGAAGGGCTCTTCCTTCGCTCGCCGCGGCATGATGCTGCCGCCCTACGACACGCGCGAGACGCTGAGCGCCCTGGCCGACGTGGTGTTGCGTCTCAACCCGCGCGTCGTCATCGCGCTGGGCGACAGCTTTCACGATATCGGAGGCCCTGAACGGCTCGGCGACGAGGAGCGCTCCACCCTGGGCGGGGTACAGGCCGGGCGCGACTGGATCTGGGTGACGGGCAATCACGATCGCATCCTGCCCGAAAGCATCGGCGGCCAGATCGTGGAGGAGATGGCGCTGGGCTCTCTCACCCTACGCCACGAACCGGCGGCGGGAGATCAGGCAGAGGTTGCGGGGCATCTGCACCCTGTCGGGAAGGTCGTAATGCGCGGGCGCGCCACGCGCCGCCGCTGCTTCCTGACCGACGGGAGGCGCTGCATCATGCCGGCGCTCGGCGCCTATGCGGGCGGGCTCAATGCCTGCGACGCCGCCTTCAAGCCGCTCTTCCCGAACGGTTTCACCGCCCATCTCATCGGAACCGAACGCATCTTCGCCATAGCGAAGTCGATGCTGTGCCGGGACTGATTCCTCAGTCCCGCCTGAAGATCACGCTGGCGATCCAGCCGAAGGCGATGGCGAGCAAAGCGGTGGCTAGGCCGTAGAGGAGCGACCAATCCCGGGCGATGGAACCGATCTGCTCCTCGAAGCCGGTCTTGACCAGTTCGAAATGGGTGGTCGTGCTCGCCAGGATTACCGTGTCGGCGAAGAGGATGACCTGCACATCGTACTCGCCTGGCGGGGCCGTCGCGGGAAGCGGAATGTTGGCCCGGAAGATATCCGGCGTCAGGAACGTCACCCCGCGCTCTTCCTCCAGATACAGCCCCTCCTGCGCCCTGAGGCGATAGAGCGCCTCGCGGAACTCCCTGTCGGCGCCTCCTCCGCGCTCATTGGTGAAATCCGGTGCATTGATGATGGCCTCCAGGCCGATCTTCTGGCGCTGGCGCAGCTGAACGCTGGTGATCTCCTCGATCGGCTTTGACGTCAGGACGCTCAAGTAGGCCGGAGCTTCCGGAAACTTCTGCTGCTCTCGGTTGATCCAGATCGGCCCGATCTGTTGCTTCTCGCGCACGGTGAGCAATTGCCGCGGCCCTCGAACCGTGACGACCACGTCGTATCCCGTGGCGCGGGCGATGGTTTGCGCATCCCGCTCGATGGCGCCGAACACGGCAATTGACGTGCCCGTGTAGTTCGAGGTGATGAGAACGCGATGGTTCGACAGGGACGTGATCAGGGTCTCCGCCGCGGTGGAGGTCGCGCAGACGAGTGCAATCAGGACAATGCCGAGAAGTCTCACTGGCGTCGCTCCTGAATGGTGAGCGAGAACGGCTCCTCGGGTTGAACGACGAGTTCGAGGGCGAAGCGAAGGCCTACGGCCAGCAGCAGGATGGCCAGGAGGAAGCGGAACAGCTCCGCTCTCAGGTTCCGCCCGATGCGGGCACCGAACTGGGCGCCGAAGACGCCGCCGATGATCAGCAGGATCGCGAGCACCATGTCGACGGCCTGGTTCATCACCGCATGAAGGATGAGGGCCACGAGGGTCGTGCAGACGATCTGGAACTGCGAGGTCCCTACGACCACGTTGGTGGGAACCCGGAAGATATAGAGGAGCGCCGGCACCACGATAAAGCCGCCGCCGATCCCGAGCAGAGCGCCTGCGAAACCTATGAAGAGCGAGAGAAGCAGAATCGGGATCACGCTCACATAGAGCTTGGAGCGATAGAAGCGCATCCGCAGCGGCCAACCCAGATAGGAGGCATGCTCGCCGGCCTGTCGGCGCAGACGGACCGTGCCGCCGCGCCGCTTCGTCCAGAACTCCCGGATGCTCTCCTTGAGCATCAGGCTTCCGACGACGGTAAAGAGCGTCACGTAGGACGTGACGATCACGAGATCGAGTTGTCCCGCTCGTCTCGCGGCGGCGAAGAACCAGACGCCGAGTGCCGATCCGATGAAACCTCCGGCGACGAGAATCGCGCCGAGCTTGTGGTCGAGCGCTTTGCGCCGGATCGCGCCGAGCACGCTTGTGGTCGAGGAGGCGACGATCTGGGCCGATTGCGTCGCAACAGCCACGGCCGGAGGGATGCCGAGGAAAATGAGGAGCGGAGTCATCAAAAATCCGCCGCCGATCCCGAAAAGGCCCGAGATGAAACCAACTGCTGCGCCCATCCCGAGGATGAGAAGAACGCTTACGGGCATTTCAGCGATAGGCAGATAGATTTGCAATCCGGATCCCCTTGGCCGGTGCAGCCACGGCTTGGTTACATTGATGCGCGGAGCGGTTTAAAGGACAAGCGATGAACGTAACCTGACCGCTTTGGGTTCAACCATCAACTCCCATGCCTCGGGTTGCACCCAATGCCGCCGTCCGTCCGCTCGCAGGGGGATGAGCCTCGTTGGCGACGGGATCGGCGGGTCGGGGGCGCCATTGCTCGATGGCGGCCTGCGCCGTCTTCAGCTCGGTGGCGCTCAGACGCCCTGCGAGTTCGTCGCGCTTCCTGGCGGCATCGGCATCCTCTTGGGCCGCGGCGAGGGCGAGCCACATGTAGGCTTTGACGAGATCCTGTTTGGTTCCGATGCCCCGGGCGAGAAGAACACCCACATTGAACTGACTGTCCTTGAGGCCGGCCTCGGCGGCTTCGCTGTACCACCGGAAGGCGGATTCATAATCGGGCTTGCCGTTCAAGCCCGATACGAGAAGCGTGGCGAGGTTGTGCATCGCGCGGATGTTGCCGCCCTGCGCCGCCCGCTCGTACCATGCGGCCGCCTGTTTCGTATCGCGCCCGATGCCGATGCCCTTTTCCAGGAGCATGGCGAGTCTTTCCTGCGCCGGAGGAAGACCGGCCTGAGCCGCGCGCTCATACAGATGGACGGCCAAGGCCATGTCCTGAGGAATGCCGCGCCCTTCCGAGGCCCGGGAGGCGATTTCGTAGATCGCCGCCGCATCGCCAGCCGACGCCGTCTCCCGCAGCGCAGCCGGAACGAGGCCAGGAATATTGCCCACGGTCGCGGGATCGACGAAGAATTTCGATGCTGCGGTCGCCGCGGGCGTGGAAACGGCGGGTTCCGCCGATGTGGCCAAGCTCGATGGCTGAAAAAGGTTCGTCTTGTCCGCAGGTGCGGTGATGCTTCCCGTTTCGGTTGCTTCCGCAAGAGGGTGCGCCTCGACAACGAGACCTTGTTGCGGAGTGCTGCCGGATCCGATCAGCGAGAGTGGAGAGGGGACGTGGCCGCTTGACACAACATGCGCCGTTCCCGTCGCCAGGATCACGAAGCCGAGGCCAAGCAGAAGCGAGCGGCGATGCGCGTCGAGCCTTCGGCGGATGCGCTCCATGAGCGGGATCAGGGAGCCGGACGAGGGTTCATCCGCATCGTAGATCTCGAATCTGCCGGAAGTCTCTTCCTCTTCCTCCGCTGCGCTGGGGGCGGATGCTGGCTGATCGGCCTGCGCGGCGCGACGGGCGGCCGCGATGAAGCTGGCGCGCACATGACCGAGATCCGCCTCGTCGACGGTATTCATCACGATTCCGGAAGTTGCCGGTTCCGCATTCAGGTCCGGATGCGCTGCGGCGACATCTTCGGTCTGGGACAGGGTGACGGCGTGGAGGCGGCGCACGGCCGCTTCCAGGCGATCGGCAGGAGGCATGTCGCGAAGAGCATGGGAAACGGAACCGGATTGATGCGCGGCCGTCCCGTGCTCCGTAAATCGGGACGCGAGCGTCTCCAGAGCGCTGTGGACCGTACGCAGCGTCTCCTGCGTTTTCCTGTCGGCTCGGATCTGCAGGGCCTTCAGCTCCACGAAGCCTTGCTTCAGGGCGTCGAGATCGGCGGCATCGGGGACGTTCCCCTGAAAATCCTGCAACGCGGCCTTCGCGGCACGCTCGGCGATGTCGGACGCATCGTCCTGAAGTTTGCGGAGATGGGCCGTGGCATCAGCGAGAATTTTCTGCAGGGGTTCGTCGGATTTCTGTGCCAGCTGCCCCGCAAGGGAGGCGATCTGCTCCTCGAGCGCATCCAGGCTGGACTTGGATGGAACCCGATCGAGTTTCTCGTCGATGCCGTGCAGCATCTGCTCCATTGACGAGGTGTCTACCTGCTGACCGATCTTGTGAAGCTCTTCCTCGACTCCGTCGAACCGCTTCATCAGCGACTCCTGCGAGCGGGCCTCCTTGTCGGCTACGGCCTGAACCTGGGCGGACAGGCGCTCGATCATGTCGTCGAGCGCTTCGCTGGGCTCGAAGCGGTTCTCGGGAAATCCTGCCATGCGCTCGGTCAGCAGCGCCAACTGGTCCATGATCGGATCGAGATTTACGGGCGCGGGCGCCGGGCGGCTCGCGAGTTCCGCGAGGTCGCGGCTCATGCTGTCGAGCTGGGACGGGACATCGCTCGCCTCCTGCACGGCAATGGTCCGGTTCAAGGCCGCGCAGACGTTTTCGAGAGAGGCCTTGAGAGCCGAGAAATCGCTGCGCCCGACCTGATGAAGGCGCAGGTCTGCGAGCTGACGACCGAGTGTGCTCACCTCTTCCGATAGTCGTTCGATCTGACGCGGCTCCGCGCGTTGGGAGAGGTCGTGGCGCATGTCCACGATCTGACTGCCCAGAAACTCGATCACCGTACGGTCGATGCCGGTCTCCGCGATCCGGTCGATCTTGCCCTTCAGGTGTTCGATCTCACTTCCGATGCGTCCGTGCAGACCACCGTCGATGCTCTCGGAAAGGGACTGAACCTCACGGTACACGGCCGCCGTGGCCTGTGCCAGGATCAGGAGGTCCTTGTTGGGCACGCCGTGCCCCATCTCCTCCGCGATGTGCTTGAGCGCGCGGTCAAGGGTGGCGACTTGCTCACGTGTGGCGAGGTGATCCATGTTCGCGCGAAGCCGCTCGATCTCGCCGCGGATCGCACCGATGGCAGGCGTGCATGTCCTATCGGATTGCGTGTGCCCCTCGACGGTGTCGAGGCGATCCTTCAGGCTGGAAAGGGCCTGCGAGAGGGTGATGGCCATGCGGTCCCGGTGGCCTGCCGAGGTGCGCGCCGTCTCGTTCAGGCGCTCCTCGGTCTGCTCGATCCAGCTCGCCATGGATTCGAGGGCGATTGCCGTGCGCGAGGCATGATCACGGGTCTGGCGCTCGCTCTCGGCCGAAACAGCCTTCATGAGCGCTTCGAATGTCCGCTCCAGCTCCGGCTGAGCCGGTTTCGAACGGGGCGACACGGTGCCGGTCGGATCGGGGCTCATGATCTTGCGCTTCTGATCGGGGGACAGACCTGTCCCGTCCTTCCCGGTCAGAACGGCGGCCGCCCATTCCTCAAGGCTCAGTCCCGCCCGGCGGGCGGCGGCTTGGGCCAGCTCACGGGCATCGAGGCCCAGCTCGTCGCGATTCGAAGGGACGTGTTGACTCATGGCCGCGCTCGCGGGGGATACTATGAACTCTCGGACGGCCATAAGCCCCCAGCTTATGTCTGCCGTGGCGGTCGTGAAACCTAGGATTGAGACGAATCACTTGGCCGCTAGGTCACCCGATCGTCGGCCCAGCTTTCAGCAAACGTAGTAAAAAACCCGTTAAAGGCTGGGGCTTTAGCCTGATCGCCTCTCCCCGAATGGACATCTTACGCTTGGGTAAGGCGTAAGGGAAAAACCCCTTGCACCGCCTGTAAGCGTCGTGTGCTCGGGAGGACTTGCAACTGGTGTACTTTATGTTCTAACATAACGTTACGAATAGATGTGCTGATTCACAGCAACGATAACGACGGGGCGTTCCATGAACCAAAATACTGCTGGGTCCGACAATCCCGACGATAGGGAGGAGGGCGCAAAATTCTACACGATCGGAGATCTGGCCCGTGAGTTCGGCGTGACGTTGCGCACCCTGCGCTTCTACGAGGACCGTGGCCTTCTCTCTCCTCGCCGTGACGGTACCGCCCGGATCTATGATGCCCGTGACCGCGAGCGCCTGTCCGTGATCCTGAAGGGCAAGCAGCTTGGCTTCACCCTCACCGAGATCCGCGCCATGCTGGCCGAGGAGCGTTCGACCGACGGTCCGGCCATGAATCTCAAGCTCTCTCTGGATCAGATCGAGGATCAGATCCGCCATCTCGAGCAGCAGAAGGCGGAAATCGAGGAGGCGCTGGAGGAACTCAAGTCGCGTCGCGCCAGCCTTGCCATCGCGGCCTGAGCGCCTAGGTCCTCTCTCGACTTTCCCAAGTCTCTTGTCTCAAGTCTCCTGCAATACGCCTGGGCGGCCGAAGGTGATCCCTACCTGACGCCTTCCGGGCGTATTGATTTCCGCGGCGGCCGTCATCGAACGGTTTCGTCGGCAACGAAGGAGGATCCCCGCTGCGGAGCCCGCCGGCTCTTGAACTTATGTCTGTGTTCCGGCGCTTCTGCGCCCTACCTCTTTCCAAAAGAGATAGACGGTTTATATATAAACTATCTAGTGGGCCGACCCGCTCTGCTGAAGGGCTGTGGCTGGCCGCCGATTCTGGAGGAAAAGCGAATGCCGGTTTACAAGGCCCCCGTCGAAGACGTCATGTTCCTCTTGAACGACGTCTTCCCGATCGAGCGTCACAACAATCTGCCGGGTTTCGCTGATGCCACCCCGGATGTGGTCGAGGCTATCCTCACAGAAGGCGCCAAGCTCTGTGAGGAGGTCTTCGCTCCCCTGAACCGCACGGGCGATCTTGAGGGCTGCACCCGCAACCCGGACGGCTCGGTGACAACTCCGAAGGGCTTCAGGGAGGCCTACGAGGCTTATGCGGCCGGCGGCTGGATGGGCCTGTCCATGCCGACTGAATATGGCGGACAGGGCCTGCCTTCGACGCTCAACACCATCATGCAGGAGTTCGTCTCCTCTGCGAACCTTTCGCTCGGCATGTATCCGGGACTGACTCAGGGTGCCATCGCGGCCCTCCTGGTCCATGGCACCGAGGAGCAGAAGAAGACCTATGTGCCGAAGATGGTAGAGGGTGCCTGGACCGGCACCATGAACCTCACCGAGCCTCATTGCGGCACGGATCTGGGCCTGCTCAAAACCAGGGCCGTTCCGAACGGCGATGGCTCCTATTCCATCACCGGCACCAAGATCTTCATTTCCGCCGGTGAGCACGACATGGCGGAGAACATCGTGCATCTGGTCCTGGCCAGGATCGAGGGCGCACCCGCGGGCACCAAGGGCATCTCGCTCTTCGTGGTGCCCAAGTTCCTCGTCGGCGCGGACGGCTCCCTGGGTGAGCGGAACGGCGTGGTCTGCGGCTCCCTGGAGCACAAGATGGGCATTCACGGCAATGCCACCTGCGTCATGAACTACGACGGAGCGAAAGGCTGGCTCGTGGGTCAGGAGAACCGCGGCCTCAACGCCATGTTCGTGATGATGAACGAGGCGCGTCTCGCTGTCGGCGTGCAGGGACTTTCGCAATCCGAGGTCGCCTACCAGAACGCGGTGGCCTATGCCAAGGACCGCCTGCAGGGACGTTCCCTCACCGGGCCGAAATTCCCGGACAAGCCCGCCGATCCGATCATCGTCCACCCGGACGTGCGCCGCACTCTCCTGTCCATCAAGTCCTTCAACGAGGCGGCACGCGCGCTCATCGTCTGGACCGGACTGAACAGCGACATCGCGCATCGCTCCTCGGATGAGGCGCAGCGGCAGACGGCCGAGGACTACATGGGCCTCATGACGCCTGTGGTAAAAGGTGTGCTCACCGATCTCGGCTTCGAGAACGCGGTGAAGGCACAGCAAATGTTCGGCGGCCATGGCTACATCGAGGAATGGGGCATGTCGCAGTTCGTGCGCGATGCCCGGATCGCCATGATCTATGAGGGCGCCAACGGCATCCAGGCGATGGACCTCGTCGGCCGCAAGCTGGGCAAGGATGGCGGTCGTGCCATCATGAGCTTCTTCAACGAGGTCGGCGCATTCTGCCAGGAGAATGCGCAGGACGAGGACCTGCAGGGCTTCGTCACCCCCTTGCAGCAGGGTCTCGGGCACCTGCAGCAGGCCACCATGTGGTTCATGCAGCACGCCATGGCAAAGCCCGACAATGCGGGCGCCGGCGCTACCGACTACATGCACCTCTTCGGCACCGTCGCCATGGGCTATATGTGGGCCAAGATGGCGAAGGCGGCCCATGCCAGGAAGGCCAGAGGGGACGGTATCGCCGCGACGATGGATGCGAAGCTGCTGACGGGCCGCTTCTTCATGGAGCGCATGATGCCGGAAACCGGCGTGCGATTGGCCCGTATCGCATCCGGTGCGGATGTCACCATGGCGATGCCGGTTGAAGCCTTTTGATCGACATGCGTCAGCCCGGTCGGTGCAGCGTGAAGGGTCGGGGTCACTGACTGAGTAAAGTGCCTGTTCCTAAGAACGATCCCGGGTCGCGTTTCGCTTGCCCGGGATGATGTCAAACAAATCTGGAGGCTCTCATGGCCGATGCATTTATCTATGACGCCGTTCGCACACCGCGCGGGCGCGGCAAGCCGGATGGCTCTCTCCACGAGGTGCCGGCGGTCGATCTCGCCGTCACGGCCCTCGAGGCGATCCGCAAGCGCAACGACCTCGACCCGGTGCTGGTGGAGGACGTGGTGCTCGGCTGCGTCGATCCCGTCGGCGAAGCGGGCGGCGACATCGCGCGCGCTGCGGCGTTGAAGGCCGGGTTCGGCAAGGAAGTGCCGGGCGTGCAGATCAACCGCTTCTGCGCCTCCGGCCTCGATGCAGTAAACTTGGCGGCCGCGCAGGTGATGTCCGGCATGAAGGACATCGCCATCGGCGGCGGTGTCGAATCCATGAGCCGCGTCGGCATGGGCGCTTCGGGCGGCGCATGGCCGGTCGACCCGGGCATCGCGATTCCCAACTACTTCTTGCCTCAGGGCATCTCGGCGGACCTGATCGCCACCAAATACGGCTTCACGCGCGACGACGTCGACGCTTACGCGGTCGAGTCGCAGAAGCGCGCGGCGCAGGCGTGGGACGAGGGCCGTTTCGCCAAGTCCGTGGTGCCGGTCAGGGACGTCAACGGCCTGACCATTCTCGCCAAAGACGAGCACATGCGCCCGGGCACTGACATGCAGTCGTTGGGCCAACTCAAGGCCGCCTTCGTGCAGATGGGCGAGATGGGCGGCTTCGACGCGGTGGCGATCGCTGCGCATCCGGATGTGGAGTTTATCGATCACGTGCATCATGCGGGCAACTCCTCGGGCATTGTGGATGGGGCTGCCGCCGTGCTCGTCGGCTCAAAGGAGGGCGGCGCGAAGATCGGGGCCAAGCCCCGTGCGCGCATCAAGGGTTTCGCATCGATCGGTTCGGATCTCGCCCTCATGCTCACCGGCCCCGTCGACGTGTCGGAGCTTGCACTCAGGAAGGCAGGCATGACGAAGGACGATATTGATCTCTTCGAGATCAACGAGGCGTTCTCGGCGGTGGTGCTGCGCTACATCCAGGCGCTCGACCTCGACCCGGCGAAGGTCAACGTGAACGGCGGCGCCATTGCGATGGGCCATCCGCTCGGAGCCACCGGCGCGATGATCCTCGGCACGGTCCTCGACGAATTGGAGCGCGCAGGCAAGCAGACGGCGCTCGTCACCCTCTGCGTGGCCGCCGGTATGGGCACGGCAGCGATCATCGAGCGCGTTTAAGAGCGGCGGACAGGGGAGAAAATCCATGACGAACTTCACTAATTTCCGCTTTGAGGTTGATACGGACGGCATTGCGCTCGCCACCTGGGACATGAAGGACCGATCCATGAACGTCATCACCAGTCAGGTGATGGACGAGCTGTCCCGGATCATCGAGACGGTCGTGTCCGACGAGGCCATCAAGGGCTGCGTCATTACGTCGGGCAAGGAATCTTTCTCGGGCGGCGCGGATCTCACCATGCTCCAGGCTTCCAACGCGGAGTACATGCGCGTGGTCAGGGAGAAGGGCGAGGAGGCCGCCACCGCCTTTCTGTTCGAGGAGTCTCGCAAGCTCTCGCTGCTCTATCGCCGTCTCGAGACCTGCGGAAAACCTTTCGCGACCGCCGTTCACGGCGTGTGCCTCGGCGGCGCCTTCGAGCTGGCGCTCGCCTGCCATTTCCGGGTTCTGTCGGATGCGGATTCCACACGCGTCGGTCTGCCCGAGGTGAAGGTCGGGCTCTTCCCGGGCGCGGGCGGCACGCAGCGTGTGGCGCGGCTGATGCAGACGGGCGATGCGCTGCAGATGCTCTTCAAGGGCGAGCAGATCCGTCCGCTCATGGCGCGTAACATGGGCCTTGCCCACGCGGTCGCCCCGCGCGATCAGATCGTGCAGGCTGCGAAGGACTGGATCAAACAAGGAGGTTCGGCCGTCGCGCCGTGGGACCAGAAGGGATTCAAGCTGCCTTCGAACAAGGTCTATTCCGCCGCCGGCATGCAGATCTGGCCTCCGGCCAACGCCATCTATCGCCGTGAGACGCAGGATAATTACCCGGCGATCCGCGCAATCCTGGAATCGGTCTATCAGGGGCTTCAGCTCCCGATGGATCTGGCGCTCAAGGTCGAGTCGCGCTGGTTCGCCAAGATCCTGCGGTCGAAGGAGGCAGCGGCCATGATCCGCACGCTCTTTATCTCCATGCAGGAACTCAACAAGGGCGCGCGCCGCCCGAAGGACGTGCCGCCGACGACCATCAGGAAGGTCGGCGTGGTCGGCGCGGGCTTCATGGGCGCGAGCGTCGCCTATGTCACCGCCAATGCCGGTCTTGAAGTCATGCTGATCGATCGCGACGTGGAGGCGGCTGAGAAGGGCAAGGCCCATTCCCACAAGCTCATGTCCGACCAGATCATGAAGGGTCGCGCCAAGACGGCGGATCGCGACGCGCTGCTCGCGCGGATCACGGCCAGCGCCGATTACAAGGATCTGGCCGATTGCGACCTCGTGATCGAGGCCGTGTTCGAGGACCCGGCCGTAAAGGCCGAGGTGATCGAGAAGGTCGAAGCGGCGATCCGCCCGGATTGCATTTTCGCCTCCAACACCTCGACCCTGCCGATCACGGAGCTTGCTCGGAAATCGAGGAACGCGGGCCAGTTCATCGGCATCCATTTCTTCTCGCCGGTCGAGAAGATGATGCTGGTCGAGATCATCCTCGGCAAGGAAACCGGCGACAAGGCGCTCGCAACCGCGCTCGATTACGTGCGCCTCATCAAGAAGACACCGATCGTCGTCAACGATTCCCGCGGCTTCTTCGCCAATCGCTGCGTGCTGGCCTACATTCTCGAAGGGCATCTCATGTTCACGGAAGGTCTGCCCGCATCCATGATCGAGCAGGCGGGCAAGCAGGCCGGCATGCCGGTGGGGCCGCTCTCGTTGAACGACGAAGTGGGAGTCGATCTGGGCCTCAAGATCCTTAAGGCCACGAAAGCGCAGCTCGGAGAAGCGGCGATCGTTCCCCAGCAGGAGGAACTGCTCACCCGTCTCGTGGAGA
Organism: Microvirga sp.; assembly: GCA_031181145.1. Classification (GTDB taxonomy): domain Bacteria; phylum Pseudomonadota; class Alphaproteobacteria; order Rhizobiales; family Beijerinckiaceae; genus Microvirga. Next base: position 38,251 of record JAPSLB010000030.1, read on the forward strand.
GGGAAGGCCGCCTCGGTCGCAAGAACCGGAAGGGCTTCTACGATTACCCGGAGGCGGGCCAGAAGCGTCTCTGGCCTGGCCTCAAGGAACTGCAGGCGAAGCGCGTGGAGCCTGAACTCGTCGATTTTCAGGAGATGAAGCAGCGCCTCCTGGTCACGCAGGCTCTCGAGGCTGCGCGCACTTTCGAGGAGGGCGTGATCACCGATCCGCGCGAGGCGGATGTCGGCTCCATTCTCGGCTTCGGTTTCGCCCCCTACACAGGTGGCGCCCTGTCCTACATCGACTTTATGGGCGCGAAAGCCTTCGTGGACCTGTGCCAAAAGCTGCAGGCCAAGCATGGCGACCGCTTTGCTCCGCCGAAGCTGCTCCTCGACATGGCGGCTTCAGGTGAGACCTTCTATGGCCGCGCCGGAGCGAGGAGGGCGGCGTAAGCAACATGGCTCTCCTTCATCACCGGCCTTGTGCCGGTGATCCACGTCTTCACGACGTGAAGCCTCCGGGACGTGGATGGCCGGGTTAGGTCCGGCTGTGCCGGGGAGAGCCATGACGGAGAGAAATATGAATAACAAATCTTGGCCAGCGCCTTGCAGCATCGCATGATGCGGAGAGAGTGACGGCGGAGCCTTTTCTCATGAAGTCCCACTTTGTTATGATGGCGGCCTACAACGCGTGGTGCAACGAGCGGATCTACGAGGCGGCCGCGCAGTTGCCGGAGGTGGATTATCACGCGGATCGCGGGGCATTCTTCAAGTCTGTGAGCGGAACGTTGAACCATCTTCTCGCTGCCGACCGAATCTGGCTCAGGCGGTTCACAGGCGAGGGCGAGGCCCCTGACAGGCTTGATGCGATTTTGTTCGAAGGCTTCTCGGAACTTCGAATAGCGCGGCGGAGCGAGGACGAGCGGATCATCAACTATGTCGAAGGTCTGTCCGACGCCGATCTCGCCCGTCGCATCCGCTACCGGAGCATCACGAATCCCACCGAGGTCGAACAGCCGCTCGCCCCCGCCCTTATGCATTTCTTCAATCACCAGACCCACCACCGTGGCCAGGTCCATTGTCTGCTGACCGGCTTCGGCCTTGATGCGCCTGTCCTCGATCTCCTCGCGTTTCAGCGCATCAGCGGGACGGGCATGTCATGAACCTTTGGCTGCGCGTCCTCCACCTCATCGTCACATCGTTCTTCAGGCCGAAGATCGACCCGTTGCGCGATGTCTCCCGCTTGAGTTTTCGCGTATGGCCGCACGACCTCGACACGTCGCTGCACATGAACAACGGGCGCTACTGGACCCTCATGGATCTAGGGCGCGCCGACATCATGATCCGGTCCGGGCTGTGGCGGCCCATTCTGAAAAACGGCTGGGTTCCGGTGGTGAGCGCGGGGCAGATCCGCTTCCGGCGCGAGATGCGGCTGTTTCAACCCTTCCATCTGGAAACCCGTATCCTCACCTGGTCCGAAGCGCATGTGGTGATTGAGCACAGGCTAACTTCGCGCAGGAGGGACGGGAGCCGGATCGTCAACGCCATCGCACTGGTCAGGGCGGGGCTCTACGACCGGGCTGCGAAGACTTATGTTCCCATGGAACGTCTGTTGGATGAGATCGGCCTTTGGGCGGAGCCGCCGGAGACTGCCCCCGAGGTGCAGGCTTTCCTCCATGCGGAAGAGACGTTGAAGAGAGCGGCGTGATGGTCCAAAGTGAGACCACCCTTCTTTGGCTTAAACGGGAAGCTTGAGACCTATGCCTCGTGTCGTCGATTACTACTTCTCGCTCGTGAGTCCCTGGGCCTATATCGGCCATGCGCCCTTCATGGACATCGTGCAGCGGCATGGGATCGAGGTGAACTTCAAGCCCGTGTTTCTGGGCCGTGTCTTTTCCGAGACGGGCGGCCTGCCGTTGTCGCAGCGCCATCCGGCCCGGCAGCGCTATCGGCTGGTCGAGCTTCAGCGCTGGCGTGAGAAGCGCGGCCTGGCCTTCAACATCAATCCGAAGCACTGGCCCTTCGACGTGAACCTGCCCGACCGCTACGTGATCGCGATCACGATGACGGGCAAGAGCCCGGACGCCTTCCTGCGGCGGGCCTTCTCCGCCGTTTGGGAAGAGGAGCGCAACCTCGCCGACCCGCTCGTGCTTACGGAATTGGCCGAACAATCGGGGCTTGATTCCTCGGCGCTCATGGATGTCGCCACCGGCTCCACGACCGAGGCGATCTATGCGCTCAATCTCGAGAATGCCATATCTGCAGACGTGTTCGGCTCGCCGGCTTACGTCCTCGACGGTGAGGTGTTCTGGGGCCAAGACCGTCTTGATCTGCTCGACGATGCCCTGACCAGCGGTCGCGCGCCCTATCGGTCGTTCGTCTGAGCCGGGATCGTGCCGCTGGTGCCTGAAGAGGACAGTGCGGTGCCGCTGTTCGGCACCACGACGATCCACGCGATTGCAGCCGCCGATCACGCTTTGAAGTCGGATTGATTACCCTCGTCATGGCTGGGCCTGCCCCGCCACTCCGTTCCGAAGAGCGCTGTGCTTCCACTCATCGAGATCGCCGGAACAAGCCGGTGACGACGGTGTGTTGAGGTTTACTCCGCGGCCACCCGCGTGGCGCGCCATTGCGTGAGCAAGGCACGCAGCGCCGCAGGCTTGAGCGGCTTGTTGAGCACGTGGACGTGCATGGCGGCGGCGGCGTCGCGGACTGCGGGCGTTCGGTCGGCCGTCACGAGAACGGCAGGCGTGTTGACCTGCGTCTTCCAACGGAGAGCCTTGATAAGTTCAAGCCCGTCTGTGTCATCGAGATGGTAATCGGCGATGATCACCTCGGGGAGTGCCTTGTGGCTTCGGAGAACCTGGTGGGCCGTTTCGAGGTCCGAGGCTGTCCATATCTCGCAGCCCCAGCCCGTGAGCAGCAGTCGCATGCCCTCCAGAATGGCCGGCTCGTTGTCGATCACGAGCACGCGCAGACCTGAGAGAACGGTCGTCATGGTCTTCGGAGGCTCGGGGGCGGCAACGGTCTCGGGCAGCGCCGCGACGACCGGCACCTCCACGCGGAACACCGAGCCGCGGCCGACCTCCGACTTGAGACTGATCGGATGCTTGAGCACGCGCCCGATGCGCTCCACGATCGAGAGGCCGAGCCCGAGGCCCCGTGCCGCCTTTGCCCCCTGATCGAGACGCTGGAACTCGCGGAAGACGATCCGCTGCTTGGAAGGCGGAATGCCGAGGCCCGTGTCCCACACCTCCAAGACGAGATGGGAGCCGCGCCGCCGCGCGCCGACGAGGACCCGGCCTGTCGGCGTGTACTTGATGGCGTTGGAGATGAGGTTCTGCAGCAAGCGGCGCAGGAGGCGCCGGTCGGAGCGGACCGTAAGCGAAGTGGGCACGAAGGTGAGGTTCAGGCCCTTCTCCTTCGCGATGGGGTCGAACTCGCGCTGGAGCTGACGGAGCAATTCATCCATGCGGAAGCTCGACCATTGCGGCTTCATGGCGCCCGTATCGAGGCGCGAGATGTCGAGGATTGCTGTGAGGATCTCCTCCACTGCATCGAGCGAGGCGTCGATGTTCTCGGCAAGCGAGGCATCGCCGGCCTCACGGTCGCGCTCCACGAGGGAGGTAGCATAAAGGCGGGCCGCATTGAGCGGCTGCAGGATGTCGTGGGAGGCCGCGGCGAGGAAGCGTGTCTTGGAGATGTTCGCCTCGTCGGCTTCCGCCTTCGCGCTGCGCAGCGCTTCGTTGAGGCGGGTCAGCTCCTCCGTGCGCTCGCGCACGCGCTGCTCGAGGGTCTCGTTGGCGCGGCGGCTTTCCTCCTCGGCCAGAACCGCGTCGGTGACGTCCGTGTAGGTTGTGACGTGACCGCCATCAGGCAGGAGGTTCGAGCGGATCTCGATGACCTTGCCGGACGGATAGAGCTTCAGGCGCACCGGTTCCACATCGTGCTGGAAGGAGTGCAGACGTGCGGCCACCTGCTCGTCGATCTTGCCGGGCCCGTAAGAGCCGCGCGCAGCGTTGTACCGGACGATGCGTTCCATGCCGATGCCGACCTGAACGAAGTTGGGCGGCATGTCATAGAGGTCGATGAAGGCCTGGTTCCAGGCCAGCAGCCGCAGGTCGCGGTCGATCACCGTGATGCCCTGCTTGGCATAGTTGAGCGCGTGCTGAAGAAGGTCGCGGCTGTGCTGGATCGCGGCGGATGCGTCGTCGAGCAGCTTGAGGGCGGCTTCGGTCGAGACGGTCCGGCGGCGCAGGAGCAGCGAGAGCGCGAGGCGCGAGGAGGCCGTGCCGATGGCCGAAGCCAGCAGGTGTTCCGCATAGCGCAGGAGATGGATGTCGGCCTCGGCGCGGGGCTCCAGGGCCTGCCCCCGGCTGTGGCTGAAGCCTTCGAAGGAGCGCGCCGTGCGTTCCTCGCCGAGATAGCGCGATACGGTCGCGCGCAGCTCCTCCACGGTCACGCTGGCGCGGAAGAGACGGAAACTCGGAGTGGCGGAGGCATGCGGTTCGCCGACGAAGACATTTGCCTGGATCTGCTCCATCGCCGTCACCGGACGCCAGAGCGAGAAGCCGATGTAGCAGAGAATGTTGAGCGTCAGGCTCCAGACGACGCCATGGGTGAGCTGGGGCAGGTCCACGCCGAAGAGGGCGGTCGGCTTCAATACCTCGATTCCGAGGGGGCCGGAGACCACCACGTCCGACCAGAACACGCCGTCCCAGACAAGGCTCGGCAGCAGGAGCGTGTAGAGCCAGGTGAGAAAGCCGACGATGAGCCCCACGCTCGCACCGAGCGCCGTGCCGCGCGACCAGATCAGACCGCCGAGAAAGGCGGGGGCCACCTGCGCGATGGCCGCGAAGGATAGAAGGCCGATCGCCGCAAGCGCCGCCTCGCCGGATGCACGGTAATAGACGTAGCCCAGCAGGATCACGATCACGATCGAGATGCGCCGCACGGCGATGACGAAGTTGCCCGGATCGACGCCGGCAAAGGCCCGCCGGCGCAGAACGACGGGCATGACCAGATGGTTGGAAATCATCACGGCCACCGCGATGGAATCGACGATCACCATGGCCGTCGCGGCAGAGAACCCGCCGAGGAAGGTCAGAACGGCGATCGTGCCGGCCTGGTCGGCGAGCGGCAGCGCCAGAACGGTCATGTCCCGGTCGATCCCGTCGCTCGGGAACGTCGCGATGCCCGCAAGGGCAATGGGAATGACGAACAGATTGATGAGGATGAGATAGAGCGGGAACATCCAGGCCGCGCGCTTCAGGTCCCGGATGGAGTGGTTCTCCACTACGGTCACATGGAACTGGCGCGGCAGCAGCAGGGTGGCACAGCTCGAGAGAAGAATGAGCGTGATGTAGCTGCCGAAGCCTGAGGTCCGCTGGATCAGGCTGTCGGTCGTGCCGAGGGAGATCAGACGCTCCGTGATGCCGGCGTACCCGTCGAACATCACGAAGGTCACGTACCCGCCGACGACCAGAAACGCGACGAGCTTCACGATGGACTCGACCGAGATCGCCATGATGAGCCCGTCCTGATGCTCGGTGGCGTCCGGGTGGCGCGTGCCGAAGGCGACGGCGAAGCCCGCGAGGACGAGGGCGACGACGAGCGCGAGATCGCCGATGAAGGGCAGATTCGGCGGCGGCATGCCGTCGGCCTTCGTGATGAACACGTCGAGGGAGGCGGAGACCGCCTTCAGCTGAAGCGCGATGTAGGGGATGGAGCCTACGAGCGCGATCAGGCTGACGATGGCGGCCACACGTTCACTTTTGCCGTAGCGGGCGGCAACGAAGTCGGCGATCGAGGAGATGTTCTGAGTCTTGGCGATTTGGATGACCCGCTGGACGAGGACGTGTCCCAGGGTGATCACGAGGATCGGACCGATATAGATCGCAAGGAAATCGAGACCTGAGCGGCTGGCGAGCCCCACGGAACCGAAGAAGGTCCAGGAGGTGCAGTAAACGGCCAGAGCCAGCGCGGAGATGGTGGAACGCCATGGCCCCTGAACGAAACGCCTGCCCGCATTGTCGCCCCAATAGGCGACGGTGAACAGGAAGCAGAGATAGACAAGTGCCGATAAGACAACCGCCCAGGTGGCAACCATATGCCCCGAACCCTTACAAGAAAGCTGAAACCAGCTTTACCTCCTGAAAGGGTGAAGCGCCACCGGCAGGACAGCGCAGGCGATCCGGAAGCGGGTTCGAAACAGGGCGTTGATTTCCCCTCGGGGGAGTGCCGAGCGGGGCACAGCCTGAGGCCTTGGCGCTCACTCCCCACTCCCCACTCCTTCCCGCAAGGGGAGAAGGGCTCCAGGATTTATCCTCCACCGTCGCTCCTACCCACCGTCATCACCGCCTTGGGTCGGCGAAACCCATGCCGTAACGTGCGGAGCTCTTCCACACGGGATGGCTGGAGTACGCCCGGCACAAGGAAAAGGGCCTGCTCATCGAGAGGCATGGCTATCCATCTCACTCTCAGAGCGTGAATTGATATTCCGGTGATGGGATTATCGCTCCCTGAGGATGAGGTTAGAAAGGATAATCATGTTTCAGGAGATCCTCATGATCGATACCCGTACCGCCCCTTTCGCCGCGCTGATCCTGCGCGTTTCCCTAGGTATTCTCTTCCTGGCTCACGCCGGCCTGAAGATCGTCGTCTTCACCCCGGCCGGAACGGCCCAGTTTTTCGGGAGCCTCGGCCTGCCGGGCTTTCTCGCCTATGTGGTGATCGTCGCTGAGGTCGCCGGCGGCCTCGCCCTGATCGTGGGCTTCCATGCCCGATGGGCCGCGCTCGCCCTGATCCCGATCCTGATCGGCGCCATCGTGACGGTCCACGGTCCGGCCGGGTTCTTCTTCTCCAACCCGAATGGCGGTTGGGAATTCCTGGCCTTCTGGATCCTGGCGCTCGTGACCCAGGCGCTGTTGGGCGAGGGAGCCTATGCAATCAGGTCCGGATCGGCAAAGGCTACCCCGGCGTTGTCCATGCACTCCGCTTGAGGGCATGACCATGATCAACCCCATCTCCCACGAGGCCGCCGGAAATCCCGCAACCCGTCCCATCGATCCGGGCGTCCGGATCGGCCACGTCCACCTGAAGGTGGCGGATCTCGAGCGCTCCCTCGCCTTTTACTGCGGGGTGCTCGGCTTCGCGCTGATGCAGCGCTACGGCAGCCAAGCCGCCTTCATTTCGGCGGGGGGGTATCACCATCATATCGGCCTGAATACCTGGGAGAGCAAAGGAGGCTCGCCGCCGCCCCCCGGGACCACGGGGCTCTATCACGTCGCGATCCTCTACCCCACGCGGGCGGCTCTGGCGGACGCTCTCCATCGACTGATCGAGGCGGGAATTCCCCTCCAGGGCGCAAGCGACCATGGGGTGAGCGAGGCCCTCTATCTGAGCGATCCGGACGGGAACGGCCTGGAGCTCTATGTGGATCGCCCCGAGGATCAATGGCCCCGGACGCCGGCAGGCGAGCTGCAGATGGTCACCCGCCGCCTGGATCTTCAAAACCTCCTCACTGTCCGGGAACCTTGACGAGCTTCACCTGACCGGACACTTCTTAGCTTGGCAGGCAAGTTCTAGGGGGATCCGGCTATGTGGAACGAGTTCAAGCAGTTCGCCTTGCGCGGCAATGTGGTCGATCTCGCCATTGGCATCATCATCGGCGCCGCATTCAGCAAGATCGTCGATTCCCTTGTCGGCGACATCTTCATGCCCATCATCGGGGCCGTCACGGGCGGCCTCGACTTTTCGAACTACTTCACGCCTCTCGCCGACACCGTCACGGCGACGGCCTTGAACGAGGCCAAGAACCAGGGCGCCGTGCTCGCCTGGGGCAACTTCATTACGGTTGCCATCAACTTCCTCATCATCGCATGGATTCTGTTCCTGCTCGTCAAAGGCATGAACCGCCTGCGTCGCGCGGAGGATGCCAAGACCGGCACGGCTGAGAAGCCGCCGGAAATTCCGGCCGATGTGAAGCTGCTCACCGAAATCCGAGATCTGATGAAAACCGGCCGCACCCTGTGATCCATCACAGGTTTCAATGGCATTCTTTGCTTGTTGTCATGGATGCTCTTTGAAGGCTTGCCTTCGGCGGGTAGACGGGCCATCCCTGTTCACCCGTTTGGCAAGGAATGGCCTCAGATGAACGCATCCGTCTCGGTTCCCTCGACCTTCAACCTGCGGCCGGAAGCCCAGCAGGCTCCCACCAGCGGCATTGTGGATGTGTTCTCGTACGGGCGAGGGCGTCCCGGCATCATCCCGCTTTGGGTGGGCGAGGGCGATCTGGCGACGCCGCCCTTCATCTGCGACGCGGCGGCGCGCTCATTGAAGGACGGCGAAACCTTCTACACCTACCAGCGTGGCATCCCTGAGCTGCGCCAGGCCATCGCGGGTTATCACGAGAAGGTCTACCGCAAAGCGTTCGATCCGGAGCGCTTCTTCGTGACGTCGGGCGGCATGCCTGCCATGCAGATCGCGTTCCGTATGGTGTGCGGCACCGGAGACGAGGTGCTGATTCCGACACCTGCCTGGCCGAACTTCGCGGGCGCCATCACGGTTGCGGGCGCGCGTCCCGTCCCCGTTCCCATGACGATCGACGCCCGGGGCTGGCATCTCGATTTCGAGCGGCTGGAGCAGGCCATCACGCCGCGTACCCGCGTCGTCGTTCTGAACTCCCCCTCCAACCCCACCGGATGGACGGCGAGCCACGGCGATCTGCGCGCCGTGCTCGACATGGCGCGCCGCCACGGATTGTGGATCGTGGCCGACGAGATCTATGGCCGTTTCATCCACGACCCAGCGCTGGCTCTCGACAGTCGCGCGCCGTCCTTCCGCGATGTCATGGCGCCGGAGGACCGCATCCTGTTCGTGCAGACCTTCTCGAAGAACTGGGCGATGACGGGATGGCGGCTCGGCTGGCTCGAAGCGTCGCCCGCGCTGGGGCAGGTGATCGAGAACCTCGTTCAGTACCAGACCTCCGGTACGCCCACCTTCATCCAGCGCGCCGGCGTCGCCGCCATCGAGCAGGGCGAGGACTTCCTCGAAGATCAGATCGCACGCGCCAAGCGCGGTCGTGACATCGTCGGGCGGCTTGCGGCGACAGGCCTCGTGGAGCTGCCGCCGCCGAGCGGCGCGTTCTATGCCTTCCTGAAGATCAAGGGGGCAACCAACTCCAAGGACATCTCCTTCCGTCTGATCGATGAGGCGAATGTGGGCCTTGCTCCTGGAAACGCCTTCGGCGATGCGGGCGAGGGATACCTGCGCCTCTGCTACCTTCGTAAGGCGGAGGACCTGGAGGAAGCGGTGGAGCGCATCGGCGCGGCTCTGCCGAGGCTCGTTGCGTAGAAGGCATGGGTTCGCCGCGTCCGGCAATGCATACCCCGTCCGCGAATCTGGCGATTGACCGGAACGCTGGAGGAGCCCATTGAGCGGACGGGCCTTTCAAGGCTTTCGTCCGCTCCCGACATGCCTCTCATTCTCGCTCACATCGCTCAGATCCTGATCGCCGGTCTCGGCGGACTTGCCTTTTACTGGCTCGGCATTCCGGCCGCATGGCTGTCGGGCGCCGCCATCGCGGCGACCCTGTGGGGCCTGTCGGGATATTCTGTTCCCATGCCGCGGGCGCTCGCCGATACGGCGATGCTCATCTCGGGGGGCGCCATGGGAGCCGGGGTCACCCCAGCCGCGATCGACGCCATGGGACGCTATCCTGGAAGTCTCGTGCTGCTCGTTGTGGGCGTAGCGGCGATCTCGTTGACGTCCACGCTGTGGCTGACGCGTATCTCAGGCTGGCGCACGGCCGACGCGGTGCTGGCCTCCGTGCCCGGCGCTCTCTCGACTGTGCTCGCCGTTGCCGCAGATCGCAAGGCGGATGTGCCTTCCGTCGCGATCGCGCAGAACTTTCGTCTCTTCGTTCTGATCGCGCTTCTGCCGAGCGTCGTCGTGACGATCGGGGGAGGGGGCAACACCAACGCCCTGATCGGCCAGGGCATGCCCATCGCAAGCCCGGGCGGTTTGGCGATCGTCCTGCTGGGTGGGCTTGGACTGGGCCTTGTCTTCAAGAGGCTCAAGGTTGCGGCGCCCGTTCTCCTGGGCGCGACGATCGTCAGTTCGGTCAGCCACGGCACCGAACTCGTCACCGGCGTCATCCCGCCGGTGATCGCGACCGGCGGCCTCGTGCTGATCGGCCTCTTCATCGCGGAGCGTTTCCGCAACATTCAGCGCTCCACCTTGAGGCGCGCCATCGTCGCGGCGGCGGGCTCGTTCTCGGTCGGCATGGCCACTGCCGTGGTGTTTTCCGCCCTGGCGGCCTGGGTTGCAGGCGTTAGCTTTGCCAACAGCCTCGTGGCCTTCGCGCCCGGCGGCTTGGAAGCCATGACGGTGCTTGCGCTTATTCTCGGCCTCGATCCGCTTTATGTCGGCATCCATCACCTCGTCCGCTTTCTCGGAATCGGCTTGGTTCTGCCGTTCCTGATCGGCTGGATGCAGAGGCGGCCATGATCCACCGCGTTCCTGACGACGCCGTCTGAGCCTTACGGCTTCTCGTTCCGGAGCCGCTCGACCGCCTCCATTCGCGGCTTCGCGGTCTCCCACAAGCGCTTCGTCACCGCGGCCACGAGGGCTTCGGTGATCAGCAGCAGACCGGCGGAGGAATCCCAGTTCGAGGGGGCTACGATATGCGCCGGCAGAACATGACGGGCCACGCGTGCGATCGGCGAGAGCCAGGGATCCGTCAGCAGGACGACCGTTGCGCCCTGCTTGGCCGCCGTTTCGCACAGGGCGGTCACATCCTCCTGGTAGCGGCGGATGTCGAAGGCGACGATCACGTCCTTCCTACCGATCTCGATCATCCGGTCGCGCCAGAGCGCAGGCTGGCCTTCGATGTAGTCCACATGGCTGCGCACGATGCGAAGATGGCTTTCCGCATAGCGCGCCAACGCCCCGGTGAAACGGCCGCCGGTGAAGTGGACGGGGCGGCGCTGATCGCTCAGGAGTTCCACGACGGCGTCGAACTCGGCGGGGGCGATGTTCTCCACGGTCGCCCGCAGATTGCCGATCACGGATTCGGCGAAGGCGGCCAGCGCCGGAGCGCCGTGGCTCCTGTCCGAGGGGCTGGCTTTGGCGAGCGGCGAGAGGAGCTGCGCCTCCAGTTCCTCGCGGAGGTGCCTCTGGAACTCCGGGAAGCCGCCGAAGCCCAGCCGGGTCACGAAGCGCAGGACCGACGGTGCCGAAATGCCCGCGCGCGAGGCGAACTCCGCCACCGTGTCGAGACCGGCGAAAGGATAGTGGCTGAGCAGCATATGCGCCGCCCGCTTCTCGCTCGGGGTGAAGGAATCCATCTCGAGGCGAATGCGCTCGGCAAGGCTCGGCGGGTCGATCGGAGGAACGTTGCTGTCGCTTTTCATGATGGATTGTTACGGTTCCCTCCTTGACGAGCTTCAAAAGCTGTACCAAAAATTTCAGGTAAGCAAAACCTGTAAGAAACGTACCAAACGTCACAATGGGGACACCGGCCTGCCTCGGCAGGCAAGGGAGCGCCGCATGATACATGCGAGTCGGATGGTCGCCGGTCAGGAGAAGTCTGGCCAGAGCTCTTCCGCCCAGGCGGCAGAGCCGGTCGCCCTCGTGGACAACCCCCAGGGGCGCTCGCCCATCCTCCTGATCTGCGAGCACGCCTCCAGCTGCATTCCGAGGCGCTACGGCACTCTCGGCCTCGGCCGCGAACAGCTCGAGAGTCACATCGCCTGGGATCCCGGCGCGCTTGGGGTGGCCAAGGGATTGTCCGAGCTTCTCGATGCGCCGTTGATCCATGCGGGGATCTCGAGGCTGGTGCTCGACCTCAACCGCGATCCTTCCGCTCCCGATTCCGTCTGGACCCTGAGCGAGCGTACGGCCATTCCCGGAAACCAGAATCTCGACCCGGCCGAGCGCGCCTATCGCGTTCGAGAGGTCTACGAGGTGTTTCACGGAATGGTCGACCGCTTCATCGAGCCTCGCGCGAAGGCGGGGCAGACGCGCTGTGTGGTCACCATCCATTCGTTCACGCCGGTTTACCGCGATGTGCCGCGTCCCTGGCATGTCGGCCTCATCTACGATCGCGACGAACGCCTTGCACGCAAAGTCGAGGCCGGGTTGAGCCGGGACTCGGCGCTCGTCGTGGGCATGAACCAACCCTATTCGCCAGCGGACCGGGTATTCCACACCCTCGAGCGCCATGCCGAGAGGCGCGGGCTTGCGCCGCTGATGATCGAAATCCGCAATGATCTGATCCGCACGGAAGACGGACAGGCGTCGTGGGCTCACCGTCTCGCGCCGCTTTTGAGGGAGGGGGCGCGGACGCTGTAACGGACTGCCATGGCGCATGAGGCGCCGTGGTTCGAGAGGCAGACTATTCGTGGAGGAAGAGTCGATGTCAGTCGGACAAGGAAGTTCAGGGGTTCATGCCCCACCGGCCGGGGCACAGGGCGTCGCCGGCGTCACCTATACCACCGTGGACGAGAGCTATTTCGAGGCGCGGCGTCTCAAGCGCCATGCGCGCGTCTGGTCGCTCTGGGCGCTCGGCGTCGGCGCCGTGATCTCGGGCCATTACTCGGGATGGAACTTAGGCCTGGCCAACGGCTTCGGCTCCATGTTCTTCGCCACCATCATCATCGCCGTCATGTATCTGGGGCTGACCTTCTCGATCGCCGAGATGTCGCCGGCCCTGCCGCATACGGGCGGGGCCTATTCCTTCGCGCGCACCTCCATGGGGCCGTGGGCGGGATATGTCACGGGCATCGCCGAGAACATCGAGTTCGTGCTCACGCCTGCGGTGATCGTGTTCTTCATCAGCTCGTACCTGTCGGCGATCTTCGAGACGGCACCGGCGTTCCAGCCCATCTATTGGATCCTGTGCTACGCCCTCTTCGTGGGCCTCAACGTCATCGGCGTCGAGCTGTCGTTCAAGGTCACGGTCGGCGTGACACTGGCGGCGTTGGCGGTGCTGGGCTTCTTCTATGTCTCGGTGTTGTTCTCAGGCCAGTTCGACTTCTCCCGCTGGGCGTTGAACATCGGTGCGGACGGCGCGGAATTGCCCGCGGGAGGCGGACCGTTCCTGCCCAACGGCGTTATCGGCATTCTGGCGTCGCTCCCCTTCGCAGTCTGGCTGTTCCTCGCCATCGAGCAACTGCCGCTCGCGGCGGAGGAGTCGCACGATCCGCAGCGCGACATGCCGAAAGGCATCATCGCCGGCATCCTGACGCTGATTGCTTCCGCCTTCCTCGTGCTGTTCCTCAACACGGGCATCGCGCCGGGTGCAGCGGGTCTGGGCAAGTCGGGCGAGCCGCTTCTCGACGGGTTCCGCACCCTGTTCGGGACGGATATCGCGAAGATCCTCGCGGCTATCGCGGTGATCGGCCTCATCGCATCCTTCCATACCATCATCTTCGCTTTCGGACGGCAGATCTATTCGCTCTCGCGGGCAGGCTATTTCCCGAGGCTGCTGTCGGTGACGCACGGTGAGCGCAAGACTCCTTACGTGGCCCTGATCACGGGTGCGGTGGCCGGTCTCGTGGTTATGGTGATCATCTGGTTCTCGCTAGGTGCGGACGCAGGCGGAGCCTTGATCGGCGGCACGCTGCTCAATATGGCGGTGGCGGGCGCCATGCTGGCCTATTTCATGCAGGGCATGTCCTACATCGTCCTGAAGACGAGGTTCCCGGGTCTTCACCGGCCTTATTCGAGCCCCTTCGGCGTCGCGGGCGCGGTGACCTGCATGGTTATCGCAGCCGTGACGCTCGTGTTCCAGTTCACGGACGCAGCCTTCCGGACGGCCGTGATCGGCGTGGCGGTCTATTATGCGATCATGATGGCCTATTTCCTGCTGGTCGGCCGCCACAAGCTCATCCTCTCGCCGGAGGAGGAGTTCGCGCTCACCAAGGGCGAGGCCGAGTACAAGTCCTATTGATCGCAGCCCGGGAGCGCGCATGATGTGCGCTCCCCTCATCCTTCTCGTTGGGGTTTTCGAGCATGACCGCTCCCACAATCAAGAACGCTGCCGATGCCGTGGAGTATGTGCGCAGCCGCGACCTGCCGTTCGTGAAGATCGGACTGACCGATGCCGACGGCATCATGCGCGGCAAGTACATGGCCCGCGACAAGTTCGAATCCGCGCTCGAGAAGGGATTCGGCTTCTGCGACGTCGTTCTCGGCTGGGACTCCAACGATCAGCTCTACGACAACACGACGCTGACCGGCTGGCACACGGCCTACCCGGACGCGACCGCGCGGGTTCTGCCCGAAACCATGCGCCTCATTCCCTTCGAGAACGATCTGCCGTTCTTTCTGGCGGAGTTCGAGGGATATGCGGAGCCTGCCTGCCCGCGCGGCGTGCTGCGGCGCGTGCTGAAGAAGGCGGGGGACATGGGCTTCGCCGTGTCCGCCGCCGCGGAGTTCGAGTTCTTCCTCTTTGAGGAGACGCCTCATTCCGTGCGCGAGAAGGAGTACCGGAACCTGAAGAACATCACGCCGGGCTTCTTCGGCTACTCGGTGCTGCGCTCGGGCGTGCACGCGGATTTCTACCATGAGCTTCTCGATCTCGCGAACAGGATGGATTTCGAGATCGAGGGCCTGCACACGGAGACCGGCCCCGGCGTGCTGGAAGCCGCGATCCGCGTGGACGACGCACTGCGTGCGGCCGACAAGGCGGTTCTGTTCAAGACCTATACCAAGATCCTCGCGCAGCGCCGCGGCTGGATGGCCACCTTCATGGCGAAGTGGTCCGCCGACTGGCCCGGCCAGTCGGGCCACCTGCATTCGTCCCTGCGCGACCGCGAGACGGGCAAGGGCGTGTTCTACGATGCGCAGGCCATGCACGGCATGTCGGACATCATGCGCTGGTACGTGGGCGGTCAGCAGAAGCTGATGCCAGAGATCCTCGCCATGGTGGCATCCACCGTGAACAGCTATACCCGCCTCATTCCGGGCTTCTGGGCGCCGACGGATTCCGCCTGGGGGGTGGAGAACCGCACCACCGCGCTTCGCGTCATCCCGGGCTCCGAGAAGTCGCAGCGCGTGGAATACCGGGTCGCCGCCGCCGACATCAATCCTTATATCGCCCTTGCCGCCGCCATCGGCTCCGGCCTCTGGGGCATCGAGAACCGCATCGACCCGGGCGATCCGGTCGAAGGAAACGCCTATTCGGCGGAGCACCCGAAGGAGCGGGCCCTGCCGCGCTCGCTGGGCGAGGCCGCCGAGCGTCTGAGGAACTCGGAAGCGGCGCGCCAGCTCTTCGGCGACGTCTTCGTGGATCATTACGCGGCAACGCGCGAATGGGAGGAGAGGCAAGCGCGCAAGGCGATCACCGATTGGCAGCTCGCACGCTACTTCGAAATCATCT
Organism: Microvirga sp.; assembly: GCA_031181145.1. GTDB lineage: Bacteria > Pseudomonadota > Alphaproteobacteria > Rhizobiales > Beijerinckiaceae > Microvirga. The sequence goes on from JAPSLB010000030.1 coordinate 53,614, forward strand.
AGGAGTTTTCGTATGCCCCGCGCGGGCAAGGTGCTTCTTCCCTTCCCACCCGTCTCGGGCCTGCCCGAGATGGGCATGTTCAGAAGCATGGCGGGAGCAGCCCTCGCGGCGGGGAGGAACAGGAAGATCTGAAACCACTGAAATGTCATCACCGGCCTTGTGCCGGTGATCCCGATCCGTAGAGCGCCGCGGGTCTGGGGTCGGGATCACCGGGACACGTCCGGCCGTGACATGGTAGGAGCCACGCATTCTCGGGATGAGACACAGCGTTCCGACTTTGCACCCCGTCCTTAATCCCTCCCCGCGAGGAAAGGGATCATTGCTGAAGGAGACGGCCTTATGGCCGATACCGATATCGTCTGCATTTCCCCCATCGACGGGCGCGAGCTGGTCCGCCGCCCCATCATGTCCGAGGCCGCCATCGATGCGGCGATCACGTCCGCCCGCGAGGCGCAAGCGGCCTGGCGCACCGTGCCTCTTCAGGAGCGCGCGAGCAAGGTCTCGGCGTTTCTCGATGCGCTGCTCGCCATGAACCAGGAGGTCGTGCCGGAAATTGCCCAGATGATGGGTCGGCCAGTGCGCTATGGCGGCGAGTTCCGCGGCGTGGAGGAGCGCGCCCGCTACATGATCCGCATCGCGGAAAAGAGCCTCCAGGACATTCCCGCCGATGACGAGAAGTCCGGCTTCCGCCGCATGATCAAACGCGAGCCCGTCGGCCTCGTCCTCGTCATCGCGCCGTGGAACTATCCGTATCTCACGGCGATCAACACCATCGTGCCCGCTCTCATGGCGGGCAACGCGGCGCTTCTGAAGCACGCGTCGCAGACGGTCCTCGCAGGCGAGCGGTTCCAGATGGCGATGGATCGCGCCGGGATGCCGAAGGGCCTGTTCCAGAACATGCATCTCAGTCACGACCAGACGGGCCGCATCCTGAGCGGCGGCCTCGTCGACCACTGCAATTTCACGGGCTCTGTGACCGGCGGCCGCGCCATCGAGCGTGCCGCGGCGGGCACCTTCACGTCTCTTGGCCTTGAGCTCGGCGGCAAGGACCCGGCCTATGTGCGCGAGGATGCCAATATCGATCATGCCATCGAGAACCTGGTCGACGGCGCGTTCTTCAATTCGGGTCAGTGCTGCTGTGGTATCGAGCGCATCTATGTGCATGAGCGACATTACGACCGGTTCGTGGAAGGGGCCGTCGAACTCGTGAACAAATACGTGCTCGGCAATCCGCTGGACGAGGCGACGACCCTTGGCCCCATGGCGCACAAACGCTTTGCCGATCTCGTGCGCGAACAGAACGCGGAAGCGGTGGCCAAAGGCGCGAAGGCGCATATCGAGCCTAAGAACTTCCGGGCGGATGTGGGCGGCACGGCCTATCTCGCGCCGCAGGTGCTCACCAATGTCGATCACACCATGAGCGTCATGCGGGAGGAAAGCTTCGGCCCCACCGTCGGCATCATGAAGGTGAAGGGCGACGAGGAGGCGATCCGCCTCATGAACGACTCGGCCTACGGCCTCTCGGCGGCGATCTGGACCTCCGATGTGGATGCGGCCGAGTCTATCGGCGAGAAGCTCGAGACCGGCACCGTGTTCATGAACCGGTGCGATTATCTCGATCCCGCCCTCGCCTGGACCGGGGTGAAGGATACGGGCCGCGGCGCGAGCCTGTCGCGCCTTGCCTACGAGTCGCTCACCCGTCCGAAATCCTACCACCTCCGCCAGATCTGATCGAAACCATCATGACCATGTCTCTCCGCTCCAACTGGAACTATCCCACCGCCGTCCGCTTCGGCGCAGGCCGGATCTCGGAACTGGCCGAGGTCTGCAAGTCGGTAGGCATGCAGGCTCCGCTCATCGTCACGGACCCGTTCCTCGCCACCCAGGCGATGACGAAGGCGGCGTTGGATCAGCTGACCGGCGCAGGCCTCAGGGCCGCGATCTTCTCGGACATCAAGCCGAATCCGATCGAGACGAACGTCTACAGGGGGCTCGAAGCCCTGAAGGCGGGCGGACACGACGGCGTCGTCGCCTTCGGCGGCGGCTCGGCGCTCGACACGGGCAAGGTGATCGCCTTCATGGCAGGCCAGACCCGCCCCATGTGGGATTTCGAGGATATCGGGGATTGGTGGACCCGCGCGGACCCCGAGGGAATTCTGCCGATCGTCGCCGCGCCGACGACAGCGGGCACGGGTTCGGAGGTCGGTCGCGCCGGTGTGATCACGCAGGAAGCCACCCATACCAAGAAGGTGATCTTCCATCCGCTGATGATGCCGAAGATCGTGATCTGCGATCCGGAGCTGACGGTCGGCATGCCGCCGCACATCACCGCGGGTACGGGCCTCGATGCGCTCGCCCATTGCATCGAAGCCTATTGCGCACCGGGCTATCACCCGATGGCCGAGGGCATCGCGGTCGAAGGCATCCGCCTCGTGAAGGAATACCTGCCGCGTGCATACAAAGACGGCACGGATATCGAGGCGCGTGCGCAGATGATGTCGGCCGCCGCCATGGGCGCCACCGCGTTCCAGAAGGGCCTAGGAGCGATCCACGCGCTCTCGCATCCGACCGGCGCGCTCTATGATACCCATCACGGACTGACCAACGCGGTCTTCATGCCTTATGTGCTGGTCTATAACCGCCAGGCCATCGAGACGAAGATCGAGCGGCTTGCTGCCTATATGGGGCTCGAGCCGTCGTTCCAGGCTTTCCTCGATTGGGTACTGCGGCTGCGCAAGGATCTCGGCGTGCCCCACACGCTCGAGGGCCTTAAAGTCGACAGCGCACGTTTCGACGAGATGTCCGAGATGGCTCCCAACGATCCCACCGCCGGCGGGAACCCGGTTCCGATCACCAGGGAAACCGCGCGGAAGCTCTTCGAGGATGCGCTGTCCGGGCGGCTTTGATCGTTGCTCTCGGGCATCTTCGCCGTTTCAAGAGCCGCGCGTCTGTCCGCGGACGGCCCGTTCAGGACTTTCTTCGATAAGGGTGAGGAGATCGGCGTCGAGCTCGGCACGTTCGAGGCCGGCGACCTTCCGCACGTCCTGGCCTATGTTCCGCACCGTTTTGAAACCTTCTCGGAGGATTTCCAGGCTTGGGTTCTCTCCTACGGTCCGAAGCGGATGCGACCCGAGGGGCGATCGGAAAAGTCGTCGCTGCTGCTAGCGACGACTTTTCCGGCTCTTACGGGCTGTTCGCGGTTCAGGCTGCCTGGGCCTTCATCTGCAGGGAGGCCTTGTGGGAGGCACGGAGGGTCTTCAGGCTTTCGGCCCACCTGTGCAGCTCGTCCAGCATCGTGGCGGCCGAGGTCCTGTAGATATCGGCGGGCTTCAGCTTCCCATTCTCCAGATTCTGGAAAACCATCGGCATCGGCACGCCTTCCGGAATCGGCATCACTTTGAACGTCGAGAGTATCTGCTTGGTGACCTGTACGGCGCGCATGCCGCCCGAAATGCCGCCATAGCTCACGAAGCCGGCAGGCGTGTAGTTCCATTCGAGCGCAAGATAGTTCAGCGCGTTCAGGAGCGAGGGCGGCGGGCCGTAATTGTATTCGGGCGTGACGAACACGAATGCATCGGCTTCAGCCACGCTCTTGCTCCATGCCTTGGTGTGGGCGTGGTGGTAATTTCTTAAGCGCGGATGCTCAGGCTCGTCGAAGACGGGCAGGTCGAACTCGGCCAGATCGACGAGAACGGGATCGAACTTGCCATGCTCGGCGGCAAAGTCGTTGAACCACTGCGCGATGCCGGGGCCGATACGGCCGGGGCGCGTGCTGGCCACGATGGTGTGAAGCTTGAGCGTCATCTGACTTCCTGAGTTTGCAACGGACGGGAACAGGGTCTAGGTTCCTTTAGGTAACCGAGGCTCATTAGGTAACTCCTCGGATCCCATGCAAGGAGGCACTTTCATGACACCCAGTCACATGCATGTGCCCGCCGACTGTCGCACGGTGACGGAAATCCTTTCCCGGGTCGGCGACAAGTGGAGCGTCCAGGTTGTGGTGCAGCTTGGCGGCGGTACCAAGAGATTCAACGAGTTACGCCGTGATGTCGGCGGAATCTCCCAGCGGATGCTGACCCTGACCTTGCGCGGATTGGAGCGTGACGGGCTCGTCACACGCACCGTCTATCCCACGATTCCGCCACGGGTGGAGTACCGGCTCACAGAGCTGGGTTGCAGTCTGCTCAAGACTGTCAGGGCGCTGGGCTCATGGGCGATCGAGAACAGGGACCGGATCATGGAGGCGAGGCGGCGCTTCGACGAGGCCGCTGATCCAGTGTCGCGTTCCGACGCCGCCTGAAGCAAGCCTCAGGCGGCAGCCTTGCTGTTGAGCACGTCCCAGAGCATGGGGGCGTGGAAATCCTCGATGGCCGCATCCGCTCCCATCTCCCGCATCTCCTGTGCGGTCAGGCCGGTCAGCACGCCGAAGGAAAAAAGGCCGGCGGCCTTGGCGGCCTTCATGCCCGAGGGAGAATCCTCGAAGGCAATGGCCTCGCCCGCATGCACGCCGAGCCGCTCAAGGGCCGTGAGATAGGGAAGGGGGTCGGGCTTCCCGCGCTCCACCTGATCGATCGTGATCTGAACGGGAAACCGCTCCGTGAGCCCCAGAACGTCGAGCATGTGCTCCGCATTCAGCCGGGGGGCATTCGTGACGAGCGCGATCCTGATCCCACGCTCATCCGCCCAGTCGAGGAGCTCGATGAGACCGTCCAGCGGCTTCAGTTCGAGCGCCAAGCGGCGGAAGGTGGCCTCCTTCTCGTCGGCGAAGGCCAGATGCTCCTCCATCGAGCGATGTGGAAGAAGGCTGGCGAAGATGGCCTCGTTCGTGCGGCCGATGATCGTGGAGCGATAGACATGCTCGTCGATCGTCACGCCTTCGGGCCTCAGAATCTCGGAAAACGCCCGCAGATGGACCGGGTCGCTGTGAACCAGGGTTCCATCCATGTCGAAAATCAGAGCCTTGAGCATTCGTCCATCTCGTAAAAGTCGCCGGGCCATCCGTAAACCGCTTCGGCTCAAAAGACACCCTGTTAGAATTGCAAGCCTGCCATATAGATAGTGGAGGCCCCACGAACTGAAAGAAAGCACGACATCTCCCATGCATCGCACCTCCTCGCGCCAAGCCCTTGGAACCTCCCGCTGGAGATTGGTCGGGAAGCTCCGGTTTCTTTACGAGGCCGATGCACCGGAGGCTCATCGCTTTCGCTACGGGCTCCTCATCTTCGACATTGCGACCATTCTATTCATCATCGTCACGTCCTTCCTGCCGCGCTACAAAGTCATGGAGTGGGTCGATATAGCCATCGGCCTGGCGATTCTGGCCGATTTTGTGGCCCGGATCACCATCAGCCGGACCCGGTGGCGGGATCTCGCCCATCCTGTGACCTTCGCCGATGTCGCCGCCATCGTCTCATTCCTCGCACCGGTGGTGGGCGAGGGCATCGGCTTCCTGCGCATCCTGCGCACGGTGAGGCTCCTGCGCACCTATCAGCTCCTGGTGCGGCTGCGGGCCGACAGTGCTTTCTTCCGGCGCAACGAGGAGCTGATCATCGCGACCGTTAATCTCAGCGTCTTCATCTTCATCATGACCGGTTTCGTCTATGAAACCCAGCGCTGGACCAACGAGGACATCCGCAATTACGTTGATGCGCTATATTTCACCATCGCGGCGCTCACCACGACGGGGTTCGGCGACATCACGCTCAAGGGCACGTTGGGGCACCTGCTCTCGGTCATCATCATGATCTGCGGCGTGACGCTGTTCCTGCGACTCGTGCAGGTTCTGCTCCGGCCGAACAAGGTTCGTCATCCCTGTCCCGTCTGCGGGTTGCAGCGGCACGACAGGGACGCCATCCACTGCAAGGCCTGCGGTACGATCCTCAACATTCCGGACGAGGGCGCGGTCTAGGGCCTTTCTTCGGGGAAGTGGAGCCGGTCCGCCGTCAGAAAATGCGGCTGAGCCAAAGAAGGACGATGATTCCACGCATGTGGAATCATCTTCGGGCGTCAAGCTCCGGGAATGATCGCGATTCCACGCTGCGTGGCGAAGGAAATCGAGATCGGGGTGCCCGGAGCGATGGGGTCCTTGCGGCCGTACTGAACGACGAACAACTCCCCGATGGGACTTTCCACCTCGTACTCCATCTGGGTGCCGAGATAGGACGCTTTCCTGACCGTCCCCATGACCTTTCCGGCGGCCGCTGAATCATCGTCCAGCGCGATCGCGTCGGGTCGCACCGCGAGCTTCACAGGTCCCTGGCCGACGCCACGACGGGGAAGCTGGATGCTCATGCCGCCGATCCTCACATTCGCCATCTCGCCGGACGTATCGATGATCTCGCCGGAGATGATGTTGGCATCGCCGATGAAATCGGCGACGAACAGATCCGCCGGCTCCTCGTAGAGCTCGCGCGGCGTGCCCGTCTGAGCGATGCGGGCGTTCGACATCACGATGATATGGTCCGAAACGGCGAGGGCCTCCTCCTGGTCGTGGGTGACATAGGCCACGGTGAGATTCAGGCTCTGCTGGAGCTCGCGGATGTCCTCGCGCACGCGGCGCCGCAGCTTGGCGTCGAGATTCGACAGGGGCTCGTCGAACAGAAGCACCTGGGGCTCCAGCACGAGGGCGCGCGCCACGGCGACGCGCTGCTGCTGACCGCCGGAGA
>JAPSLB010000075.1 GCA_031181145.1 Microvirga sp.
GGCAGCCGGTCTGGGCCATGAAGCCCTCGATCACCCGATGGAAGGCGATCCCGTCATAGAAGCCCTGGCGAGCCAGGGTCTTGATGCGCTCCACATGGCCGGGGGCGAGATCCGGGCGCAATTCGATCACCACGCGTCCCTTCGTGGTTTCCATGATGAGTGTGTTTTCCGGATCTGCCATCGGTCTCTCCTGAAGCGGCTTGTTCGGTTGATAAATCCAATCCTGCCCGTTCACATAGGTCGGGCATCGACAAAACGGAAGGCAAAGATGCGCCCGGCGATGGCCGCTCCAAAACTTTCCGTGAAAGGAAAAGGCGTGCAGCGCTCGAAAGCCTCACGCACGGAACGCGTGAACGGCTCCCGCTGTTCTTCCTCGGCTCCCGGCTTGTAATAGGTGATCCGCGGCTTCCCCAGGACCTCGCCGTTCCGCTTGAAGCTGAGGCGCAGCGTGATCTCCTGGCCGGAATGGCCGCTCCCGCTCGGCGGGCGCCAGCAGGCCTGAAGGGCCCGGAACACCTCCCGTATCGTGTCGATGCGCTGCAGCGCAGCCGCGTTCGCATCCGGCCTCACGACGCCCTGGATGCCCTCGGGCAGGCTGGGTGGAGGCTCATAGGGCTCGTACCAGTCGTCCTGCCCGAAAAACAGGCCATCCTCCGCAACCGCCGAATCGGAAGCCGCCGAGAGGAGCAGCGCGACGATCACCGTTCGCGCTCCGGATGGCCGTTTCCGCCGCATCACTGCGCGTCGGCGGCAAGCTGCATCTTCACGATTTTGTCGGGGTTCGTGACCATGCCGTTAGCGGCTGCATTACCCTTCTTGATCTTGTCGGCCACATCCATGCCGGACACGACCTCGCCGAAGAGTGTGTACTGACCGGTCAGCGGGCCGCAGCCCTCGTAGCAGATGAAGAACTGGGAGTTGGCGGAATTCGGGCTCTGCGAGCGGGCCATGCCGACGGAGCCGCGCTTGTACTGGGTGTTGGTGAATTCGGCCGGGATGTTGGGCAGGTCCGACTTGCCCGTGCCGGTGCCGGTGGGATCGCCTGTCTGGGCCATGAAGCCCTCGATCACCCGGTGGAACGGAACGCCGTCATAGAAGCCCTGCTTCGTCAGCGTCTTGATCTGCTCCACGTGCTTGGGGGCGAGGTCCGGGCGCAGGCGGATGGTGATCCGGCCATCCTTGGTGTCGAGGAAAACGGTGTTCTGCGGGTCATTGGCCTGCTGGGCAGCGGCCGGAACGAGGCCGGCCAGCACGAGCGCACCGGCTGCGATCAAACGCTTCATGGGTTGGGTTCTCCTTTTGAGGAACGGAAATCGTTACGGCCGCGTGAATTTGGCCCCGAGGCGCTCCGCGACAAGCCCCGGCACGAAGGCGGAGACGTCGCCCCGCATGGCCGCGATCTGCCGGACAAGCGTGGCGGTAATCGGGCGGACCGGGGGCGAGGCCGGAAAGAAGACCGTCTGAACGTCCGGCGCCATGGCGGCGTTCATGGAGGCCATCTGGACCTCGTAATCGAAATCAGTGCCGTCCCGCAGGCCCCGGACGATGAGGCTCGCGCCGTGGCGCCGGGCGGCGTCCACGGCGAGATCGTCGAAGGTGGCGACCTCCAGCTCCACGCCATTGGCCTGCAGCACGGGCCCGCAGACAGCCCGGAGCATCTCGGCCCTCTCCTCGGCCGTGAAGATGGGCGCCTTGGAGGAATGAACCCCGATGGCCACGACGATTCTGTCCGCTACGGCGCAGGCCTGGCGCAGAACATCCAGATGGCCGTTGGTGACAGGGTCGAAGCTGCCGGTATAGAGAGCGGTGCGTGTCATGGCTCAAGGGGTAGCCCGATTGAGGCAGCCGGGCAAGCCGTGCGTTGGCGCACGGCGGGCTGGACAAGGGCGCGGAATACTCCACTTAACCTATGGTTAAGGTTTCAGGAGCCCCCATGATCCTCCGCCTCATCATCGTGGTTGCCACAGCTGTCGCCGTGCTGAGCCCGGCGGCTTTCGCGAGCTTCCTGTAACCCGTCCCTTAAAGAAAAGGGGGACGATGCCCGCCCCCCTTGATGATCTGGCCTGGACGGAAGCCTACTCTTCCGCGGCCTCGCCGCCTTCAATTCCGGCGTCATCGACATCCTCGCCGTCTTCGCCTTCCTCACCCTCGATGTGCTCCACGGAGACCACCTTCTCCTTGTCGCGGGTGGAGAAGATCGTGACGCCCTGCGAATTGCGGCCGACGACGCGGATGCCGTCCACCGGCACACGGATCAGCTGGCCGCCATCGGTGACGAGCATGATCTGGTCGGCGTTCTCCACGGGGAAGGACGCGACGAGCAGGCCGTTGCGGTTGTTGACCGCCATGGCCGTGATGCCTTTGCCGCCGCGCCCGGTGATGCGGTACTCGTAGGACAGGGTGCGCTTGCCGTAGCCCTTCTCGGAGATCGTCAGGATGCACTGCTCCTGCGCGCTCATCTCCGCATAGCGCTCCTGGGAGAGGGAGAGATTGCCGGTCTCGGTATCCTCTCCATCGTCCGTGCCATTCGCGTCGGCATCGCCATTGGCCTGTTCGCCCATGACGGCGCGACGCATCTTGAGGTAGGCGGCGCGCTCCTCGCCCGTCGCCTCCACATGGCGCAGGATCGCCATGGAGATGATCTTGTCGCCCTCGGCCAGGTTGATGCCCCGCACGCCCATGGAGTCGCGCCCCTTGAACACGCGCACGTCCGTCACGGGGAAGCGGATGCACTGTCCCTTGGCCGTGGTAAGCAGCACGTCGTCGTGCTCAGAGCAGATCTGCACGTCGACGATGTGCTCGCCCTCGTCCAGCTTCATGGCGATCTTGCCGCCGCGATTGACCTGCACGAAGTCCGACAGCTTGTTACGGCGAACCGTCCCGCGCGAGGTGGCGAACATCACGTCCAGCTTGTCCCAGGACGCCTCGTCCTCCGGCAGCGGCATGATGGCGTTGATGCGTTCGCCCTGCTTGAGCGGCAGCATGTTCACCAGCGCCTTGCCCTTGGCGTTCGGAGCCGCGAGCGGCAGGCGCCACACCTTCTCCTTGTAGGCCTGTCCCTCGGACGAGAAGAAGATCACCGGCGTGTGGGTGTTCGCGACGAAGAGGCGGGTGACGAAATCCTCGTCCCTGGTCGACATGGCCGAGCGGCCCTTGCCGCCGCGGCGCTGCGCCCGGTAGGTCGAGAGCGGCACGCGCTTGATGTAGCCGGCATGCGACACGGTCACCACCATGTCCTCGCGGGCGATCAGGTCCTCGTCGTCGAGATCGGAATCCCAGTCCACGATCTGCGTCTTGCGCGGCGTGGCATAGGCGTTGCGGATCTCCGTCAACTCATCCTTGATGATGCCCATGATGCGGGCGCGCGAGCGCAGGATCTCAAGGTAATCCGAGATCTCGGCCGCAAGCTTGGACAGCTCGTCGCCGATCTCGTCGCGCCCCAGGGCCGTGAGGCGTTGCAGGCGCAGATCGAGGATCGCACGGGCCTGAGTCTCGGAGAGACGGTAGGTGCCGTCCTCGTTGATCTTGTGGCGCGGATCGTCGACGAGGGCGATGAGAGGCGCGATGTCGTGAGCAGGCCAGTCGCGGCCCATGAGAGCCTCACGCGCCGCGTTCGGATCCGGCGCGGTGCGGATGAGACGGATGACCTCGTCGATATTCGCCACGGCAATGGCGAGGCCGCACAAGACGTGAGCGCGCTCGCGGGCCTTGTTGAGCAGGAACTTGGTGCGGCGCGACACGACCTCCTCGCGGAAGTCGACGAAGGCGCGGATCAGGTCCTTGAGCGTCATCTGCTCGGGACGGCCGCCGTTGAGCGCCACCATGTTGGCGCCGAAGCTCGTCTGCAGAGGCGTATAGCGGTAGAGCTGGTTGAGCACCACGTCTGCCATGGCGTCGCGCTTGATCTCGACGACGATGCGCATGCCGTCGCGATCGGATTCGTCGCGCAGATCCGCGATGCCCTCGATCTTCTTCTCGCGCACGAGTTCGGCGATCTTCTCGATCAGCGAGGCCTTGTTCACCTGATACGGGATCTCGGTGAAGATAAGCGCCTCGCGGTCCTTGCGGACCTCCTCGATCTCGGACTTGGCCCGCATGACGATGGAGCCGCGCCCCGTGGTATAGGCAGAGCGCGCGCCAGAGCGCCCGAGGATCAGTGCGCCGGTCGGAAAGTCCGGACCGGGAATGATCTCGATCAGCTCCTCGGCGGAGATATCGGGGTTCTCGATGAAGGCCAGGCAGCCGTCGATGACTTCCCCTAAGTTATGGGGAGGCATGTTGGTGGCCATGCCGACCGCGATGCCGCCGGCGCCGTTCACGAGCAGGTTCGGGTAGCGGGCCGGCAGAACCGTCGGCTCGTCCTTGGATTCGTCGTAGTTAGGCGTGAAGTCGACCGTGTCCTTGTCGATGTCGTCGAGCAACGGCATCGCCGCCTTGGCGAGGCGGGACTCGGTGTAGCGCATCGCCGCCGGCGGATCGCCGTCCACGGAGCCGAAATTGCCCTGCCCGTCCACGAGCATGAGGCGCAGCGAGAAGTCCTGAGCCATGCGCACCAAGGCGTCGTAGATCGCGCTGTCGCCGTGCGGGTGGTATTGACCCATCACGTCACCGACGATGCGGGCGGACTTCACGTATTTCTTGTCCGGCGTGTAGCCGTTCTCGTGCATTGAGTAGAGGATGCGTCGGTGCACGGGCTTGAGGCCGTCGCGCGCATCGGGAAGAGCGCGGCTCACGATCACGCTCATGGCGTAATCGAGATAAGACCGCTTCATCTCGTCAACGATGGAAATCGGCTTGATGTCGCTGGCCGGCTGGTCCCCGCCGGGGCCGCCGGAGCGGATATCGTTCGGATCGGTCAAGGTTGGTCTTTCTTAAAACGGTCTGCCCCTTCGCGAGAGGCGGCTCGAGATGCCGCTTCGTCAAGCCGTAAGGCAGCCTCGCGAATCCAATTGAAATTCAAATCCTTAGATGGCCGTTTTCCGCACCTTTTTCAAGGTTTGGGAAGGGTTTTCCAGAGGCAAGAGGACACACCCTGCGAGGGTCCCCGACAACCAGGCAAACGGGCGCGTCCCGGGGCCGGCGCGGCTTGTCCGGGGACGGATCAAGGAGGCGGAGGCAGCGGCGGCGGATCAATCCGCCAAGACCCTCGGTTGCCTAGGCCCTCAGCAGAATTGCAGTGGTGTCGTCGCTCAGTTTGAAACGGGGGTAAAGCGTCCCGTCCGGGTCCAGCTTCGTCTCGATCTCCCGCGCCCTGGCAGCCAGGGGCTCCAGGCCCGAGGCGATGGCTGCCTCCATCAGGCCCTTGGCGTCGAAGGCCTCGTAGAGGTCGACCAGGGCCGAAAACCCGTCGCTGGCGAGCAGGATCACGGTGCCGTCCCCGCAGGGCGCACGCTCGTACCTCAGGCGATCGGCGGCATCCGGATTGAGGCTCAGGAGCGCTGCCGGGACCCCGCTCCTGCGCTGCCGCTCGCGGCGCTCCCCGAGCCAGTCGAGGAAAACGGGCTCCCGGAGAATGTCGTTCGGCCGCGAGACCGCAGCCCGCATCAGTTCGGCCGCCTTGGCGGATTCGAAATCCCTGAGGCCGGGAGCCTCCCCCAGGGTCACGACGGTCCCGTCGGGCTGGCGGAGGAAGGCCGTGGTGTCCCCGAAGGTCCACGCATCGAGAACATTCCCCTTGCGCTGCACCAGGGTCATCGCGCCGAGTGGCCAGGAGACGAAATCCTCATGCCGCTCCCGGGGAGCAACGGCCCTGTAGGCGGTGCGCGCCTCCTCCATCACGTCCCGGACCAGGGCTGCGCCGTCCTCGGCATGGGGGGCGAGGCTCGAGAAGCGCTCATCCGCGAAGGCGGCAAGCCAGGCCGCATCGCTCCCGGCGTGCATAACGGGAGCGGTGCCGGGAAATATCGAGGTGTCGATCATCCAGGCCCAGTCCCCGCACGCTCCGCAGATGTCCTCGTTGGCCTTGTCGGGATGCCCGGGCCAGCTGATCCGGTCCAAAATCGTGAACATCGTTGCGCGCCCCCTCGCCAAAACCGCCAGAGGACCCCATAAAGCAAAGCTGTCCTCAAGGTCCAGCCGATGCTCTTCGACTATATCTCCGCCGCCCTCGTGACACTGCTCGTCACCCTTGATCCGGTCGCCCTCGCCCCGATCTTCATGTCGCTGACCCGAGGCATGACGGCGGCGGAACGCCGCCGCGTCGCGACTCGGGCGAGCCTGATCGCCTTCTGCATCCTGGCCTTCTTCGGCCTCGGCGGCGAAGTTCTCCTGCGCCTCCTGGGCGTGGGCCTTCCGGCGTTCCGCATCTCGGGCGGGCTGCTGCTGTTCTGGATCGCGTTCGAAATGGTGTTCGAGCGCCGCAACGAGCGCAAGCAGCACACCGCCGACACCGCCATCACGGAGGACCATATCCGCAACATTGCGGCCTTTCCTCTTGCCATCCCGCTCATGGCCGGCCCCGGCGCCATCACGGCCGTCATCCTCCTGGCCGGGCGGGCCGACGGGAACTTCGTCTATCTCTCGTCGCTGATCCTCCTGATCGCCCTGGGAATCCTGAGCTGTCTCATCGTGTTCTCGGCTGCCGAGCGCGTCTCGCGGTGGCTCGGCGTGACCGGGAACGTGGTCCTGACCCGCCTGCTGGGCGTGATCCTCGCGGGTCTCGCCGTGCAGTTCATCATCGACGGCATCATTGCCCTGTTGCGCCCGTAGACGGTCTAAGTTTGGGCCCTATTCGAGAAGAATCCATGAAGAAAGCATCCGAATACCGCAAGCACGCCGAAGAGTGCCGCATCCTCGCCAAGCAGGTTCCGGAAGGGCCGCAGCGGGAACAGCTTCTGGAAATGGCGCGCACCTGGGACAACCTGGCCAATGACCGGGATGCCCTTGTGAAGAAGCATCCCGAACTCGCGCAGACGGACGACAAGGACGGTGGCTGAGGCGCCCCGGGCCGCTTCCGCCTGCGTGGAATCCCCTCGTCCCTTGCGGCTTCCGCATTCTCCGGCGGCGGCCGGATCCGCTTCGCCGAAAAATGCCCTAGAGCATCGGACGTGAAAAGCGGACTCCGCTTTTGGGATCCAATCCGATGCTCCCTCTTTCAAGCCGCGCATCGTCATGTGCGGACCCGAAGGGCCGCGTCAGCGAAAACCGGGTCCATTTTTTCGCACGATGCGCTAGGCGCTCTGGGCGACAGGTTCCGGCGACACCGCGAACGGCGCGAAGATCTCCGCCACGCGTTCGTAGACGGCTCGCTTGAAGGGCACGACGAGAGCAGGCACATCGGCCAGCTCCTGCCAGCGCCATTCGGCGAATTCCGGAACCGCGTTGCCGTGCGTGAGCGTCACATCGATCTCGCTCTCGTCGCCCGTGAAGCGCAGGGCGAACCATTTCTGCCGCTGCCCCTGGAACGGCGAGAGATGGTGAGGCGGGCCGTCATAGGGCGGGAAGTCGTAAGCGAGCCAGCCCTCCGTCTCCCCCAGATAAACGGCACGGGTGACGTTCGTTTCCTCCTGGAGTTCCCGCCAGGCCGCCGCCAGAGGATCCTCGCCCGCATCGATGCCGCCCTGGGGCATCTGCCATTCGTGTCCCGGCGCGATCGTTTCGGGCCCCGAATTCCCGAGACGGCGGGCCACCAGCACCTGCCCGCGGGCGTTGAAGAGAGCGATGCCCACATTGGGCCGGTAATTCCGCTCGGATCGAGCATTCATCGTGAGGTCTCCGCTCGCACATTCCTGATCAGGACATGGAGCCCCGGCTCAGGCGCATCCGCCTCGAGCACCGTCCATCCCAGGCTCTCGTAATAGGCCCGGCGCCTCTCACGGGAGAGGAGATGGATCCGGGTCGCCCCGGTGCCGAAGGCGAATTCCGCAGCGCGTTCGACCAGGGCGGCCCCGGCGCCCCGCCGCCGGTCCTCCGGCTCGACCCACAACGCCGCGATCCAGGGCGTGTAATGGGGCCTTTGCTCCTCGTCGCAGGCGATCACGGAGACGGTTCCGGCGAACCGCTCGCCGACATGGGCCACGAAGGTCGTAGGGATCGGGCCGGCTTCAAGACTCTGCCGCACGAGACCGGCCAGCCATTCGAGCGGATGGCCGTCGTCCTTCCAGAAGGCTCGCCAGACCCGATCCGCGACGTCATCCGCGAAGCCGGGCCTCTCGCGCAGATCGCTGATCGTAATCAGTGCAGCGTCTCCAACAGGCGCTTCATGAGCTCCTGGCGCGGAGCGATGGAGGAGATCACGCCGTATTCGTGCAGGGTGTGCGCCCCGTCGCCGTCGATGCCGAGGCCGTCGAGGGTCGGCACGCCCAGGGCTGCCGTGAAATTGCCGTCCGAACCGCCGCCGACGCGCGGCGCGGAGACGAGCTCGAAACCGATCTCGGCCGCAAGCGACTTCGCATGGTCGAACAGCTTCGCCGTTCCTTCCGTGCACTCGTAGGGCGGACGGTTCATGCCGCCCGCGACCGAAATCTTGAAGTCGGGATTGTGGGGTTCGAGCCCGAGGATCGCCCGCGTCAGCGCCTCGCCGTCCGCCACCGTCTCGACGCGCAGGTCCACGGGGAAGCTGCAATGCTGCGGAACCGTATTCACCGCCGTGCCGCCGGATACCATGCCGACCGTCGTGGTGACGCCGCGGGCGTAATCGGTCATGGCCTCGATGGCGAGGATCTGGCGCGCCGCCTCGTAGATGGCGTTGCGGCCCTCGGCGTGGCGCGACCCCGCATGGGCGGGACGGCCCTCCACATGCACGTCGAAGCGCCCCACGCCCTTGCGCGAGGTGACCACCTTGCCGCCGTCGCGCCCCGGCTCCGTCACGAGAGCAAAGGCCGAGCGGCGGGCGAAATCCTCGATGAGCGGCCGCGTCATGGGCGAGCCGATCTCCTCGTCAGGCGTGACCAGATAGATCAGCGGCCGGGCGGCCGTTCCCTTTCGGGCGACCTCCTTGAAGGCCTCCAGGCAATACCAAGCGCTCGCCTTCATGTCGTAGACGCCGGGACCGTAGAGCCGGTCCCCCTCGACCCGCAGCGGCAGATCCTTCTGGATCGTGCCGACCGGATGGACCGTGTCGAGATGCGACAGGATCAGGATGGCAGGCTCCTCGGTCCGGGGTCCGGCGCGGAGGATCAGCGCGTCGCCGAGGCCATGCGCACCCTTGATGCGCTCAATGCCCACCGGCGCGTCCTTCATCTGCTCGACGACGAGATCCATCATCAGGTTCACGCCGGCCACGTCGTGAGTGGGGCTTTCGGTGCGGATCCAGGTGAAGAGAGTATCGAGAGATGGGGTGGTCATGGCGCCTTCGTCGGTCAAAGGAAAAGGCGGCTTCGGGCCGCCTTTGCGTCTCTTTAGCCCCCTCGCGGGGTGATGTCACGGCCTATCGACTAGAACGGAATATCGTCGTCGAGGTCGTTGTAGCGCGGCGCTCCGCCTCCCCCACCCTGAGAGGGAGCCGGACGGCGCTCCATGGGGGATGCTCTGCCGAAATCGCCGCCGCGGCTGATCTGGCCGGGCTCCTCGTCGCCGTATTCCGAAGCGCCGCCGCCCGAGCGCCCGTCCAGGATCGTCAGCTCGCCGCGGAAGCGC
>JAPSLB010000031.1 GCA_031181145.1 Microvirga sp.
CCGGCGGCATCGGTGCGCAGATGATGGCCTTCGCCGAACAGCAGGCGCGTCTCCGTGGCGCCGCGGCCATGGAATTGACCTCCAACAAGACCCGCAGGGACGCCCACCGCTTCTACGAGCGATTGGGCTATTCACGCTCGCACGAGGGTTTCAAGAAGAAGCTGTGAGAGTAACGGCCCCTGCTCATTCCTTCCAGCATGAGTCTCTTTCGTCATGGCCGGGCCCGTCTCGGCCATCCCGTTTCCAGGAACCGCCGCGCCATCAAGTCGTGGATCCCCGCACAAGGTCAGTGATGATGCGGTGGAGGGCGAGATCCTCAAGCCCTCGTGCCGCCCTTGAGCCGCGCGTTGCAGGCGCTCCAGAACTTCGGCCATTTCATGCCGGCCTCGGTCTTGCCGCCGGCCTTGGCCTGCTTCCATTCGGCGCTGCACTTCGACAGGCGCTCGCGGGCGGCGAGCTGGGCGGCGGTCGGCTCCTGCTTCGGCTTCGTCTGGGCAGCGGCCGGGACGGTGCCGGCAAAAACCAGGGCCAGGGTGGCGGCGAGGGCCGCGCTCGCGAAACGGTTCATCATGTGGTCCCCATAGGCGCCTTGAGTGGCGCCGTGGCATCTCATAATGAAACATTGAAACATGCAAGGCCCCGGGGGCAGCCATGCACTCTATCCACCGCAAAGCGTGGGCCTTGAGGGTGCGGTATGGGGCGCGATACCTTAGGTTAATGTCAGATCCGCATCGTCACAGAAGGAGAGGCCTGCCATGGCGGCATCCGCCCAGCAACCGATTGATCTCTATTACTGGCCGACCCCGAACGGATGGAAGATCACCATCATGCTCGAGGAATGCGGGCTGCCCTACGCGGTCCATCCGGTGAATATCGGCAAAGGCGACCAGTTCAAGCCCGAGTTCCTGGCGATCTCGCCCAACAACAAGATGCCCGCGATCGTCGATCCCGACGGTCCGGACGGGCAGCCGATCTCCGTCTTCGAGTCCGGCGCGATCCTGCAATATCTCGGCCGCAAGACCGGCCGGTTCTATCCCCAGGACGAGCGCGGACGCGTCGAGGTGGAGCAATGGCTGTTCTGGCAGATGGGCGGCTTCGGCCCCATGCTCGGCCAAGCGCACCATTTCCGCATCTACGCCCCGGAGAAGGTGCCCTATGCCATCGAGCGCTACACCAACGAGACCAACCGCCTCTACGGCGTGCTCGACAAGCGCCTCGCGGATCGGGAGTTCGTGGCGGGCGAGTATTCCATCGCCGACATGGCCATCGCGCCCTGGGCCAAGTTGTGGGAGCGCCAGGGCCAGAACATCGAGGACTTCCCGCACGTGAAGCGCTGGCTCGACGCTGTGCTGGAGCGTCCGGCGGTGATGCGGGCGCTGGAGGTCAATACGGAGGATCGCGGCTCCTACGACATGAAGGACCCGGCAGTTCAAGCCATCCTCTTCGGCCAGAAGGCGCGGTGAGCCGCTTCATACCGTCGTCATGGCCGGGCCTGTCCCGGTCATCTCTTTCTGGAAAGGCGTGGCGCTCGAGGGGCGGGATCACCGGCACAGGACCGGTGATGACGTTGGGTGTACTCAGTTCAGCTTCGCCCAGGTCTGCGAGCGGCAGATCAGGCCGCCGAGGACGCAGCCGGAAAGCTGCATCGTCTTGCCCGCAAAGGACATCTTGCCCGTATAGGTCTTGCCGTCCTTGTAGTTGTAGAGCTGGCCCGTGAAGCCCTCCCCGGAGGGCCGGATGTCGGAGATCATCTGGACGCCGACGAGGCTGCGGCCCCTCAAGCTGGCATCGGGATTGTTCGCGTCCTTGGCGTCGCCCCGAACGGAAATGATGGTTCCGCAATAGGCTTGGCCGCAGCGCGCGATCCGCACCCGGGTTTCCCCGCTCTCGCTGAGATAAGTGCCGCTCGGGTCCCGGGCCTGCGCGTGGGCCGCCCCTGTCAGCAGGCAAAGCCCGAGGGCTGAGAGGATCAAGGATCTCATAGGTTTCCTCCAAGTCGGCCTTCATCGGACCGATCAGGGGAAAGACTAGAGGAGACGGCCCGGCTTTCCAACAAGGTGATAACCTTCGCAAGCGCGAAAAGGCGCTTGAGGGGGAGGGGTCTCGCCGCTATAAGCGCCGGACTTTCCCGATTATCATTTCTCACAAGGGTGACCTGTCATGGCCATCGAGCGTACCTTCTCCATCATCAAGCCCGACGCGACCGAGCGTAACCTGACCGGTGCCATCAATGCCGTCATCGAGAACGCCGGCTTGCGCATCGTTGCCCAGAAGCGCGTCCTCATGTCCCGCCGCGAGGCCGAGACCTTCTACGCGGTCCACAAGGAGCGTCCCTTCTTCGGCGAGCTCGTGGACTTCATGATCTCCGGCCCGGTCGTCGTGCAGGTCCTCGAAGGCGAGAACGCCGTTCTCCGCTATCGCGAGATCATGGGCGCCACCAACCCGGAGAGCGCCGCCGAGGGCACGATCCGCAAGCTCTACGCCAAGTCCATCGGCGAGAACTCGGTCCATGGCTCCGACAGCGTCGAGAACGCCAAGATCGAGATCGCCCAGTTCTTCTCGGGCAACGAGATCGTCGGCTGAGCCCTTCCGGCTGGCCGAGCAGACCATCGAGGCCGCCTCCGGGCGGCCTTTTCTTTTGGGCCGACGTTCTGCCTGTTTCCCTCTCCCTCGCATGGAGGAGGGTAGAAAAAGCGGTCTTTTCTTTGCGCTCCCGCTCCGTCATCATGCGCCGGCCATGAACCAAGCTCCCCGCATCGAACAACGCCCCTCCGTCTGCCCGCACGATTGCCCCTCCGTCTGTTCCCTCTCCGTTGAGGTGATCGGCGGGCGCAGCATCGGGCGCGTTCACGGAGCGAAGACCAACAGCTACACGGCCGGCGTGATCTGCGCGAAGGTGGCGCGTTACGCGGAGCGCATTCACCATCCGGAACGGCTCCTCTATCCGCTGAAGCGCAGCGGACCGAAGGGGGCCGGCCGGTTCGAGCGCATTTCCTGGGACGAAGCGCTCGATATTGTCGCCAAGGCGTTCCTGAAGGCTGAGGGTGAGTTCGGCTCGCAATCCGTCTGGCCCTATTATTACGCGGGCACCATGGGCCTCGTGATGCGCGACGGCATCAACCGCCTGCGCCATGTGAAGAAATATTCGGGCCAGTATTCCACCATCTGCACGCCCATGGGCTGGACCGGCTACGTGGCGGGCACGGGCAAGCTGGCGGGTGCGGACCCGCGCGAGATGGCCGTGTCGGATTGCGTGGTGATCTGGGGCACGAACCCGGTTCACACCCAGGTTAACGTGATGACCCACGCCATGCGCGCCCGCAAGGAGCGCGGGGCCAAGATCGTCGCAGTCGACATCTACATGAACGCCACCATGAAGCAGGCCGACATGGCGCTTCTGGTGAAGCCCGGAACCGACGGGGCGCTCGCCTGCGCGGTCATGCACGTGCTCTTCCGCGACGGCCATGCGGATTGGGATTATCTGGAGCGCTACACCGATCATCCCCGTGAGTTCGAGGCGCATCTGAAGACCCGCGACCCGGCCTGGGCCGCTTCGATCACCGGGCTGTCGGTGGAGGAGATCGAGGCTTTCGCCAAGCTCGTGGGCGAGACCAAGCGCACGTTCTTCCGCCTCGGTTACGGCTTCGGCCGCCAGCGCAACGGCGCAGTGAACATGCATGCGGCGGCGTGCATCCCGGCGGTGACCGGCGCCTGGCAGGTCGAGGGCGGTGGCGCGTTCCACTCGAACAGCGGCATCTTCCGCTGGAACAAGGCGCTTATCGAGGGACACGAGGCGATCGATCGCTCGATCCGCCAGCTCGACCAGTCGCAGATCGGTCGCGTTCTGACGGGCGACCCGGATGCGCTCTACGACGGGCCTCCCGTGAAGGCGTTGCTGATCCAGAACACCAATCCCGTCTCCGTCGCGCCGGAGCAGGAGCTGGTGAAGCGGGGCTTCGCCCGCGAGGACCTGTTCGTCTGCGTGCACGAGCAGTTCATGACCGAGACCGCGATGATGGCGGACATCGTGCTGCCCGCGACCATGTTCATGGAGCACGACGATCTTTATTCCGGCGGCGGACACCAGCATTTCCAGATCGGGCCGAAGCTCATCGATCCCCCGGGCGAATGCCGGTCGAACCACGAGGTCATCCGGGCGCTCGCCAAGCGCCTGGGCGCGGAGCACCGTGCCTTCGACATGGAGCCGCGCGAAATCATCGACTGGACCCTGCGCCATTCAGGCTGGGGCGGGATCGAGGAGCTGGAGGCGGTGGTTCACAGGGACGTGCAGCCGCCCTTCGAGGAAGCGCATTATCTGAAAGGGTTCGGCTATCCGGACGGCCGGTTCCGCTTCAGGCCGGACTGGACCGCGGTACCCTCCTACAACAACGGGCCGATGGGACCCCATGCCCAGATGCCCACCTTCCCGGACCATTGGGCTGTGATCGAGGCGGAGACGGAGGAATATCCGTTCCGCCTCGCGACGAGCCCGGCCCGCAGCTTCCTGAACTCCTCCTTCACCGAGACGCCCGGCTCCGTCGCCAAGGAGGGCAGGCCGGAGGTGATGATCCACCCCCTCGATGCCGAGCCGCGGGGCATCGCGGACGGCGACTGGGTGAAGCTCAGGAACCACCGGGGCGAGGTTTTCCTGCGCGCAAGGCTCTTCGACGGCGTGCGGCGCGGGGTGCTGATCGCCGAAGGCATCTGGCCCAACAAGGCCCATCCCAAAGGCCGGGGCATCAATACGCTGACGGGCGGCGACCAGGTGGCGCCCTATGGCGGCGCGGCTTTCCACGACAACCGGGTGGCTCTGGAGAAGGTGGATGCGGATCTGGCGGTCGAGGCCCCGCCCATCGCCATTCGTGAAAGAGCCGAACCGGTCCTCGGTTGAACGGGAGGGGCCTCCTTCCTTTCCCGCGGGGAGGCTTAAGGAACCACCACGTCATCACCGGCCTTGTGCCGGTGTCCCGATCCTTTGATCGCCGCGCCCATCAGAAGCGGGAGGGCCGGGTCAATCCCCGCCATGACAAGGCCACGGCAATGGGAGGGCCATGACGAGGAGGCGCCTATGCCGGCGAGCGGAGTGCGCCTTCGCCGTTCCAGCGGCCCGAGAACACAACGCGCCCGCCCTCGAGCCGGGCGCTGCCGTCGCAGATCATGCGCAGGGCCTGCGGGTAGAGCACGTGCTCCTGCACGAGGATGCGCGCGGCGAGGCTCTCTTCCGTGTCGCCGGGAACGACCGGTACGGCAGCCTGGGCGATGATGGGACCCGCATCGAGCTCCGGCACCACGAAATGCACCGTGCAGCCATGGATGAGCACGCCTTCCTCCAGTGCGCGCCGATGGGTGTGCACTCCGCGGAACAGAGGCAGGAGAGAGGGGTGGATGTTGATCATTCGTCCGGCCCAGCGCTCCACGAATTCCTCGGTGAGCACCCGCATGAAGCCGGCGAGGCAAATGAACTCGATGCCATGCTCGACGAGCAGCGCATCCATAGCCTGCTCGAAGCTTTCGCGGGTCGGGTGGGTCTTGTGATCGACGATGGCCGTCGCGATGCCCGCAGTCCGCGCCCGCTCGATCCCCGCCGCGCCGGGGCGGTTGGACAGCACCAGGGCGATCTCCGCCGGGAAGCCGGGCGCGGAAGCGGCCTCGATCAGCGAGACCATGTTGGACCCGCGCCCGGAGATCAGAACGGCGACGCGGCGGGCCATCAGAGCTTGAGCGACCCTGCGGTCCGGACACGCTCGCCCTCCGCATGGGCGATGGTCTCGCCGATGCGCACCGGGCTCTCGCCCGCCTGACGGAGGCGCTCGATGACCGCGTCCGACTTGCCGGCGTCCGCTACCACGATCATCCCGACGCCGCAGTTGAAGGTGCGCAGCATCTCCGCTTCCGCGACGCCCCCGGTCCGGCTGAGCCAGCCGAACACGGGCGGCACGGCGATGGCCTCGAGATCGAGCCGCACGCCGATGCCGTCGGGCAGCACGCGCGGGATATTGTCGGGGAAGCCGCCGCCTGTGATGTGGCAGAGGGCATTGATCCCGTCGCCGCCCCTCAGCACCTGGAGGAGGGGCTTCACGTAGATCCGGGTCGGCTCAAGAAGTGCCTGGGCCAGGGTCTTGCCCGACGCGAAGGGAGCGGGGCCATCCCAGGCGAGGCCGGAATGCTCCACGATGCGGCGAACGAGCGAGAAGCCGTTGGAATGCACGCCGGAGGAGGGCAGGCCGATGAGCACGTCTCCCGCCTTCACGTCCTTCGGCAGCAGGGTGCCGCGCTCTGCGGCGCCCACGGCGAAGCCTGCAAGGTCGTAATCGCCCTTGGCGTAGAGGCCCGGCATCTCCGCCGTCTCACCGCCGATCAGGGCGCAGCCCGCCTGGAGGCAACCCTCGGCGATGCCCCTCACGATGTGGACGCCCACCTCGGGCGAGAGCTTTCCGGTGGCGAAATAGTCGAGGAAGAAGAGGGGTTCCGCGCCCTGCACGATGATGTCGTTCACGCACATGGCCACGAGATCGATGCCGATCGTATCGTGAATGCCGGTGTCGATGGCGATCTTCACCTTGGTGCCGACGCCGTCGTTGGCGGCCACCAGGATCGGGTCCCGGAAGCCTGCGGCCTTCAGGTCGAAGAGACCTCCGAACCCGCCGATTTCCGCATCCGCCCCGGGGCGGCGCGTAGACCGCACCAGGGGTTTGATCTGGTCGACCATGGCATTGCCCGCGTCGATATCGACGCCCGCTTGGGCATAGGTCAGGCCGTTCGTCTGTTTCTCGCTCATGGGCACACCCCGTGTTGGGGTGGGCAGTAAGACGAGAGAGGGCGGGAGGCAAGGCTTTTTGGGATTCTCGCGCGCCTACCCTGCCGTCATCCCCATCCCCGTGCCGGTGGTCCGGATCCGTCGAGCGCCGCGCCTTTCCTCTTCGGGTTGGCCGGGACGAGGCCGGCCATGACGAGAGAAGGCTATGACGAGGACATTCTCGAGGAGGGCTTGTCCTAAAGGGCCTCGGACATTGAACTTAGGCCCTCAACCCGGCATCATTCCGTACAATGACCATTCCGAACCTCATCACCATCGCCCGGCTCATCATGGTCCCCGTCGTGATCGTCATGATCATGCAGGAACGGTGGGCGGCGGCCTTCATTCTGTTTGTCGTGGCCGGCATCTCGGATGGGATCGACGGCTTCATCGCCCGTCATTTCAACATGAGAAGCGAGTTCGGAGCCTATATCGATCCCCTGGCCGACAAGTCCCTGCTGGTCTCGATCTATGTCGCTCTCGCGGTCGTGGGGGCGATCCCGAGCTGGCTGGCCATCGTCGTGGTATCGCGGGATGCGATGATCGTGTCCGCCGTGCTCCTGTCCTGGGTCATGAGCCGGCCGGTGGAGATCAAGCCGATTATGGTAAGCAAGCTGAACACCGTGGCGCAGATCGGCTTCGCGGCCTTCGCGCTCGCCGCCAATGCCTATGGTGTGGAGCTGGCCGGGCTCGAGGACATCGCGATGCTGGCCGTCGCCACCTTGACCGTAGCTTCCGCAGCTGCCTATCTCGGGGGCTGGCTGCGGCACATGGCTGCTTAAGGCCCTCAGAGGGTTCGGGTATGGAGTACCGATGACGATCCAACGGCAGATCGGATTCTGGATTGCGGCGCTGGTCGTGGCGGTGCTCCTGATCTTCGTGCTGCGCGGCATCCTACTGCCGTTCGTGGCGGGCTTCGCCCTGGCCTATCTGCTCGATCCCCTGGCGGACCGGATGCAGAAGATCGGAATCGGCCGCCTGGGGGCCAGTCTCCTGATCCTGGTGCTCTTCGTCCTCTTCTTCATCATCACGCTCATGATCCTGGTGCCGTTCGCAGCCCAGCAGGTCGGGGCCTTCGTCGAGAGAGTCCCGAGCTATGTGGCGAGATTGCAGGAACTGGCGAACGAGCAGCTCAGACCTCTTCTCGACCGGCTCGGCGCCAACGGCTCCTTGCCGGAGATGCAGACTTCCGTTGGCAACCTGATCAGTCAGGGCGTGGCCTGGATCGCCGCCTTCCTTCAAGGACTCTGGTCCGGCGGACAGGCGCTCATCAGCATCTTCTCCCTGCTCGTCGTGACGCCGGTGGTGGCGTTCTACATGCTCGTGGATTGGGACCGCATGGTGAAAACGGTGGATTCCTGGATGCCGGTCCGGCAGCGGGAGACCATTCGCACCATTGCCCGCGACATCGACCGAGCGATTGCGGGCTTCGTGCGCGGGCAGGCGCTGGTCTGCCTGATCCTCGGCACCTTCTACGCGGTGGGGCTTGCCCTGATCGGACTGAACTTCGGGCCTCTGATCGGCATGACCGCAGGCCTCCTGAGCTTCATCCCCTATGTGGGTTCGCTCACCGGCCTCATCCTGTCCATGGGCGTGGCCATCGTGCAGTTCTGGCCCGACTGGACAATGATCCTGGCGACGCTCGGCATCTTCGTGTTCGGCCAGTTCGTGGAAGGCAACATCCTCTCGCCAAAGCTGGTGGGGGATTCCGTGGGGCTTCACCCGGTCTGGCTGATGTTCGCCCTTCTGGCCTTCGGCGCCCTGTTCGGGTTCCTGGGCCTCCTCCTGGCCGTGCCGCTCGCCGCCGCCATCGGCGTGATCGCGCGCTTTGCGTTGCAGCAATATCTGGCGAGCCCGCTCTACCGCGGCGCGGAGCCGGCGGTGATCCACCCGAAGGTCGAGGACAAGGCCGATTTCGATGCGTGACGCACCCAAGCAGCTGACCTTCGACCTTCCTTTGGATCCGCGCTTCGGGGCCGAGGACTTTCTGGTTAGCCCCTCCAACGAGCAGGCCTACGGCCTCATCGAGAGCTGGCCCGACTGGCCCGACACGATCCTCCTGCTGATCGGCCCGCGTGGCAGCGGCAAGAGTCATCTCGCCTCGATCTGGGCCACGAATGCCCATGCATGGACCGTTGATGCCCGGGAGATCACGCAAGACAAGGTCCCGCACCTGATCTCCAACGGGGCGCTCGCCATCGAGGACATGGATCGGGGAGAGCGGGACGAGGCGGCATTGTTCCACCTCCTCAATCTGGCCCGGGAGCGAAAGGCTTCGATTTTGATCACCAGCGAGACGCCGCCCGACCGCTGGGGGCTCAGAACGCCCGATCTGCTGTCTCGCCTGCGCCTCGCTCCGGGCGTGTCCCTCGAGGCGCCGGACGATGCGTTGCTCAAGGCTGTCCTGGTAAAGCTGTTCGTCGACAGGCAACTCGTGGTCGATACCTCCGTTGTCGATTATATTTCGCTCCGGATCGAACGGTCTCTCGCCAAGGCTTCGGAACTGGTGGCGCTCCTGGACAAGGAGGCGCTCAGCCGGGGAAGGCGTGTCTCACGCGCGATCGCCGCCGAGATCCTCGGAGCCCCGCAGGAAACGGATGAAAACGAGTGAAGTCAGACCCTACCGCCCTTTCTTCGGACGGTCGTGAAAACGTCACGAAGCCGAGAGCAAAACGGACGCCGAAGAAGGAAGCGGCGGAGATTGAAGTGCGTGACGCGATGGCCCTGAGGGATGTGGAGACGGTTAGCGAGGCCCCCTTGCCCAAGGCTCCGCCGGATATCGATCTGGACGGCGCGGTGCTGCGCCAGTTTCCGCAGCGTTTCATCAACCGCGAGCTGTCCTGGCTGCAATTCAACCGCCGGGTGTTGGAGGAGGCCTCCAACCGCAATCATCCGCTGCTGGAGGAACTGCGCTTCCTCTCCATCTCGGCCGAGAACCTCGACGAGTTCTTCATGGTCCGCGTCGCGGGCTTGCGCGGTCAGGTACGCTCCGGCGTATCCACCATCTCGCAGGACGGGCTCACGCCTCAGGAGCAGCTGGTGAAGATCGCCGTCGAGGTCTCGAACCTCGCTTCCGACCAGCAGCGCCGCTGGGGGGAGCTTCGGGAGGCGCTGCAGGGGGAGGGGATCGTCCTCGTCGAGGGCACGGGCCTGACCAAGCCGGAAGCATCCTGGCTCGAGGATTACTTCCTCAACCACATCTTTCCGGTGCTCACGCCGCTCGCCATCGATCCGGCGCATCCGTTCCCCTTCATCCCGAATCTCGGCTCCGCCATCGCGCTCAAGCTCGTGCGCCAGAGCGACGGCAAGGTGCTGAACGCGCTGATTCGCCTGCCGTCGCGCGCCGAGCGCTTCGTGCGTCTGCCGGATTTCTCCGAGACGAGTTCGGCGCGCTTCATCGCCCTCGAGCAGATGATCGTACTCTACACAAGCCGCCTGTTCCCGGGTTACGACGTTCAGGGGCAGGGCGCCTTCCGCGTCATCCGCGACTCCGATATCGAAGTGGAGGAGGAAGCCGAGGATCTCGTGCGCCTCTTCGAGACGGCGCTCAAGCAGCGCCGCCGCGGCAGCGTCATTCGTCTCGAGGTCGAGGCTGCGATGCCGGAGGACCTGCGCCTCTTCGTGGCCGAGGAGATGGAGGTTTCCAGCGACGAGGTCTTCGTCGTCGAGGGGATGATGGGCCTGCGCGACCTGTCGCAGCTCGTCGCCCTCGACCGTCCCGACCTGAAGTTCAAGCCCTACAACCCGCGCTTTCCCGAGCGCATCCGCGAACATAGCGGCGATTGTTTCGCCGCGATCCGGGAGAAGGACATCATCGTCCATCACCCGTACGAATCCTTCGACGCGGTGGTGCAGTTCCTGCGCCAGGCCGCGGGCGATCCCAACGTGGTGGCGATCAAGCAGACGCTCTACCGCACGTCCTCGGATTCGCCCATCGTCGCCGCTCTTGCGGAAGCGGCGGAGGCGGGCAAGTCCGTCACCGCTCTCGTCGAGCTCAAGGCCCGCTTCGACGAGGAGGCGAACATCCGCTGGGCGCGCAACCTGGAGCGCGCGGGCGCCCAGGTGGTCTACGGCTTCATCGAGCTGAAGACCCACGCCAAGCTCTCCATGGTCGTGCGGCGCGAAGGCAGCCAGCTCATCACCTATTGCCACGTGGGCACCGGCAATTACCACCCGATCACCGCCCGCATCTATACGGACCTGTCCTACTTCACCGCCGATCCGGTGGTCGGCCGGGACGTGTCGCGCGTCTTCAATTTCGTGACGGGCTATGCGGAACCGGCGGAACTGGAGCGCATGGCGGTGTCGCCGTTGACTCTGCGGAAGCGCCTGCTCCAGCACATCGAGGAGGAAATCGCCCACGCCAAGGCGGGGCGGCCCGCGGCGATCTGGGGCAAGTGCAACGCGCTGGTCGACCCCGACATCATCGATGCCCTCTACAATGCGAGCGCAGCAGGCGTGCAGGTGGATCTCATCGTGCGCGGCATCTGCTGCCTGAGGCCCGGCATCAAGGGGCTGTCGGAGAACATCCGCGTAAAATCCATTGTCGGGCGCTTCCTGGAACACACCCGCATCTATGCCTTCGGCAACGGGCACGGGCTGCCGAACCCCAAGGCACACGTTTACATCTCCTCCGCCGACCTGATGACGCGCAATCTCGACCGGCGCGTCGAGGCTATCCTGCCGATCGGCAATCCCACCGTGCATCAGCAGGTGCTGGACCAGATCATGCTGGCGAACCTGCTCGACAACGAGCAGAGCTGGGCCGTTCTCCCCGACGGCACGAGCCGGCGGATCGTGCCGTCGAAGGGCGAGGAGCCGTTCAACGCCCACAAGTATTTCATGACGAATCCGAGCCTCTCCGGCCGCGGCAAGTCCCTCAAGACGTCGAGCCCCAAGGCCCTTGCGAAGCGGGGACAGCGCTGACATGCAGACCATCGTCCGAGAAGCTCAGGGAAGACTCAAGATCGGCCGCCCGGTCGCCATCATCGATATCGGCTCGAACTCGGTGCGCCTCGTGGCCTACGAGGGAATGGCGCGTGCCCTGACGCCGATCTACAACGAGAAGGTTCTCTGCGGTCTCGGCCGTCACGTCGCCACCACGGGTCGCCTCGACGAGGACGCGGTGGATCGGGCGCTTCGTGCGCTCGCCCGGTTCCGGGTGCTGTGCGACACGATGCAGGTCTCCGACGTGTTCGTGCTGGCAACCGCCGCCGCGCGGGACGCGACCAACGGGCCGGCCTTCCTGGAAGCCGCGGCCACGGCCTGCGGGCGTCCGATCAGCCTGCTCTCAGGCGGGGAAGAGGCGCGCTTCTCCGCCCTCGGCATCGTCGCGGGCTTTCACGAGCCTGACGGCATCGTCGGCGACATGGGCGGCGGCAGTCTCGAACTCGTGGACGTGAAGGGCGCGGCTGTCGGCAAGGGCGTCACCATGCCCCTGGGCGGCCTTGCCCTGCAGGACGTGAGCGGCGGCTCCCTGAAGAAGGCGCAGAAGATCGTGCGCGCCGCCCTGGAGCGTGCGCCGGAATACCTCGAGAACCTGAAGGGACGCACCTTCTATGCGGTCGGCGGCACCTGGCGCGCGCTGGCGCGCCTGCATCAGGCGGCAACCGATTATCCGCTCCACGTGATGCATAGCTACATCCTCAGCCCGAAGGACGGGCTCGACTTCCTTCATCTCGTGGAGGAGGCGGACGCCAAGACCCTGAAGGACATCGAGAGCGTTTCCGAGGCTCGGCGGCCGCTGCTGGCCTATGGCGCCATCGTGCTGGAGGAGATCATCCGCCTCGGCGAGCCGAAGGAGGTGGCGATTTCCGCCTTCGGCGTGCGCGAGGGGGTTCTCTTCGACAAGCTCGATCCGGGCACGCAGCAGCGCGATCCTCTGCTTGCCGCGGCCAGCGATCTGAACCTGCTGCGCTCCCGCTCCCCCCGCCACGGCGAGGAGCTGTGCGAGTGGACGGAATCCTTCATGAAGAGCCTCGGGATCGCGGAAACCGAGAACGAGACCCGGCTGCGACGGGCCGCTTGCCTCCTGGCCGATATCGGCTGGCGCGCTCATCCCGATTACCGGGGCGAGCAGAGCCTCAACCTGATCGCCTATGGCGCCTTCGCCGGTCTCGACCATCCGGGCCGGGCCTATCTGGCGCTGTCGGTCTTCTTCCGGCACGAGGGTCTTTCTCCCGACAAGGTGAGTTCGCGCATCAGGAACCTGGCGGGGCCGCGCTATCTGGAGCGCGCGCGCCTGCTCGCGGCGCTCATGCGCGTCGCCTACCCGGTTTCGGTCTCCATGGAGGGAATCCTCCCGCAGGCGCCCCTGCGGCCGAGGGGCAAACAGGTCGTCCTCCAATTGCCGCCCCATCTGCAGGACCTTGCCAATGAGCGGCTGGCAGGCCGCATGAAGGCGCTCGGCAAGCTCCTCGGAATGGAACCCGTTATTGAGATCGAGGGTTAGAGCGGCAGCTCAGGGCTGCTGTCACCGTCGAGTGCCGCACCCTTCGAGCACGGCAATTCCAAGTCTCACCGTAAGAGCAGGCGTGGGGCTTTGCGGGAGCGGGTCATGAGCCTCGTCAATCTGTCGGCCGTGCAGAATGCGCAGCATTCGCGCGAGCCCTACGATCATCTTCTGGCATCCGGTTTCCTGAAGCAGGACGCCATCGACGATCTCCGTCGCGACTTTCCCGAGATCGGCAAGCCGGGATATCTCACCGTGGACGAGGTCAAGCTCCAGGGCCGCTTCAAGGAGCTGATCGAGGAGCTCGAAGGTCCGGAGCTGACGGAGGCCCTTTCGAGGACGTTCGGCATCGACCTGCACCCGTTTCCGCGCCTCACCACGATCATGAGGCGCTCGCAGCCGAAATACGGAGCGATCCACACGGACGGCCCATCCAAGGTCATGACCATGCTCGTCTACATGAACGACGAGTGGCAGCAGGACGAGGGCGGCCGCCTGCGCGTGCTCTACGACGGCAAGAACTTCGAACCCTTCAAGCTCGAGGTGCCGCCGACGATGGGCACCATGTTCGCCTTCCTGCGCTCGGAAAAGTCATGGCACGGCCACCTGCCGTTTTCCGGCGAGCGCCGTGTCGTCCAGGTCGCCTGGGTGAAGAGCCAGGCGGACGTGGACCGAAAGAAGAAGCACAACAAGATGGCCCAGATCTTCAAGGGCATCTTCGGGCGGTAAGCTGATCCTCCCCCTCTTCGTCATGCCGGACTTGTTCCGGCCGTCCCAATCGGACGAGCGATGCGTCTTTCGTGCCGGGACCACCCGCACGGGGCCGGTTTGACAGAGCATCGGCCCCATAAGTGGATTCGCACTTTTGGGTCCGATGCTCCCTTCTTGAATGAGCGCATCGTTCGGAGCGGACCCGAAGGGCCGCGTCGGCGAAAACCGGGGCCACTTTTCCGCACGATGCGCCATGGGCCGGCTCTTGGGATGAGCCGGCAAGCCGAACAGGAACGGCCTTAAGCCGATGCGATCGGCTGCAGCTTCACCCGTCCGCGGTCCAGCACGAGACCGAGTTGACCGTTCTTGAGGGCCAGCGCCTTCTCGCCGAACAGGGTGCGCCGCCAGCCGTGCAGGGACGGAACGTTCGCCGTGTCGCTCTCGGCGATGGCCTCCAGCTCCTCCACGGTCGCGATGATCTTGGGGGCGACGCCTTCCTGCTCGGCCACGGCCTTGAGGAGCACCTTCAGCAGGTCGACGACGGCTCCGGTACTGCCACGGCCCCGACTGCGCTCGGGCATGGCGACGGTGGACGGATCGCGCGCGAGCCCGCGCTCGACCGCCTCCAGAATGTCGGCGCCCGTCCGGGAACGCTCGAAACCGTTGGGGATGGACCGGAGCCTGCCCAAGGCCTCCACATTGCGGGGCGCGGAGGTGGCGATGTCGATCATGGCATCGTCCTTGAGGATGCGGCCGCGGGGCACGTCGCGCGCTTGAGCCTCGCGCTCGCGCCAGGCGGCGACTTCCATGAGAACGGCGACCTCCTTTGGCTTGCGAAGGCGTCCGGCGAGGCGGCGCCAGGCATTCTCCGGATCGGCCTGGTAGGTCTCCGGGGAGGTGAGAATGGACATCTCCTCAGCCAGCCAAACAAGCCGACCGTTCTTCTGGAGCTGGGCCATCAGCGCCTCGTAGACCTTCACAAGATGGGTGACGTCCGAGAGGGCGTAGGTGAGTTGCGAGTCGGTGAGGGGGCGGCGCGACCAGTCGGTGAAGCGGGAGGACTTGTCGACCTTCGCCTTGGCGAGATCGTTCACCAGCTGTTCGTAGGAAACCGAATCGCCGTAGCCGCAGACCATGGCGGCGACCTGGGTGTCGAACAGAGGCTCGGGCACGATGCCCCCTAAGTTCCAGACGATCTCCAGATCCTGCCGGGCGGAATGGAAAACCTTCACGACGTCCCTGTCGGACATCAGCGCCATGAAGGGGGCGAGGCTGATCCCCTCGGCCAGCGGGTCGATGAGAAAGGCATCCGAAGGGTCCGGCCCCGCCATCTGGATCAGGCAGAGCTTGGGATAATAGGTGGTCTCGCGCAGGAACTCCGTGTCGACGGTGACGAACGGATGCTGGCTCAGGCGTGAGCAGGCGTCGGAGAGCGCCTCGGTGGTGGTGATCAGATTCATGGAAAGGTCTTTTAGCGGAACCTGATTGTGCAGGCGACTCCTCCTTTACGCTCTGCGCAAGGCTTTCCTCCGCTCTTTTGCCTGCCTTTCGGCATGCTTGAGGAGCCAGTCCAGGATGTTCCGGTCCACCACGAACCCGGTCTCGGCGTCCTCAAGGCGCTCGATCCGGTCAACCCGGAAGCCGCGATAGCCGTCATCGGACATGTCGATGCCGCCGAGCAGCATCTTTCCGGGGCCGACTTTCAGCTCGCGCGCGATCACCCAGCGCCGGGTCGGGTTGCCGGCCTGGTCCACATAGTCGATCTCGAGGGCCGCCTCGAAAGGATAGACGTGCCAGTTGCCCTCGATCCGCTCCTCGTCGGGAGCGTTCCGGCCGTGCTTCAGCAGGGTTGTCGCATGAGTGAGTGCCATGTTGGGAATATGGTAATTCACGCTTTGTTCTTCAAGGATTCCAGAGTCCGCAAACGGCGAAAATAACCTTGTGAAACAAGGGGGATCAGGGGTCTGCGTCCGGCGCTTCCAGGCCGTCTGAGCGCTCCTCTGCGGGTCAGGGATATGGCTTCCAAAGCCATCGTTCCGCCGGCAAACCTTTGGTCCGATCAGCTTCCCGGCCTCCACGGAGGGTTGAGAAAACCGGACGCTTGGCCGTTCACGTACAGCTCCCCGATCTGGCAGCGCGTCTTCGAGCTGAAATACGTCAGAGCGGCTTCTGCGGCTCCGTCGTGCCGGCGGACTCCGTTGCCGGAACGAGTTTGTACAAGTTGCCTTCCGGGTCGTCGGTGATCACATGGAGGCTTCCGTCCGGCCCCTCCCGCACGTCGCGGACGCGGCCCAGTTCACCCTTGAGGTGCCGTTCTTCGGAGAGGATCCGGTCTTGCCCTAGCCGGAGGCGGACCACCATCTGGCCCACCAAAGCACCCGACCAGAGCGAGGCGCTCTCGCCCTCGCGCTTCAGCGCCAGTCCCGATGGAGCGATCGACGGCACCCAATAGTGGAGCGGCTGCTCCATGCCAGATGCGTGCGTGCCGGTTCCGATGGGTTCGCCACTGTAATCGATACCGTAGGTGATCACAGGCCAGCCATAGTTCCGACCGGGCTCGACCAGGTTCACCTCGTCACCTCCCTGGGGGCCGTGCTCCGTTGACCAGATGCGTCCGGTGACCGGGTCCACTACAAGGCCCTGGGGATTGCGATGGCCATAGCTCCAGATCTCGGGCCTGGCACCGGGCACGTCGACGAAGGGATTGTCCTCGGGAACAGACCCATCCGTCCTGATCCTGATGATGGTTCCGGTGTGATTCGTCAGGTCCTGCGCCATGCTTGGCTGCCACCGGTCGCCCAGGGTCAGGAACAGGTGTCCGTCGCCGGACAGGGCAAGACGCCCGCCGAGCTGGTCGATGCCGGGCATCGGAGGGTCGCTCTCGAAGATGATCTTCTCGTCCACCAGAATGTTCCTGGTGCGGTCGTAACGCGCCTTGAGCACCCGGACGGTCAGCGTTTCCTCTGTGCCATGCGTATACGAGAGGTACAGGGTTGCCGTCCGGTCAAAGTCGGGGGCGACCGCCACGTCGAGGAGTCCCGCATGATTCCCGCTGACGACCTCGGGCACGCCGCCCACCTGGCCGACGGGCTGACCCGGGCGAACAACACGAAGCCGCCCGGGCTTCTCTGTCACAAGGATGCCGCCGTCGGGCAGAAAGCCGATCGACCAGGGAAACTCGAACGGTCCGGCCACGGGGACCGGGACGTATTCCTCGGACGGCGGAACCTCCGCGGCGACGGTATCGTCGCTCTCCGAGTTGGCGCCTACGGGAGCTATCATCAGAAGCCCAAGCAGGACGCCGCTTGCGGAGGCCTGGAAACGGCAGCGTCTTGCTCTTGCCGTCATGGCGGTCACCTTCATGCGGCGGCGAGATGTGCGGCGGACAGCAATTTTGAAATCCCGAAGCGCCAGCCCGTCAAATCACGGTTTCGAGCTTGGGCTTCCCGTGTGGCCTTTGTTGGGCCGGATCAGGTCTGGCGGATTTGCTGAAGAATGCCGGTTTCTTCCGCCATGACGTCTGCCGCTTCGCGGAGCTGCACTTCCGAAAGCTGTCGCCCACAACCGCCTGAAGAAGCGAGGGCTCGCTCTCCGGGGCGGCCGAACCGATTTCTTCGCCCGTCGAGGATAAAGCCGGGACCGGCCGCCAGCCGCTCACCCGAAGGGGCGGGGCCCTCATTCGTCGTTCTTCCTTGACTTCCCCGGCCTCCCATGGATGTTGCGCGGAACACCGAACCAGCAGGCTTTTTTCCATGTCCGCCTCCATGCACCGTTACCGTACCCACACCTGCGGCGCGCTCCGCGAATCCGATGTCGGCCAGGTCGCCCGCCTTTCCGGCTGGTGCCACCGCATCCGCGACCACGGCGGCGTGCTGTTCATCGACCTGCGCGACCATTACGGCATGACGCAATGCGTGATCGATCCGGATTCCCCGGCCTTCAAGCTGGCCGAGACCGCGCGATCCGAGTGGGTGATCCGCGTGGACGGCAAGGTGCGCAAGCGCCCGGCGGGCACCGAAAACCCGGAGCTGCCCACCGGGATGATCGAGGTCTACATCACCGACATGGAGGTGCTGGGCCCGGCGGAGGAGCTGCCGATGCCGGTCTTCGGGGAGCAGGAATACCCGGAGGAGACCCGTCTCAAGTACCGGTACCTGGACCTTCGCCGCGAGAAGCTGCACACCAACATCATGAAGCGCGGCGCGATCGTCGACTCGCTCCGCACCCGCATGAAGTCGAGCGGATTCTTCGAGTTCACGACCCCGATCCTGACGGCGTCCTCGCCCGAAGGTGCCCGCGACTTCCTGGTGCCCTCGCGCATCCATCCCGGCAAGTTCTATGCGCTGCCGCAGGCCCCGCAGCAGTTCAAGCAGCTGATCATGATCTCCGGCTTCGACCGGTATTTCCAGATCGCGCCCTGCTTCCGCGACGAGGATCCGCGCGCAGACCGCCTGCCGGGCGAATTCTATCAGCTCGACGTGGAGATGAGCTTCGTCACGCAGGAAGACGTCTTCCAGACCATGGAGCCGGTGATCCGCGATACCTTCAAGGAGTTCGCCGACGGCAAGCCGGTGACGGAGGTCTTCCCGCGCATCCCGTTCTTCGAGGCCATGCTGAAATACGGCACGGACAAGCCTGACCTGCGCAACCCGCTCGTGATCGCCGATGTGTCCGAGGTGTTCGAGCGCGAGGACGTGACCTTCAACGCGTTCAAGAACGTGGTGAAGGGCGGCGGCGTCGTGCGCGCCATCCCGGCAACGGGCGCCGCGTCGCAGCCGCGCTCCTTCTTCGACAAGCTCAACGACTGGGCCCGCTCGGAAGGCGCGCCCGGTCTCGGCTACATCGTGTTCGAGGAGGAGGGCGGCCAGATCCAGGCCAAGGGACCCATCGCCAAGTTCATCCCCGAGGCCGCCCAAGCCGTCATCCGCGAAAAGGCGGGCATCGAGGCGGGAGACGCGGTGTTCTTCTCGGCCGGGCCCGAGGACAAGGCCGCTTCACTCGCCGGCAAGGCGCGCGTGCGCATCGGCGACGAGCTGGGCTTGGGCAACAAGGACCAGTTCGCCTTCTGCTGGATCGTCGACTTCCCGCAATACGAGTGGAACGAGGACGAGAAGAGGATCGACTTCTCCCACAACCCGTTCTCCATGGCCAATATGAGCCATGAGGAGTTCATGGCGCTCGACCCGTCGGACAAGGACAAGATCCTCAAGATCACGGCCTTCCAGTACGACATGGTCTGCAACGGCTACGAGATGGCCTCCGGCTCCATCCGTAACCATCGCCCCGACCGCATGGTGAAGGCTTTCGAGATCGCCGGCTACGGCGAGAAGGAAGTAATGGAGCGCTTCGGCGGCATGTACCGTGCCTTCCAGTACGGCGCGCCGCCCCACGGCGGCATGGCGGCCGGCGTGGACCGCATCGTGATGCTGCTCTGCGGCGCGCACAACCTGCGCGAGATCACGCTCTTCCCCATGAACCAGAAGGCAGAAGACCTGCTGCTCGGCGCCCCCTCCGAGGCGACGCCCAAGCAGCTGCGCGAACTGCACATCCGGACGAACCTGCCGGAGAAATAAGGCGCCCCGTCCGGAGCGCGTGGTCCCTTCGCCTCGTCATCGCCGTCCCTTTGTCTTCCTTCTCCCGCCATGGCCGGGCTCGTCCCGGCCATCCCGATAGGGAAGGCGCAGTGCTCGACGGATCGGGATCATCGGCCCAAGGCCGGTGACGACGCTGAGACGTCCGGCCGCGTCCCTCCCGCTGTCCCTGCTCTCCGCGCATCCCTGGGTTCATTCCGCCGCGAGAGAAGAGCGTTGACGCAAAGAGCAAGGGCGCGCACAAGAACCTTCCAAATATCGGCTTGAGTAGGGAGCGTTGGCGATGGCGGAGAACATCTCGCAGGATCTGAAATCGGGAGCGATGTTCTACCACCAGCACCCGCGCCCCGGTAAGCTCGAGATCCAGCCCACCAAGCCCCTCGGCAACCAGCGCGACCTGGCCCTGGCCTATTCCCCCGGCGTGGCCGCTCCGTGCGAGGCTATCGCGGCCGATCCGGCGCAGGCCGCCAACCTGACCTCCCGCCAGAACCTCGTGGCCGTGATCTCCAACGGCACCGCCGTCCTGGGCCTCGGCAATATCGGCCCGCTCGCCTCCAAGCCCGTGATGGAGGGCAAGGCGGTCCTGTTCAAGAAGTTCTCCGGCATCGACGTGTTCGACATCGAGGTGGCCGAGACCAACGTGGACAAGCTCGTCGAGGTGATCGCGGCGCTCGAGCCCACCTTCGGCGGCATCAATCTTGAGGACATCAAGGCTCCCGAGTGTTTCGAGGTGGAGGAGCGCCTGAAGGCCCGCATGGGCATCCCGGTCTTCCATGACGACCAGCACGGCACCGCCATCATCGTGGGCGCCGCCGTCACCAACGCCCTGGAGCTGGCGGGCAAGAATATCGGCGAGGTGAAGATCGTCACCTCCGGCGCGGGGGCAGCCGCGCTCGCCTGCCTCAATCTCCTCGTGTCGCTCGGCGCCAAGCGCGAGAACATCTGGGTCACGGATATCGAGGGCGTGGTCCACGAGGGCCGCAACGAGCTCATGGACCGCTGGAAGTCGGCCTACGCGCAGCAGACCGATGCACGCACGCTCAGTGACGTGATCCCCGATGCGGACGTATTCCTCGGCCTCTCGGCCGGCGGCGTCCTCAAGCCCGAGATGGTTGAGAAGATGGCGCCGCGCCCCCTGATCCTGGCGCTCGCCAACCCTTACCCCGAGATCATGCCGGAGGAGGCGGAGGCCATCCGTCCGGATGCGATGATCTGCACGGGGCGCTCGGATTATCCGAACCAGGTCAACAACGTCCTGTGCTTCCCTTACATTTTCCGCGGCGCGCTCGATGTGGGCGCGACCACGATCAACGAGGAGATGAAGGCCGCTGCCGTGACGGCGATCGCGGGCCTCGCCCGCGAGGCTCCGTCCGAGGTGGTGGCACGGGCCTATGGCGGCGAGGCGCATCCCTTCGGCCGCAAGTCCCTGATTCCGAGCCCCTTCGATCCTCGCCTGATCCTGCGCATCGCGCCGGCGGTGGCGAAGGCGGCCATGGAGTCCGGCGTCGCGACGCGCCCGCTGGAGGATCTCGAGGCTTACGCCGAATCGCTGAGCCGCTTCGTGTTCCGCTCCGGCTTCATCATGAAGCCGCTCTTCTCGCAGGCGAAGGCCAACCCGAAACGGGTGATCTATGCCGAAGGCGAGGACGAGCGCGTGCTGCGCGCCGTGCAGGTGATCGCGGAAGAGCGTCTGGCACAGCCGATCCTGATCGGCCGTCCGAACGTGGTGGAGGCGCGCATCAAGCGCTTCGGCCTCTCCATGAGTATCGGGCGCGAATTCGAGCTAGTGAATCCGGAGGACGATCCGCGCTACCGCGACTACGTCGCGACCTATGTGGAAGCGGCGGGCCGCAAGGGCATTACGCCCGATGCAGCAAAGACCCTCGTTCGCACGAATTCCACCGTCATCGGTGCGCTCGCCGTGCGGCGCGGCGATGCGGATGCGCTGATCTGCGGCCTCGAAGGGCGCTTCCAGTCGCGGGTGAAGCACATCAAGGACATCATCGGCCTTGCTCCCGGCGTTCACGAGATGGCGGCTCTGTCGCTCGTCATCACCTCGAAGGGCGCGTATTTCCTCGCCGACACGCACGTCCAGTTCGATCCAAGCGCCGAAGAGATCGCCGACATGACGATCGCCTGCGCCAGCCACGTGCGCCGCTTCGGCATGGAGCCGAAGATCGCGCTGCTGTCGCACGCCGATTTCGGCGCGGCCGATACCCGCTCGGCGGTGAAGATGCGCGAGGCGCTCGCCTGCATCAACGAGCGCGCGCCCGACCTCGAAGTCGATGGCGAGATGCAGGCCGACGCCGCTCTCTCCCAGATGATCCGCGACCGTGTGAATCCGGGCTCGCGCCTGAAGGGCGATGCGAACGTGCTGATCATGCCGAATCTGGACGCGGCCAACATCGCCTTCCAGTTCACGAAGATACTGGCGGATTCGCTGCCCGTCGGCCCGATCCTCATCGGCCCGGCGAAGCCCGCTCATATCCTCACGCCGTCCGTGACGGCGCGCGGCATCGTGAACCTTACGGCCATCGCCGTGGTGGAGGCCCAGTCCGTCGAGCAGGACCAGCCGGTGCTGATCTAGTCAACTCTCCTTCGTCATGGCCGGGCTTGCCCCGGCCATCCCGTGTCCGGGGAGCACAGCGTCTCCAGCATCGGGATCCCCGGTCCAAGACCGGTGACGATGAAGGCACACGGTGCCGCCGGAGAGTTCACTCCGCCTTCGCGGTGATCTTGAGCTTTTCCAGGGCCGCCTTCGGGTCGGAGGCGAGCATCACGTCCATCAGGCCGAAGCCCGACGAATTCTTCGGCTCGGCGTCGATGGCGAGCCTGCCGGGCTTTTCGATGAAGCGCGCGACGGCTTGGCCGAGCGTCCGGGCCTGCTCCGAATTGCCGATCATGCCCGACAGGACGAGCGGTGTGGCGCCCGCATAAAGCTTCTGCAGCAGATCGGGCGTGGTGCCCTCGTCTTTCGCGGCCTGCTCCAGGTAGCGCTCGACCAGGCCGTTGTTCTCGACCACGATGCTTGCCGACTTCGCCTTGGCGCTGATCAGCGCGGCCGAGGCGGTCGCCTCGTCGGGACTGAAGAGATCCCGGCTGACATTGCCGATGAGGCCCGTCAGGCGCAGGCTCCCCATGTCCTTGCTGTCCACCGAAAATTCCCTGATGGCGATCTCCTGCGAGGCTTCGTCCCAGGTGGCGGCCACCGCGAAGGAGCCCTCGAAGGATGTGTATCCGAGGGCCTTGAGCTGCTGCACGAGTTCGTCGTCGCTGTCGTCCGGAAGCGTCGCGGAGAGGTTGCGCTGCTCGAGGCGGATATTCGTCGGGATGCCGTTCACGGGCTTGTCCGCCGTCACCTCCATGAGCCCCAGAGCGACGCGCATGCGCTCGCCCGGCTTGTCCTCCGCCATAGGAGCGTCGATGTCCATGTCCGTGATGCGCAGCGTTCCGAGAGTGGGGATGAGGCTTCGCAACGCGGCGCTGTCGAGGTCCGCCAGAGCCTTGGCGTCGAGCGTCTTGAGCCCCTCCAGCGTCGGCGCAAGCGAGAAGCCGGAAAGGCTGACGGTGCCGATCTTCACGCGGGAATCCGCGTCCGTGATGTCCAGGCCCTCCAGGCGCATCTCGGATGCTTGCGAGCCGGTGGCTCCCGTATAGGCGATGCGCGCGACGGAGCCGGCCCCCTTGTTGTCTGTCCCGTCACCCTTGAAAGTGACGCCGGTGGCCTCGACGAGACCTGCGTCGAAAGCGCCTAGAAGATCGGCGACGATGTGCATGAGACGGGTCTGCTCTTCGGGCGAGGTTGTCTCTTTCTGGGCAAGTTCGGTGA
Organism: Microvirga sp.; assembly: GCA_031181145.1. GTDB lineage: Bacteria > Pseudomonadota > Alphaproteobacteria > Rhizobiales > Beijerinckiaceae > Microvirga. The sequence goes on from JAPSLB010000031.1 coordinate 23,379, forward strand.
TGGCCGAGATGCTGCCGTTCCAGGAATCCTTCGTCGGCCTGGCCATGATGTCCCGGCCATCGAGGCGGGCGATCCGGGCGCCAAAGGTTCCGGCGCCGTCGGTTATGTCGATCTTGTCAATGGAGAAGGCGCCGTAGATCCGGGTCAGGGGAGCGGCGGCGTCCTTCGTGTCGTAGAGTTTCGCGAAGGCGGGTGCGTCGAAGTCGCTGAGGGTGGTCCGCCCGTAGCTGACGAGCGCGGTGCCCGTGTCGCCCGTCTCCTCGATCGCCGTGGTCTCGACCGTCAGCGAGGCGATCCTGCCCCGGAGCACGTCGTTCAGGGACACGTTCCGGTAGAAGGCCGTCTGCGTCTCGGAGCCGATCGTCTGCGTGACCTTCAGCTCGGGAATGGTCACCTGCCTGACGTCGATCCTGGCGAGCTTGTCCGCCAGAGGCTCGCCCGTGGCTGAGGAGAACAGGTTTTCGATCTCGGCGCGCACCACGGAGGCGCCGCTGAACGAGACCTGCCTCGCCTCATAGGTGGCGCCGCCCCAGGTGAAGCGGACGTCGTCGAGGGTGAAGCTGTCCGCAGCTTGCGCGAAAGCCATGCTCCAGAGGGACGTCCTCACGGCCCCGATGGAGAGCCGCTGCGTCCCATCCTGAACGGCGAGGTCGCGAAGGAACGCGGGTTCGAACTGCATGGCGGCCGTTCCGGCCACAAGGGCGAGGGCGCACACGCCCGAACGGTGGAGAGGCTTCATCTTGGTCCCCGCAATGAAAGAGAAGGCCCGGAAAGCTCGAAGTCCTCAGGCCGGAATGTCCTCGCGGAGGCTAGAGCGGGGGAGGGGTTTTCACAAGGAGAACGACGTGCCGCAGCCGCAGGACGCTGTGGCATGGGGGTTCTCGATCTTGAAGGACTGGCCGATCAGATCGTCCACGAAGTCGATCACGGAACCTTCCATGTACTGGATGGACACCTCGTCCACCACCACCTTGGCCCCGTCCTTCTCGATGAGGAGATCGTCGTCCTGGCGTGTCCGGTCCACGTCGAAGGCATATTGGAACCCCGAGCAGCCGCCTCCGTTGACGCTGATTCTCAGCATCGAGCCCTCGGGCTCGGAGGCCATGATCTCGTTGATGCGGCGCGCGGCGCGTTCGGTGAGAGAAATTCCGTTCATGGGTGCTTTCGGTCCTCAGAAGGACATAAGTCTTGGACAAGCTCTTAAGAGCAAGGTAAGTGCGCCCTGACAAGGCTTCAACCCGGGGACAATCGTGCGGCCCTTTGGCGAGAGATGGCGAGCACCCTATGCCTGCGATCCGTGGGCGAGCCGCGGGCGGCTTTACCCCACCCCGGTTTCCCCTACGCGCAGCGAGTTCCAGCGGGACCGCGACCGGATCATCCACTCCTCCGCCTTCAGGCGCCTCAAGCATAAGACACAGGTGTTCGTCTATCACGAGGGCGACCACTTCCGCACCCGCCTGACACACACCATCGAGGTGAGCCAGATCGCCCGGGCGCTCGCCCGATCGCTGGGGCTCGACGAGGATCTGGCCGAGGCCCTGGCGCTTTCCCACGACCTCGGCCATACGCCTTTCGGCCATACGGGCGAGGATACGCTCGAGGAATGCATGGCGGGCTTCGGCGGCTTCGACCACAACGCCCAGGCGCTCAGGGTCGTCACCCGCCTGGAACGCCGCTATCCGGATTACGACGGGCTCAATCTCACCTGGGAAACCCTGGAAGGGCTGGTGAAGCACAACGGCCCGCTGCTCGATGCGCAAGGAAGGCCGACCCTCCGCTATGCCGAGCGCGGCGTGCCGCTCGCCATCATGGAATACAACGCGGTGCAGGACCTGGAGCTCCCCACTTTCGCCGGCGGCGAGGCCCAGGCCGCCGCAATCGCCGACGACATCGCCTATGACGCCCACGACATCGACGACGGCCTGAGGGCGGGGCTGTTCAGGATCGACGACCTGCGCGAGGTGCCGCTCCTCGACGAGATTCTGTCGGAGATCGATGGGCGCTGGCCGGGCCTGGATCTGTCCCGGCGCATTCACGAGCTGGTCCGCCGGGTCATCACGCGTTTCGTGGAGGATGTGGTGGCCGAGGGCGACCGCCGCTTGGCGGCGCTGGCGCCCGCGAGCGCGGACGATATCCGCAGGGCGGGCGAGACGATGGTCTGCTTCTCCAGGGAGATGCGCGAGGCGGACGCCTCCATCAAGCGCTTCCTCTACGCCCGGATGTACCGCCATCCCGAGGTCATGCGGGTCCGGGCGCAGGCGGATCAGGTGCTGCGGGACCTGTTCCGCCGGTTCAAGGACGAGCCCCGGCTGATGCCGGAGGAGTGGCAGGAGGATCTGTCGAGGGATGACGAGCCGCGCCTCGCCCGCCGCGTGGCGGATTACATCGCGGGCATGACGGACCGTTATGCAATCCTTGAACACCGACGCCTGTTTGACGTAACGCCGGACCTGCGTTAGGCGGCACAGCAGCATTCAGGGCCGCGGGCCCTTCAGAGATGAAGTATCATGAACATTTTCGGGTTGTTTGAGAAGCGGGTAGCCGATGCGCTTGGCCGTCTGGCCGAACAGGCAAAGATACCATCGGGGCTGGACGTGAGCCGCGTGGTGGTCGAGCCGCCGCGCGACCCCTCCCATGGCGATCTCGCCACCAACGCCGCCATGGTGCTGGCCAAGGAGGCGCGCATGAACCCGCGCGCCCTTGCCGAGCTGATCGTGGCCGACCTCGCGGACGACCCGCGCGTCACGAAGGTGGACATCGCGGGTCCCGGCTTCATCAACATCCGCCTCGCTTCCCAGGTCATGCATGAGGTGCTGCGCGCCGCCGTCGTGGACGCCGCCGGTTTCGGCCGGAGCGGGCAGGGGGCTGGCGTTCCCGTCAACGTGGAATACGTCTCCGCCAATCCGACGGGCCCGATGCATGTGGGCCATTGCCGCGGCGCCGTGTTCGGGGACGCACTCGCCGGCCTTCTCGACTTCGCCGGCTACAAGGTGATCCGCGAATACTACATCAACGACGCGGGCGCGCAGGTCGACGTGCTCGCCCGCTCGGCCTATCTCCGCTACAAGGAGGCCCTGGGCCACGACATCGGCGAGATTCCGGAGGGGCTCTATCCGGGGGACTACCTCAAGCCGGTGGGTGAGCGCCTCGCCCGGGAGCATGGCCAGAACCTCCTCGACAAGCCGGAGGCCGAGTGGCTGCCGCTCGTCCGCGAGACTGCCATCAACGCCATGATGGAGATGATCCGCAGCGACCTTGCGGTGCTCAACATCCACCATGACGTGTTTTTCTCCGAGCGTTCCCTTCAGCTCGGCGCCGCGGACCAGGTGAAAAAGCTCATCGAGGATCTGCGCTCGCGCGACCTCGTCTATATGGGCCGCCTGCCCCCGCCCAAGGGCCAGAAGGACGAGGATTGGGAGGACCGCGAGCAACTCCTGTTCCGCGCGACCGCCTTCGGCGACGAGGTGGATCGTCCGCTGCTGAAATCCGACGGCTCCTACACCTATTTCGCGTCCGACATCGCCTATCACCGCTCCAAGTACGAGCGCGGCTTCAATTCCATGATCGACGTGTGGGGCGCCGATCACGGCGGCTATGTGAAGCGCATGCAGGCGGCCGTGAAGGCGGTCACGGACAACAAGGGCGACCTCGACGTGAAGCTCTGCCAGCTGGTGAAGCTCCTGCGCGGGGGCGAGCCGGTGAAGATGTCGAAGCGCTCCGGCGACTTCGTGACCCTGCGCGACGTGGTGGACGAGGTGGGCCGCGACGCGGTGCGCTTCATGATGATCTTCCGCAAGAACGACGCGCCCCTGGACTTCGACCTCGCCAAGGTGGTCGAGCAGTCCAAGGACAACCCGGTCTTCTACGTGCAGTACGCCCACGCCCGTTGTGCCTCGGTCTTCCGTCAGGCGGCGGAGGCCTATCCGGGTGAGGACTTCTCGGCGACTCAGCTCGAAAAGGCCGATCTCGCGATCCTCAGCGACGAGGCGGAGATGGACCTCATCCATCGCATCGCCCAGTTCCCCCGCGTGGTGGAGGCCGCGGCCGAGGCGCACGAGCCGCACCGGGTCGCATTCTACCTCTACGACCTCGCCAGCGCGTTCCATAGCTTATGGAACAAAGGCAAAGACTTGCCGCAATTACGCTTTGTTAATCTAACTGATAAAGATTCAACGAAAGCGAGGCTCGCTCTCGTGCATGCCCTGAAGGGGGTGCTCGCATCTGGCCTCGCAATCCTGGGCGTCACGGCACCCGATGAAATGCGCTAACATTTTCCCAAGCGGATCAACCGCTTGGGGAGAGTTCGTGCCGGATGCTGTCACGTCGTGCCGGCGGAGCGTTTAGGGCTCCTGTCGCGTAACTGGAGAACCGGCGCATGAGCGAATCAGTGAAGCCCCGTTTTGCCGTCGATCTGAACGAGATCGAGCGGCATCTTGCCCAGGCGGGCTCCCCTCAACCCCAGCCCGCTGCAACGCGCAGCAACGATCCTTTGGCGGAATTGGCGCGGATTGTGGGCCAGGACGACCCGTTTCAGGCCATTTTGGCCAATGACGGGGCCGCGCGTCCGCGTCAACAGCCCTCTGCGATCGACGATCTCTTCGCTACCCGTGACAATGTGACGCCCCACTCCCGTCATGCGCAGGCGCGTCAGCCGTCGTACGAGCCTTCCAATGACGGTCTGGGCGGCTATGCCCATCCCGAGGCTCCCCGCAGCCAAGCCCAGGCTTACGCCTACCAGGAGCCTGCTCCGGTCCAGCAGCCGGCCGCCTACGATCAGAATGCCTATGCGGATGAATATTACGACGCAGCCGACGGCTACGGTCGGGACGATTACGCGCGGCCCGAGCGCCTCGATTATCCGAGGGTCGAAAAGCCCCGGTCCCGTAAGGGTTTGATCGCCGTCGGCACCGTCCTGGGCGCGATCGCCATCGGCGGCGGGGGCGCCTATCTCTTCACGAACACCTCCGGCGGGGCAGGCGGCGAGCCGATCCTGGTCCAGGCGACCAAGGATCCCGTCAAGGTCCAGCCGCAGAATCCGGGCGGCGTCGAGATCCCGAACCAGAACAAGCAGATCTACGAGCGCACCCAGAATGCCGAAACCAAGGTGGTGAACCGTGAGGAGCAGCCCGTCGATGTGAGGCAGGCGGTGCAATCGAGCGGGGGCTCCCTGGTGGCCGATGCGACCGGCGGGGGCATTCCCGGCGCCGCCTCTCCCGTCCGGAGCGCGCCCAACAGCCTGAACCTCGGTGAGCCACGCAAGGTCCGCACCGTCACGATCCGTCCGGACGGCACCGTCGTCGGCGCTCCGGAAACCGCACAGTCCCAGTCGGCTCAGCCTTCCGTTCCGACCATGACCATGCCGGCTTCGGCTCAAACGGCGGCGGCTCAGCCCAAGCCTGCCCCGGCCACTCCCGCCGCAACTCCGGATCCCGCGCCGGTCGCCGCGATCCCGGCCGATTCGACGCCTTCTGCCGCTCCGCAGCAAGTCGCCTCGGTCCAGCCCGTTCCCGTGGCGCCGGCGGCAGACACGACCAACACGGCGATTGGCGGCTATGCCGTCCAGCTGGGTCTCGCCAGTTCGGAGAGCGCAGCGGAAACCGCCTTTGCCTCCTATCAGCGGAAGTACCCGGATCTGGAGGGCCTCTCTTCCATCATCCGCAAGGCCGAGGTGAACGGGAACACGATCTATCGCATCCGGGTCGGTCCCATGTCGCGGGAGGAGGCCTCTTCCCTCTGCTCCAGGCTTCAGGGGCAGGGCGGTCAGTGCTTCGTGGCCAAGAACTGAACCGGCGCCGAGCCGGCTTGGCCGTCAAGACTTCTTGACCCTTCACTCCAAGAGACTTAAGGCGCGGGCATGAGAACCCGCGCCTTTATTGCCGGCTGCGCCGGCCATGAGTTGACCCCCGACGAGGCTGCCTTCTTCAGGGAGGCGGCTCCCTGGGGATTCATCCTGTTCCGGCGGAATATCGACAATCCGGCACAGGTGAGGGCACTCTGCGCCGCCCTGCGTGAGGCGGTGGGTCGCGAGGAAGCTCCGATCCTGATCGACCAGGAAGGCGGCCGGGTTCAGCGCATGGGCCCTCCCCATTGGCCGAAATACCCCTCCGGCGCCACCTACGGCGCTCTCCATGCCAACGATCCTCTCGTGCAGCGGGAGCTCGCCCGCCTCGGCGCGCGGCTGATCGCCCACGACCTGCGCGCGGTCGGCGTGACCGTCGATTGCCTGCCTGTGCTCGATGTGCCTTCTCCTGGGGCGCACGACGTCATCGGCGACCGGGCTTACGGCGGGACGCCGGAGAAGGTGGCCGTGCTCGGCCGCGCCGCCGCCGAAGGACTCTTGGCGGGCGGCGTCTTGCCGGTGGTCAAGCATATCCCCGGCCATGGCCGGGCCGGTGCCGACAGCCACTTGGCGCTCCCGGTGGTCGAGACGTCGCGTGAGGAGCTGGAGCGCCACGATTTCGCGCCTTTCCGCATGCTCACGGACATGCCCCTCGCGATGACCGCCCACGTGGTCTACACGGCCCTGGATCCGGAGCGGCCCGCCACGACCTCTCCCGTGGTCGTCGGCGACATCATCCGCGGCCATATCGGCTATGACGGGCTTCTCATGACCGACGATCTGTCCATGAAGGCCCTGTCGGGCTCCTTCCGGGAAAAGACCGAGGCGGCCTTTGCGGCAGGCTGCGACATGGCCCTGCATTGCAATGGCCAGATGGAGGAGATGTCGGCCGTGGCCGAGGCCTCTCCCGTCCTTGAAGGCGAGGCTCTGCGCCGGGCCGAGGCGGCGCTCGCCCGCATCCGGCACGAGCCGGAGCCGCTCGATCCTGTGGATGCCCGTGCGAGACTCGACGCCGCACTTGCGATGACGTCCTGACCGCCGCAAGGTCGATCCCCGCCCAGTTGAGTACCGTCATGGCCAAGCCCCTACCGTTCGAGGATGTCGAGCCCACCGCCGAGCGCGCGGAAAGCGAGCCCGCGCTCCTCGTCGACGTGGATGGCTTCGAAGGTCCGCTGGACCTGCTGCTGGAGCTGGCCCGCCGTCAGAAGGTGGATCTGCACCGTATTTCCATCCTGGCATTGGCCGAGCAGTACATCGCCTTCATCGAGGAGGCGCGCCGCATGCGCCTGGAGCTCGCGGCCGATTACCTCGTGATGGCCGCGTGGTTGGCCTATCTCAAGTCCCGCCTGCTGCTCCCCGAGCCTCCGAAGGGCGAGGAGCCGAGCGCGGAGGAACTCGCCACGGCCCTGGCCCTGCGCCTGAGGCGCCTCGAGGCCATCCGCGAGGCCGCCAAGAAGCTTGGCGAGCGTTCGCTCCTGGGCCGCGACGTCTTTGCCCGCGGCGCGCCCGAGCCCGTGGTCGTCCACAGGAATGCCCGTTACGAAGCCACTCTCTACGACCTTCTCAAGGCCTATGCGCAGCAGAGGCAGGTACAGTTCAACAGCAAGGTTTCCCTGCACAAGCGCACCGTCTGGTCGCTGCTCGATGCGCGCGAGGCCCTGGAACGTCTCGTCGGTCATCTGAGCGAGTGGGTGACGCTCGATACCTATCTGGTGGAATACATGGTCGAGCCATCCATGCGGCCGACCGTCCTGGCCTCGGCCCTGTCCGCGACCCTCGAAATGGTCCGCGAGGGCAAGCTCACGGTCAGGCAGGATGAAGCCTTCGCCCCGGTCTGGGTCAAACCCGTTGCCGACCCGGCCGAGACAGGAGCCCCGTCATGATGGATGAAACAGCCGGCATGCAGGATGCGGACGCATCCGCCAAGACCTCGGCCGAGGGCCACGTGCCCGATCACGGCGAGGCGCTCCGCATCGCAGAGGCTCTTCTGTTCGCATCGGCCGGGCCGCTGAGCGCCGAGGACCTGGCCGGCCGTCTGCCGGAGGGCGCGGATATCGCGAGGATCCTCCAGGAACTCCAGGAGCACTATGCGCTCCGGGGCGTCAATCTCGTGCGGGTGGCGGGCAGGTGGGCCTTCCGCACGGCGGGAGATCTGGCCTTCGTGCTGGCACGCGACGTGGTCGAGCAGCGCAAGCTTTCCCGCGCCGCCATGGAGACCCTGTCGATCATCGCCTATCACCAGCCGGTGACCCGCGCCGAGATCGAGGAAATCCGCGGCGTCGCCACCTCCAAGGGCACTCTCGACCTTCTTCTTGAAACCGGCTGGATCCGCCTTCGCGGCCGCCGCAAGGTGCCGGGCCGTCCCGTAACCTACGGCACCACGCCCGCCTTCCTGGAGCATTTCGGCCTCGACGCCATCGAGGACCTGCCCGGCCTCGAGGAGTTGAAGGGCGCCGGCTTCATTGAGGGGCGCGTTCCGTCCGAAATGTCCGTCCCGGTTCCTTCGGACGCGGAGGCCCTGCGCGAGGACGAGGATCCCCTGGATCACGACGATCTGTTCCAGGAGCCGCTCGAAATGCATCAGACCGAGACCCGCGAGAGCAGCGAGGGATGAGCGACAGGCCTGCCGTGTCCGCCCGCGACCGCTTCAGGCTGCCCCGCTGGGGGCAGCGTGGCACGGCGGGCGCGTCGATCCCGGCTCAGCTTTCCTTCGAGAACATCGTCCAGACCTACAACGCCGCCCAGGCCCTCGACGGCGTGTCGCTGACGGTCGAACCGGGGGAGCTCGTCTGTCTTCTCGGCCATTCGGGGTGCGGCAAGACCACGCTCCTGCGCATCGCGGCGGGGGTGGAGGCTCCTACATCGGGCCGGGTGCTCATGGATGGCCGCGAGGTCAGCGGCGAGATGAATTTCGTGGAGCCGGAGCGGCGGGGCATCGGCCTCATGTTCCAGGACTATGCCCTGTTCCCGCACATGACGATCCTGCAGAACGTGATGTTCGGCCTGAGGGATCTCTCGGCGTCCGAGGCCGATATCGCAGCGCGCCGCGCCCTGTCTCGCGTGGGGCTCGAGCATTACGCGAACGAATTTCCCCACACGCTCTCCGGCGGCGAGCAGCAGCGGGTGGCGCTGGCGCGCTCCATCGCGCCCCGGCCCGGCGTGCTGCTCATGGACGAGCCGTTCTCCAACCTGGACAGGCGCATGCGTGATGCGATCCGGGACGAGACTGTCGCAATTCTGAGGGAAACCCGCGCTACGACCATCGTGGTTACGCACGATCCGGAAGAGGCCATGCGGATCGCGGACAGGATCGTGCTGATGCGCGCAGGTAACATCGTTCAGCAAGGATCCGCCGAGGAGATCTACCGGAATCCGGTGAATCTCTTCGCGGCGCGGTTCTTCTGCGATTTCAACGAGATCGAGGGCCGTGTGCGGAACGGGCAGGCGAGCTGCCCCGTGGGCGTGTTCCCGGCACCGCATCTGCCCGACGGTCCGGCCGTGGTCTGCGTGCGTCCTCAGGGGGTGCGGATGAGGCCGCCCGGCTTCTGCCTGCCGGGTCGTGTGGTGTCACGCCGCTTTCTCGGCGAGGTCGATCTGGTGCATATCGATGTTCCCGGACTTGACCGTCCGCTCCAGGCCCGCGTTCACGATCCCGTTGGCGTGAAGGAGGGACAGGACGTGGGCATCGATGTTGGACCAAAGGATGTCCTTGTTTTCGCCGCGTCCGACGCATAGGTTGGCCGCAAGTTCATATTCCGAAGCCGCGCCTCTTCAGGCGCAGGAGGATTGCCATGGGTGGCGCTAGTATTTGGCACTGGATCGTTGTGGGTCTGATCGTTGTCCTGCTATTCGGACGCGGCAAGATCTCCGACCTGATGGGCGATGTCGCAAAGGGCATCAAGGCCTTCAAGAAGGGCATGTCCGACGACGATACCGCGAAGCCGGTGCAGCCTTCCGAGCCGGTGCGCACGCTCGATCATCAGGCCGGTGCCACCGGCACGCAGACGAACGCCGCGACGACGGATCACAAGGTCGGTTGAGTTTTCGGTAGCGGCCACGAGCGTGGCCGCGGTGAGTAAGGGCAAGGTCGAGGCCACGCCATGTTGGACATGAGCTGGGGTGAGGTCATGATGATCGGCGCCGTCGCGCTGATCGTGATTGGCCCGAAGGACCTGCCGCGCGCCCTGCGGACGGTTGGACAGGTCATGGGCAAGGTGCGCCGCATGGCGGCGGAGTTCCAGGGGCAGTTCAACGAAGCCATGCGCGAGGCCGAGCTCGACGACGTCAAGAAGCAGCTCCAGGGCGTGAACGACTCCGTCTCCTCCCTCAATACGAACCTCAATCCCATCCAGTCGATCCGGGATGAGTTGAAGGACGCTGTCGAGAAGCCGGTGACGGCCTCGCCCGAGACGTCCGCATCGGAGACGCCCGCGCAGCAGCCGCTGGGCGACGCTTCGATCCAGGCCGTCGTGGAAGGCCGTGCGCCGGCGCCGGCCGATCCGCTGATCGAGCTGCCACCGCCGCCAGTGGGCGACCCTGCGGAAGCCATTGCCGAATCCCTCCGCCGTGAGGCAGAGGTCGAGGCGCAGAAAGCCGCCGCTGCTGCGGAAGCGGCACCCGAGAAACAGGACGCAAAGGCCTGATGACCACCGCTCCCATTGAAGAGGATGAGGTCGAGGCATCGCGCGCGCCTCTGATCGAGCACCTGACCGAGCTGCGCTCGCGCCTGATCAAGGCGATGGTGGCTTTCGTCGCCATGTTCTTCATTTGCTTCGCGGCCGCGAAGTACATCTACAACATCCTCGTGTGGCCCTATGTGCTGGCGGTCGGCTCCCCGGAGAAGGCTCACCTCGTCTATACCCACGGCCTCGAATACCTGTTCACCCAGATCCAGGTGGCGGCCTTCGGGGCGGGCGTCCTGGCTTTCCCGGTGATCGCCGTGCAGATCTATAAATTCGTGGCGCCCGGCCTCTACAAGAACGAGCGGCGGGCCTTCCTGCCGTATCTGGTCGCGACACCGATCCTCTTCGCCATCGGCGCGGCCTGTGTGTACTTCATCGCCATGCCGCTGCTGATGCGCTTCTCGGTCGGCATGCAGCAGCTGGCGACGGACAACGCGCCGGCGATCGAGTTCCTGCCCAAGGTCAGCGAATACCTGTCGCTGATCATGACCCTGATCTTCGCCTTCGGCATCTGCTTCCAGCTGCCGGTGATCCTCACCCTTCTGGCTCGCGCGGGGCTCATCGATTCGGAGTTCCTCAAGAGCAAGCGGCGCTACGCCATCGTGATCGTGTTCGTGATCGCGGCGGTTCTGACGCCCCCGGACGTGATCAGCCAGTTCGCCCTTGCGGTCCCCACCTTGCTTCTTTACGAGGCGTCCATCTTCTCCGTCCGAATGGTCGAGAAGAAGCGCGCGGAAGCCGAGGCCGCGCGGGCGGCGGGAGGTTAAGGCTCGAGAGAGCATTCCGGAGGGCCGCTTGTCCTTGGCGTGAACAAAGGGGCGGTCTGTGCTAAGGGCAGGCTGCTTCACTTCAGCAGGCTTTGAGTCAGTCCCATGCACGACATCCGTTCCATCCGCGAGAATCCCGCGGCTTTCGACAAAGGCCTCAGGAACCGGGGCATGGAGCCCTTGTCCGAGCGCCTGATCGCCCTCGACGATGCCCGGAAAAGCGCGGTTTCCGCCTTGCAGGCCGCCACCGAGCGCCGCAACGCCATGTCCAAGGAGATCGGCCAGGCCAAGGCCAAGAAGGACGAGGCGCGCGCGCAGGAACTGATGGCGGAGGTGGCCCGCATCAAGGAAACCATGCCCGAGCTGGAAGAGGCCGAGCGCGCCGCCGACAAGGCCCTGTTCGAGGCATTGGCGGCGATCCCGAACATTCCGAAGGAGGACGTGCCGGTCGGCGGCGACGAGCACGGAAACGTGGAGCGCCATCGCTTCGGCACGCCTCCGACCATCAACAGCGCCAAGCAGCATTTCGAAATCGGCGAAGCTCTTGGGCTCATGGACTTCGAAACCGCCGCCAAGTTGTCGGGCGCACGATTCGTGATCCTGAAAGGCCAGCTCGCCCGCCTGGAGCGCGCGCTCGGCCAGTTCATGATCGACCTGCACACCAACGAGCACGGCTACACGGAAGTGAACCCGCCGCTGCTGGTGCGCGACGACACCATGTTCGGCACCGCGCAGCTGCCGAAATTCGAGGACGATCAGTTCTGGGCCTTCCCGGGCTCTTCGCTCGAGCAGGCGGTCGCCGCCGCATTCGAAGGCCAGCCGCCCGAGGCCGTCCGGAAAATGATCAAGGATGCCCGTTACGGGATGATCCCGACAGCGGAAGTCACCCTCACCAATCTCGTGCGTGAGCAGATCCTCTCGGAAGAGGAGCTGCCCCTGCGTTTCACCGCGCTCACGCCGAGCTTCCGCGCGGAGGCCGGTTCCGCCGGCCGCGACACGCGCGGCATGATCCGCCAGCACCAGTTCGTGAAATGCGAGCTCGTCTCGATCACCACGCCCGAAACCTCGGCCGACGAGCACGAGCGCATGCTCACCTGCGCCGAGAATGTGCTCAAGAGGCTGGAGCTGCCGTTCCGCACCATGACGCTCTGCACGGGCGACATGGGCTTCTCGTCCACCAAGACCTACGACATCGAGGTGTGGCTGCCGGGGCAGGGGATGTATCGCGAGATCTCGAGCTGCTCAGTCTGCTCGGATTTCCAGGCGCGCCGCATGAATGCCCGCTACCGCCGGGCTGCCGAGAAGTCGCCGCGCTTCGTGCACACGCTCAACGGCTCGGGCCTTGCAGTCGGCCGTACCCTCGTGGCCGTTCTGGAGAACTACCAGAACGAGGACGGCAGCGTCACGGTCCCGGCGGCCCTGCAGCCCTATATGGGCGGTCTCACCCGCATCGAGCGCGGGGCCTGACATGCGCATTCTCTGCACCAACGACGACGGCATTCATGCTCCGGGGCTGAAGACCCTGGAGGCCATCGCCCGCGCGCTGTCGGACGACGTGTGGGTGGTTGCTCCCGAAACGGATCAGAGCGGAGTCGCTCATTCGCTCTCCCTCAACGATCCCTTGCGCCTGCGCGAGATCTCGGACCGGCATTTCGCCGTGAAGGGAACGCCGACGGATTGCGTGATCATGGGCGTGCGCGAGCTGATGCGAGAGCACAAGCCCGACCTCGTTCTCTCGGGCGTCAATCGCGGGCAGAACGCGGCCGAGGACGTGACCTATTCCGGCACGGTCGCGGGAGCCATCGAAGGCACGCTGCTCGGAGTTCCCTCCATTGCGCTCTCACAGGCCTATAGCGCAGGAAGCCGCAATGCCTTGAAATGGCAATGCGCCGAGCATCACGGGCCCAAGGTCATCCGCAAGATCCTGGACGCCGGCATCGACAAGGGCATTCTCGTCAACGTCAATTTTCCGGATTGCGAGCCGGAAGAGGTGCAGGGCACCGCGGTGGTCAACCAGGGGCAGCGCACGCAGGAACTCCTGCGCCTGGATGCGCGTCTCGATGGACGGGGCAATCCCTATTACTGGATCGCCTTCGAGCGCGGCCCGTTCGATCCCGGCAACGGGACGGACCTCTGGGCGCTCGCCCGCAAGCGCATCGCGGTGACGCCCTTGCGCATCGACATGACCGACGAGCCGACACTGACGCGCTACGCCCAGGCCTTCGGCTGAGAGATGCTAGGATGAACCAGGAGCCTTTCTTCTCAGAAGCGGGAGCCCGCGACGAGCAGGAGGCGATCGGCGTCGCATCATTCATCCTGTCCCTGCGCGCGAAAGGCATACGCGACACGGCGCTGCTGCGGGCCATGGAACTCGTTCCGCGGGACGTATTCGCTCCACGGCGCTTTCGCGACCTGTCGCGCACCGATATCGCCCTGCCGCTTCCCTGCGGGCAGACGATGACAGCGCCCGGCACGGTGGCGACCATGCTCCTGGCATTGGGCGTCGCGCCGGGGCAGCGCATTCTCGAGATCGGCACAGGCTCCGGCTATGTGAGTGCGCTGATGGCGCATCTCGGGGCGGAGGTGACGACGGTCGAGCGGTTCCACACCCTTGCCGACAGCGCGGCCCAGCACTTGAGGATCGTCGAGGCGGGCAGGGTGCGCGTGGAGGTCGGCGACGGGCTTGCGGCGCGCCTGCGTGACCGATTCGACCGTATCCTGCTCAATGGGGCGCGGCCTGAGATCCCGGCGGTGCTGACGTCGCTGCTCGGTCCCGGCGGGCGTCTCGTGGGCGCGCTGACGCAGGAAGACGCGCCGCGCCTCATTCGAATCGACCGTCTGCAGGATGGCGAGTTCAGCCGGACCCTCGGTGCGCCTTTGCGCATTTCCCGGCTCGTCACCGGCATTGCGGCAACACTCTGATCGAATCGAAAAAATTTCGAGACACGGTTACGACATTTTTCACGGCGTCAACCGTTGCTTAACCTGAACAGCGTTTTAATGACCCCATCAAGTTGCGTGCGGTTGGGGTAATTGAGTCATGCGTTTGCGTGTGTGTTCTGGTCAGTGGGTTGCGGTGTCGCGGATCGCTCTGGTGAGTTTGATCGGCTCTGCGGCGGCAGCCTGTAGCGGCGACACCATGCGGTTTGCGGAGAACCCGTTCTCCAATCCGTTCGCCAACAGCGAACGCATCGCGCCCGGCACGCCCACGGCTTACCAGAATGCTCCGTCCTATGCCGGTGCCCCGTCCTATTCGGCGGCCCCCCTGCCGACACCTTCCGTCCAGGCGCAGGCGCTTCCCCCGGTGCAGGCTCAGCCGCTGCCGCAGCCCTCGCGCATGGCGGCCGCCCCCGCCCCGTTCCAGCAGACGCGCCCCGCGCCGGTGAGCCCCCCTCCCGCTCAGCCGAAGATGCGCTTCGTCGACCAGACGAAGGTCGCCACCTCCGACCAGCCGGTTCCGGTCGATTCGGCACGCCGCACGCGTCCCGGCATGCAGACGGCGGCCGCAGCCCCGGCTCCGGTCCAGGCGCAGCCTGCTCCCGTCCAGCGTGTCGCCTCGGCTACGGACGAGCCTCTGGTGTCGCCCGCGCGCCCATTGGTGTCTCCGGCGCGGCCCGTCGAGCCTCAGAAAGTGGCCGCCATCGAGCCCCAGCCCGTGAAACCCGCTCAGGCGGCCACGCAGACTGTGGCTCCGGCACCCGCGCCTGCTCCTCAGCCCGAGGCCGTCAAGGCCCCGGTGCAGGAGCCCGAGCAGACGGCGAGCCTGTCCCCCAGCAACTTCCGCTGGCCCGCCCGCGGCCGTGTCATCGCGGGATTCGGCGCCAATGGCGGCAATGAGGGCATCAACATCGCCGTTCCCGAAGGCACGCCGGTGAAGGCCGCCGAGGCCGGCACCGTGACCTATGCGGGCAGCGAGGTGAAGGGGTACGGCAATCTCGTCCTGATCCGCCACGACAACGGCTACGTCACGGCCTACGCCCACAACAGCGCGCTCAACGTGAAGCGCGGCGATCAGGTCAAGCGCGGGCAGGTGATCGCCACCGCCGGCCAGACCGGCAACGTGACCTCGCCTCAGCTGCATTTCGAGATCCGCAAGGGCGCGACCCCGGTCGACCCGATCAAGCATCTCGCCGACTGACGTCGGCATCGGTTTGGATTGGCTTTCGAGACCCGAGGCTGATCAAGCGAGGGGACGGTGGAGCTCAGCCACCGTCCCCTCGGCGTTTGAGGCGCATGGAATCCCGCCAGAGATCCCGCAAGGTTGTCCGCCGTGATCACCTCTTCCTCGCAGGGGCAGGGGAATGCGACGGAGTACGTGGTCATCCGGCAGGACTGCGTCACCTCCGGCCTTGTGCCGGCGAACCCGCTTCCGTCAGGCGCTCGCCTTCCCGGGCCGGGATGGCCGGGACGAACCCGGCCATGACGTGGAGGGGGGCTCTCCGGATGGGGCTCAAATCGCCTTGCCCAGACGCCCGGCGAGATCCTGGATGAACTGCCAGGCCGTGCGGCCGGAGCGCGCGCCGCGGGTCGTCGCCCATTCGAGGGCTTCTGCCCGGATGGCGTCGCGGTCGCCGCCGAGCCCGAGGTGGTCGACATAGCCGAAGACCATGTCGAGATACTCGTCCTGGCTGCACTTGTGAAAACCTAGCCAGAGGCCGAAGCGGTCGGAGAGGGAGACCTTTTCCTCCACGGCCTCGCCCGGGTTGATGGCGGTGGAACGTTCGTTCTCCATCATGTCGCGGGGGAGCAGGTGGCGGCGATTGGACGTGGCATAAAAGATCACGTTGTCGGGACGCCCTTCGATGCCGCCCTCCAGCACTGCCTTGAGGGACTTGTAGGAGGTGTCGTCCGAATCGAAGGACAGATCGTCACAGAAGACGATGAAGCGATGCGGGTCCGCGCGCAGGAGGCCCATGAGATCGGGAAGGGTCTCGATATCCTCCCGGTGGATCTCGATGAGCTTCAGGGGGCGGGCTTCGGGGGCCTTGGTGGCGTTGATCTCCGCATGGACCGCTTTCACCAGGGACGACTTGCCCATGCCCCGGGTTCCCCAAAGCAGGGCGTTGTTGGCGGGCAGCCCCTTTGCGAAGCGCGCGGTGTTCTCGGCCAGTTGATCGCGAACCCGGTCGATGCCCCTGAGCAGGTTCATTTCCACCCGGTTGACCTTGGGCACGGGGGAGAGCCTGCGGCCCGCCGCATGCCAGACGAAAGCGTCGGCCGCCGTGAAATCCGCTTCCCGGGCCGCGACGGGGGCCAGTCGCTCCAGTGCGTCGGCGATGCGCTTCAGGAGGGCGAGGGATTCGGGAGAGGTGAGGTCGGCGGACATCGGCGTCTGACTTTAAGAGCGGGTGGAAAGAAATGCTGAGGAGACTGTGCTTAGCGCAAAAATGCCCCCTCGGTCCATGGAGGGGGGCGGAAAGGCCACAGGAGCCTTGGGAAAGGCTTCCAACTTCATTGATTTCGTGGAGTCGATCGGTATAGTCCGCCCACTTTCAGTCCCGTTTGGCGCGGGTGGGCTCTAGGACGATGCCTGCCTCGCGCCTTTATCCATGGAGAGCCGCTTGTTCATTTCACCAGCTTTCGCACAAGGGGCCCCCGCTGCCGGGGGCGGAATGGATGCCATCATCCAGTTCGTCCCGTTCATCCTCATCTTCGTCATCATGTGGTTCCTGATCATCCGCCCGCAGCAGCGCCGGGTGAAGGCTCACCAGGAGATGATCAAGAACGTGCGTCGCGGCGACACCATCGTCACCTCCGGCGGCATCATCGGAAAGGTCTCGAAGGTGCTCGAGGATTCGGCCGACATCGAGGTCGAGATCGCCGATAACGTGAAGGTGAAGGTGGCTCGCACGATGATCGCTGAGGTCCGCTCCAAGACCGAGCCGGTGAAAGCCTGAAGTAGACGACCGGCCCCGGGCGGGAGCCCTTGAGGGCCGGTTCGCTGCACGGCATGTGCAGCAAGTGAGTTTGAGAAAGGTTGAGCTGACGATGCTGCGCTTCTCGAAGTCGAAGATCATCGCCACCCTGGCGGTCATCATCATCGGTCTTCTGCTGGGGATCCCGAGCCTGATGTCGCCCGAGCAGCGCAAGGCGTATCTGGATGCGGTTCCGAGCTGGGTTCCGTCCTGGCTGGTGCCTTCACGCGCCATCGTGCTCGGCCTCGATCTTCAGGGCGGCTCCCATGTCCTTCTCCAGGTGGACGAGGCGGATCTCGTGCGCGGCCAAATCGCCCTTCTGCGTGACGACGTGCGCCGTATCCTGCGCGACACCCGCGTGGCCTCCCAGAACGGTATTCAGACCATTCAGCGCGGAGTGCAGATCCGCGTCCCGAATGCCGCTGACCGGGAGCGCCTGATGCCGCGCCTGCGGGAGCTGGCTCAGCCGATCAGCAACGCCGTTCTCGGCCAGACCGGCGATTCCAGCGTCGCGCTGAACGAGACGGCCGACGGGGTCATTACGCTGACCCTGACGGATGCGGGCATCAACGACCGGGTGCGCCGTGCCGTCGATCAATCGATCGAGGTCATCCGTCGCCGCATCGACGCCACCGGCACCACCGAGCCCAGCATCCAGCGCCAAGGCGCGGACCGCGTGCTCGTCCAGGTTCCGGGCCTTCAGGATCCGCAGCAGCTCAAGGCCCTTCTCGGCGAAACCGGCAATCTGGAATTCCGCCTGCTCGCCCAGGCGGGTGCGACCGATGTGGACATGCTCCCCATGCGCGACGCAGGCGGCCAGCGGGTCCCTGTCGAGCGCCGCGTGATCGCCGAAGGCGGCGACCTGACGGATGCTCAGGCGGCCTTCGATCCGCAGACGAACCAGCCTATCGTCAACTTCCGCTTCAATATCCGCGGAGCGCAGCGCTTCGGCCAGGCGACGACTGAAAACCTGGGGCGCCAGCTCGCCATCGTCCTCGACAACGAGGTGATTTCCGCTCCCACGATCCAGTCTCCGATCACCGGCGGCTCGGGCCAGATCTCGGGCAGCTTCACGGTCGAGCAGGTGAACAACCTCGCGGTGCTGCTGCGTTCCGGCGCACTGCCCGCCAAGCTCACGATCGTGGAAGAGCGCACCGTCGGCCCCGGCCTGGGGCGCGACTCCATCGAGGCCGGCAAGATAGCGACCTACGTCGCGGCCGTCTTCGTGCTGCTCTTCATGTTCGCCACCTACGGCCTGTTCGGCCTCATCGCGAACATCGCGTTGCTGGTGCATGTGGGCCTGATCTTCGGTCTCATGTCGGTGCTCGAGGCGACCCTCACGTTGCCGGGCATCGCGGGCATCGTGCTGACCATCGGCACGGCGGTGGATTCGAACGTGCTGATCTACGAGCGCATCCGCGAGGAGGTGCGTGGGGGCCGCTCGATCGTGTCCGGCATTCAGGCAGGTTTCGACCGCGCCTTCGCGACCATCGTGGACTCCAACAGCACCATGGCCATCGCGGCCGTGATCCTGTTCTTCCTCGGCTCCGGTCCGGTTCGCGGCTTCGCGGTCGTGTTCATTCTCGGCATCCTCACGACGGTGCTCACCGCCGTGACCCTGACGCGCATGATGATTGCGCTCTGGTATCAGTGGATGCGTCCCAAAGCCCTTCCGTTCTAAGGAGTGCGTATCGTGCGCCTCATCCGCCTCTGGCCCGAAAACTCCCGCTTCGACTTCATGCGCTTCCGGCGCTACTCCTTCCCGCTGTCGGCGCTGATCTCGATAGCGACGGCGATCATGCTCTTCACGATCGGCCTCAACTTCGGCATCGACTTCAAGGGCGGCACGCTGATGGAGATCCAGGCCAAGTCTGGCCAAGCGGATGTCGCCCAGATCCGCCGAACCGCCGAGGGCTTCGGCTTCGGCGATGTGGAGGTTCAGGAATTCGGCTCAGCCGGGGAAGTCTCCCTGCGCTTCGCCATTCAGCCCGGCGGCGAGGCCGCCCAGGCGGGCGTGGTGCAGAGGTCCCGCGACACGTTCGGCAACGATTACGAGTTCCGCCGCGTCGAGACGGTGGGGCCGCGCGTGTCGGGCGAGCTCGTCCAGTCCGGCACCATCGGCGTCGTGCTCTCGGTGATCGCAGTCCTGTTCTATCTCTGGTTCCGCTTCGAGCGTGAGCTGGCGGTGGCGTCCATCATCGGCACGTTGCACGACATCGTGCTCACCATCGGCTTCTTCGTGATCACCCGGCACGAATTCAACATGACCTCGATCGCGGCGATCCTCACGATCGTGGGCTATTCGCTCAACGAGACCGTGGTGGTGTTCGACCGCACCCGCGAGCTCATGCGCCGCTACAAGACCATGCCGGCGGAGGAGCTGTTGAACCTGTCGATCAACCACACCATGTCCCGTACGATCATGACCGCGATGACCACTGCGCTCTCGCTGCTGGCTCTCGTGCTCTTCGGCGGACAGGCGATCCAGGGCTTCGCCCAGGTCATGCTCTACGGCGTGGTGATCTGCACCTATTCGGCGATCTGCATCTCCTCGCCCATGCTGATCTACATCGGCCTGCGCGGATCCGAGACCGTGAAGGTGCCGGAGGGCAGGGCCGCAGCTGCGGAGTGATACGATGAGCGGTGGCCGCCTGTATGACGGTTTCGTCCCGGGACGCTACGAGATCGATGCGTACGGCAATGGCGGCTTTCGCTTCGCGGACATGTCGCACCGCGGCTCGATCCTCGTGCTGCCCTCGGGCATCAGGGCCTGGCCCGTCGGCTCCATGAGGGAGCTGAGCGACGAGGCGCTGGACCCCATCCTCGCCGAGGCGGATGAGATCGAACTTCTCCTCTTCGGGACGGGCGCCGATATCGCAGCGCTTCCGGGTGCCTTCCGCGCGCGGTTCCGCGAGGCGGGAATCGGCCTCGACGTGATGCAGACCGGCGCCGCCGCGCGCACCTACAACATCCTGCTGGCGGAGAGCCGCAGAGTTGCCGCCGCTCTCATCGCCGTAGGCTGAGATGGCTGATCCGCAAGCCAACTTCGCCCATTGCGAGGCGCTCGTCCGCGAGACCGATCCCGACCGCTATTGGGCAAGCCTTCTCGCGCCGGAAGAAAAACGACCCTATCTGCATGCGCTCCATGCCTTCAATTTCGAGATTGCCCGCGTGCGGGAATCCGTGCGCGAGCCCATGCTCGGCGAAATCCGCCTGCAATGGTGGCGCGATGCGCTCCAGGGCGAAGCAAGGGGCGATGTGCGGGCCAATCCCGTCGCTGCCGCGCTCGACGACACCATCGTCAAGTTCCGGCTGCCCCGACAGGCGCTCGTGGACCTGATCGACGCCCGCATGTTCGATCTCTACGACGATCCCATGCCGAGCCTGAACGATCTCGAGGGTTACAGCGGCGAGACCTCGTCGAGCCTGATTCAGTTCTCAAGCATCATCCTTGCGGACGGCAAGGATCCCGGAACGGCGGATGCCGCTGGCCATGCGGGCGTCGCCTATGCCATCACGGGGCTGCTGCGCGCCTTGCCGCTCCATGCCCGGCAGGGACAGCTCTACATGCCGGCCGACATTCTGGCGCGGCACGGCGTCGTGCGCGACGATATCGTCACGGGGCGCGGCGGACCGGGACTTAAGGGTGCGCTCGCCGATATGCGCGCCATCGCCCGCCGCCATCTCGATCAGGCGAGAAAGCTGCGGGCGACTGTTCCCCCTGCGGCCGAGCCTGCCTTCCGTCCGCTCGCGCTGGTCGAGCCCTACCTCAAGGTCATGGAGAAGAGCGACTACGATCCGCTCCACACGCTCGTCGATCTCCCGCAATGGCGAAAGATCTGGGCGCTCTGGCGCGGGCCGTTTTAGATTGATCCTTTCCGATCCGTCAGTGTCCTCGATCGGGGGGCGGCGTGAAACGAAGGCTCTGGACCGTGCGTGATCATCTCGGCAATCTGCGCTCTCTGCCTCCTTGGCGCAGCCGCATCGTATTCTGGAGCGGCGGTGCGTCGGTCAGGTTGTTTGCCGTCATGTTCGAACCCTGGCGGGCGAAGCGCAGGTGATCTTTCCGATCGGGCTGGAGCGTTCCGATTGTGTTCCTGGATCCTGACGCCTGCCGGATTCGCCCTTTCAGACTTTCGCGCCGCTGCTTCGCGCGCTCGCACGGGAGCGAAATCCCGCAGGCCATCGCTGCCCGCGCCTTGAAGGGCGACGTGACGCGATCCGTCCACGGAGGTCGGCGCACCGAACCTTCATGCGGCAGGGCGCATGTCCGGCCGGCACTGTCAGGGCGTAGCTCCTGCCCGGGATTCCACTCGCCGCGGTCGTGCTGCTCGGCAGGGGCGGCGTTTTTTGCAGGCGTCGTTCAGGCGCCGATCAAATCCCTCGTGATCGTGATGGAGATGACGGGCAACCACGCCACGGCGCCGCCGCTCATGGCGAGGGCGCTCGTCGGCTACGGCATGTCGCCCTTCATCGGCACGGAGCCGATCGACCATGCGCTTGCGCAGGCCCCTTCATCCCCGGCGTGTCTCACTCCGCCGCAACGGGCATGTTGGAGGCCGCAAGCCATGCTGCGAGATCCGCGCGGGCGCGATCCGTCAGCATCTTCTTCTTGGCGATGGCCTTGGCCGAGCCGCGCAGGCGCTTGCCGTCCTCCGCCTTCGGCGCGCGGTCCAGTGGCGGGAAGAGGCCGAAATTCACGTTCATGGGCTGGAAGGACCGCGGACCTTCGTCGATGGTTTCGATGTGCCCGCCGGTGATGTGATTGATCAGGGCGCCCAGAGCGGTCGTGTGGGGCAGGGGCTGAATCGGCTGGCCCAGCCGCTCCGCGGCCGCGAAGCGGCCCGTCATGAGGCCTACCGCCGCGCTCTCGACGTAGCCTTCGCAGCCGGTGATCTGGCCGGCGAAGCGCAGGCGGGGCATCGCCCTCAGGCGCAGGGTCGGATCGAGAAGCCTCGGCGAGTTGAGATAGGTGTTGCGGTGAATGCCGCCGAGGCGTGCGAACTCGGCATTCTCCAGGCCTGGGATCATGCGGAAGATGCCGGTCTGCGCGCCGTATTTCAGCTTAGTCTGGAAGCCCACCATGTTGAACAGGGTGCCGAGTGCATTGTCCTGGCGCAGCTGCACCACGGCATAGGGCTTCACGTCCGGGTTGCGCGGGTCGGTGAGGCCGACGGGCTTCATGGGGCCGTGGCGCAGGGTTTCGCGGCCACGCTCGGCCATGACCTCGATGGGCAGGCAACCATCGAAATAGGGGGTGTTGGCCTCCCATTCCTTGAATTCGGTCTTGTCCCCCGCCAGCAGGGCGTCCACGAAGGCGTCGTACTGCTCCTTCGTCATCGGGCAGTTGATGTAATCCTTGCCCGTGCCGCCAGGGCCGACCTTGTCGTAGCGCGACTGGAACCAGGCGATGTCCATGTTGATGGACTCGCGGTAGACGATGGGAGCGATCGCGTCGAAGAAGGCGAGCGACGTCTCGCCCGTGAGCTCAAGGATTGCCTCGGCCAGGGCGGGCGAGGTGAGAGGGCCGGTGGCAATGATGACGGACGACCATTCCTCCGGCGGGATGCCGCCGATCTCGCCGCGCTCGATGGTGACGAGCGGATGCGCCTCGAGGGCTGCCGTTACCGCATCCGAGAACCCGTCGCGGTCCACCGCCAGCGCGCCGCCGGCGGGCACCTGGTTGGCGTCGCCCTTGGCCATGATGAGGGAGCCCAGCGTGCGCATCTCCTGATGCAGCAGACCGACGGCGTTCGTCTCCGCGTCGTCCGAGCGGAAGGAATTGGAGCAGACGAGCTCGGCCAAGCCTTGCGTCTTGTGGGCGTCGGTGCCGCGCAACGGCCGCATCTCATGCAGAATGACGGGAACGCCAGCCTGCGCGATCTGCCAGGTGGCTTCGGAGCCTGCAAGGCCGCCGCCGATGACGTGGATGGGTTCGATCTTGCTCATGGTCATTCTCCCGGGCGGTCTTGTTGACTCCCATGGGAGCCCTGGTCAAGTTGAGCCGCTGTTTTTGAGGAGGTTGGCGCTATGCAGTCCAAGCGGCCGGTGGTTCTTATTACGGGTGGCAGCCGGGGGATAGGGGCCTCGGTGGCGCAGCTGGCGGCGGCGCGCGGCTATGACGTGGCGATCACCTATCGGGCGGAGCGGGAAGCGGCGGAGGCGGTGCTGGACGCCTGCCGCGCCTCCGGCGCCAAGGCCGTGTCCTGCCAGGGCGATGTGGCCGTCGAAGAGGACGTGCTGCGCATGTTCGACGAGGTCGAGGCGGGCTTGGGACCTCTCTCGCACGTGGTGAACAACGCGGGCATCACCGGCAGGTCCGGCCGCCTGGAGGATACCCCCGCCGAGGTCCTGCGCAACTGCGTCGACATCAACGTGACCGGTGCCCTCTTCGTGGCGCGCGAAGCGGTGCGGCGGCTCTCGACCAGACGGGGCGGCCACGGCGGCTCGATCGTCAACATCTCGTCCGTCGCGGCCAAGCTCGGAAGCCCGGGCGAGTATGTCTGGTATGCGGCCACGAAGGGGGCGATCGACTCGCTGACCGTCGGTCTCGCCCGGGAAGTGGCCCCCGACGGCATTCGCGTGAACGCCGTTTCTCCGGGCATGACCCGCACCGACATTCACGAGCGCAGCACCCAGGATCTGGGGCGCCTGGAGCGCCTGAAGCCCCTCATTCCCATGCAGCGGATCGGGGAGCCGGAGGAGATCGCCGAGGCGGTGCTGTTCTTGATGTCCGACGCGGCCTCCTACATCACGGGGGCCAATCTGCCGGTTTCGGGTGGGCGATAACGTCCGTCTCCCCGCCAAAACCCGCCTCTCTCGCGTCGTCACCGCCTCGAGCCGGTAGTCGCGCGACTGTAAAGCGCCGTGTTCCTCCGATCGGGGCCGGGACCAAGCCCGGCCATGAGGCGGCGGTACAGGAAAGGCCATAGACCAAAAGAAAACGCCCGCTTGCGGCGGGCGAGAATCTTCTGCTTTGCTGCGGTGCAGCTATTTTTTACGCGGCAGCGTGCTCGCGGGCGATGCTCTCGATCTGGAAGCGGGAGATGCCGAGATCGTCGAGCTCGCGGTCCGAAAGCAGGGAGAGCTCACGGACGGTTTCGCGATAACGCAGGTAAGCGCGGACTTTAGCGAGGATGTAGGACACGAACATGGGAAGCTCCTATCAGTTTGCCGGCCCCTATGACCGGCGGGCCTTTGTTCTTGCGTGTGCAATGCAGCATATAGTCCTGTGCGCCGCAGAAGAGGAGTGGTAATAATGTAGGTCAGTTATGCTTTAGTAGCATAGCGTCTTACGCCCGCATTAATGTGGCCGAGCCGTCTCCGTCCGTGCCTGCGGGCCGGGGCTCACGAACTCCGTCCGGGTGCGGGGGAGCGCCTGCGGATAGGTTTTCAGAAGCCAAGTGATGAGCTTCTCGCGGACCTCGTTGCGAAGGTCGACCGAGGCCCCCGAGGAGGCCGCGCTCATGAGGCCTCTGATCTCGATGGTGGTCTCCTTGGCGTCGGTGACATGCAGGAGGCCGACCTGCCCGTCCCACAGTTTCGATTCCTTCAGGATTTCCAGGAACTTGGCCCGAACCTCGTCGATGGGCGTGGCATAGTCCACATACCAGAAGACCGACCCGAGAAGGGAACTCGATTGCCGTGTCCAGTTCTGGAACGGTTTTTCCATGAAGTAGGAGAGCGGAACGACCATGCGCCGCCAGTCCCACAGGCGGATGACCACGTAGGTGGTCTGGATCTCCTCCACGGTGCCGAACTCGCCTTCGAGCAGCACCTCGTCTCCGAGCCGGATGGGCTGGGCGACGGCGAGTTGCACGCCCGCAATCAGGTTCGAGAGCACCGGCCGTGCCGCCAGGCCCACCGCCAGGCCCGCGACGCCGGCCGAGGCGAAAAGACTGACCCCGTATTGCCTGACGGACGGAATCGTCATGAGCATCGCCGAGAAGGTGAGAAAACCGAGGCCGAACACGGCCGTTCGGCGCAGCAGGCGCACCTGGGTGAGGAGCTTGCGGCTCAGGACGCTGTCCTCGGAGCCTCTCAGCGCCCGGCGCAGATAGATCTCCGAGGCGGTGTTCACGATGGTGATCGCGCTCCAGCCCAGGAAGATGATGAAGCCGAAGAGAAGCCCTCGTTCGATCAGATCGAAGCCGGGGCCCCGCCTCGGCAGAGCCTGCAGAACGATGCCAAGGCCAAGCACCAGGATGCCGAGCCTCGTCGGCGAACCGATTCTGTGCAGCAGCTTGCGCCCGAACTCCGCCAGCCGTCCTCTCAGGGCAAGGCGCAGGCCGGCGAAGAGAAGGGAGTGAAGGAAAAGGAGCACAAAGGTCGCGACGGCAAGGAAAGCGGTGTTGACCAGCCAGCTCGGCCACAAGCTCTGCCATCGCTCGAGAGCTGTGGTTAGGGTCAGCATGATGTCCTGCATGGGAGCGCAACGTCGAGCCGGTGCAGGTGTTCCCAAAAAGAAAAGCCCCGGTCTGACCGGGGCTGAGATCCTGCGGGAGGCGCTGAACGCTAGAGCACGTAAAAATCGCCTTTCGTGATGGCGAGCCCGGCCTTCAACTGAGCGAACTTGACGGCGGCCGCGCCGCCGATCCCGTCGGGATCGTAGAGCAGGGCGCCGGTGCTCTTGTTGTAGATGATGCGGTCGCTGGAATCCGCCGCCGCCGAGCCGATCCGAAACGCGGCGGAGGAGAGCCAGCCGTCCGGCCCGAGCCTCGTGAAGATCCTGTTGTCGAGCATGATCGTGTCATAGACGGGGTTGAAGTCCGTGATCGTGTCGACATTGGTGCGGGAGGGCTTTGAGTCGAAGACGAAGTAATCCCGTCCGGCGCCGCCGATCAAGGTGTCGTTGTCGAGGCCGCCGCTGAGATAGTCGCTGCCAGAGCCGCCGCTGAGATAGTCCCGGCCGGTGCCGCCGTAGAGATCGTCGTCACCGTTCATCCCGTAGAGCTTGTCGTTTCCGGCATCGCCGAACACGATGTCCGCGCCGCCATAGGAGTAGACCACGTCGTTGCCGTAGCCGCCGCGGATCACGTCGGCGTAATCGTTGCCGTAGAACGTGTCGTGGCCGCGGTTGAGGACCATGTACCAGTCATAACCGTTCAGGTCGTCGATGGTGGTGTAGAGGTTGAGGTCCTTGATCGAGAGGACGGCATAGCCGTTCTTCTCGTAGAGCAGGTCGTCGATGATCACGTCGTACCCGTTGCTCCAGTACCAGGCCGAGTAGCGGTCGACGAGGGAACTGCCGTAGACGTTGAATACGGCGAGATCGCCGTCGTCATAGATGTTGTGCGTGTCGATATAAGGATTGGCGCCGACGAAGGACCAGCCGGAAGGGCTGGTGCTCGACATATTGAAGCCGACGCCTGCTGCATTGAACGCCTGAAAGATTGCCATCGCGGCACATTCCTATTGGGTGACCTAACAGCCTTATCGTGTAACAATGAATCTGAACTAAAGCTGCACGGTGCCCCGGAAACGGCGCGTAGGGTTAACATCCGGTCAATGGCAGATTGCGGTGGAGACCAGGAGGGGCCGGCTTCGGCCCTTCCCGGCGGCAGGGTCCCGTCAGTGGTGAGCGCCCATGCTGTTCAGAGCCTGCTGACAGGCCTGTTCGCAGCGGCGGCACGCATCGGCGCAGACACGGCAATGCTCGTGCATCCCGGCATGACGTTCGCATTCATCTCCGCACAACCGGCAGGCCGCCATGCAGGCGTTGAGCATGTGGCGGATCACATCCTCGTTGGATCCGGTCCGGCGGGTGGCGACGGTGCCGGTCGCCATGCAGATATCGGCGCAGTCCATGTTGAGGCGAATGCATTGGGTTAGCTGAGCGACCGACTGCTCGCCGAGGCAGGCATCCGCGCAGGAGGTGCAGATCTGCGCGCAGTCGAAGCATTCCTCGATGCAGCGGATCAGGGCGTCGTTGGTGTTTCCTTTGACGTGCGGATGGGTGCTGATCATCTCATGGGCGTGCATGGCGATCTCCTCTGCTGCTGCGGCTGTTCCGTTGAGGGCTTTGCAAGGCCTCCCAGGCTGCAAGCTCTCAAGGCAACAGAGGATCGTCGGGATGGTTCCCCCTGGCATGGCTCTCCGAGAGGGATCGACGTCTCAGCGCCGGACGCCCTCCACCCTGATGAAGGCACGCAAGGGGCCGTACTCCGTCTGCTTCCTGACGTCCATCTGGATGCGCCCGCTCGCCTGGCTCGTCGCAGTGTCGGCTTCGCGGCTGCGGGAGGAGCGAACGATGGTCTCGGCCCGCACCCGACCGCCGATGCGCACGCATGTGTCCGAATCCTGAAGCATGGCAAAGCCGGGAGGGCAGGCGGAGGCCGCCTGGGCAGGGCTGCCAAGGCTCACCAAGAGCATCGAGAGAACGAAGATGAAGATGGGGTGCTTCATGAGCCCCAGTCTAGCCGCTGGAAGCCCAGCGGCCAAGATGGGCGGGGGACTTTAGAAGCCACCCGTGCCGCTGCGGCGGTTGGCGGCCTCGGCGGTGCCGGTGCGGTTCACCTCCACATGAAACTGCTCAACCTGCGGGCTGTCGTCCTGGATCGCGCCGATGCGATAGCGGTAGGCCATTTCGCCGCCGAGCCAGCCGCTGAAGAGCAGAAGCAGCGTCTGGAGGCCGGAGAGCCACAGGCCCCATCCCTGAACGCCTGCCGCCGGATCGTCGAGACGGACGCCCACGTTCAGGAGGGCCAGACCTACCACCACCAAGTTCGCGATCATGTGGGTCCACGAGATCCAGAGATTTCGCACGCGGTCGATGGTCACGAAATCGATGAGGCCCGGGACGGCCGCCACGAGCGCCGTGACGATGCCCGCGATCAGCAGCCAGTAGGAGGCTTCGGCCCAGAACCGGTTATCGGTGCTCACGAAGGCGATGTCGGTCGCCAGGGTCCCGATGAGGAAAGCCACAGGAAAGACGATCAGCATATGGTGGAGAGGATGCCCGGCAATCGCTGCCGTGCTTTCCACCCCGTGACGGTGATAGCTGCCCATGAAACTCTCCCTCGGAAGCAATATGAAGAAGAATGCCGCCGCCAAGGCTTCGTTCCTGGCATTCGTACTTGGCCTTCCCTACCGCATACCCTTGTAGGGCCCGCCGCCTGGTGTGCAGGGCTGGACATCGGAAGACTAATCGAGGATAGCACTGGCAACCATTACCTAGGGTAAGGCGCGCAGGGGGCTCCTCTACTACTGCAGCAGACCCGCCGAAACCTTTCCGTCACCTCGATGACCCTAGATCCACCCACCCTCAGTGTCGCCTTCGTGCTTCTCGCGCTGGTTCTCGGCGCGCTGCTGGTGTTCGCCTGGACGGTCAACCGCGATGTCCGCGCGCTGCTGTCGTGGGGAGCGGCCTTTTGTCTCATCGCGATCGGTTTCGCGGTGGCCAATCTCGGCCGATCCAGCGGTTCCTATTCCGCTCTGCTGATCGGAAACATATTCGCGCTGCTGTCTTACGCGGCTCTTTATGCCGGCTGCCGGATCTTCAACGGCCGCAAGGGTTTCATCCCGATGGCCCTGGCAGGGGTCGCGCTGTGGACGGCCGCTTTCCCCTTCATCGCAGAGAAACCGGGATACCGCCTGATCCTGGTTGCGCTGACGACGGGGGCCTATGCGCTGATCAGCGCCTGGGAACTCTGGCGCCATTCCCGGCAGCCTCTCGCATCGCAGCGTTTCGCCGTCATTCTCTTCGTCCTTCTGGCGATCTTCAACATTATGCGGATCTGGCCCGTGATCTCGTCGACCTCGATCCCCTGGATCGATGCGTTGGCCCATCGCTGGTCTGCCGAGATGGCCCTCTTCCTGGTGGTCTTCACCCCGAGCCTCGCCTTCATTTTCCTGTCTATGGCCAAGGAAAGCGTAGAGCTGGGCTACAAGCTGGCCGCCATGGTCGACCCCCTGACGGGTATCCCCAACAGACGCGCCTTCATGCAGAATGCAGGCGAACTGATCGCGTCCATGGAGGGCAGGACCGTCAGCTGTCTCGTCCTCGATCTCGACAACTTCAAGAGCATCAACGACCGCTACGGCCATGACGTCGGCGACGTCGTCCTCACGCTCTTCGGGCAGGTGCTGAGCAAGCATCTTCCGCAGAATTCCTTCGGCCGGCTCGGGGGCGAGGAATTCGCCGCGATCCTGCCGATGAACATGGAATATGCGACGGCTCTCGGGGAGACCGTCCGCGACGAGTTCTCCAGGGCCGGCAAGGCCATGCTCGGCGCCGACGCGCAGGTCACCGTCAGCGTCGGCTGCTCGGCATCCTCCAGCGCAACCGTCGAATTGTTGCTTCAGGAGGCGGACCTCGCCCTCTATCGGGCAAAGGATAGCGGCCGGAACGTCGTGGTCGCGGCCGTTTCCCGGGCCCGCGCCTGAGGGACGCCCCGTTCTCCTACGACACCCGCGGGCATGGGATCGGCCGCTTCATCCCGGAGCCTCAGCGCAATGCCGTGACGACGAGCGCCCTCATGCGGTTCTCGATGGGGCCGTCGCCGAACCGCTCGGCAAGGGCCTGCGCCGCTTGTTCCGTAATCTCGTCGAGGCGACCCGGCGCGCGGGCTTCGAGCTCCCCGCGAAGGGGGGTTCCCTGAGTCAGACCTATCGCCGCATCGCGCGCCGAGGGGGCGTGGCTCACTTCGTCGACAAGGTCGATGGTCACGTTCCCGAAGCCTGCCAGCTGGAGTTCGCCAAGAATCCGGTCCTCATCGAAATAGCCGAACGGCGTGCGCTCGATGAACCGCGGCGGGTCCTCGGGAAAAAGCTCGATGACCCGGTCCGAGACGATCTTGCTCACGAGATTCGCATCCAGTCTGTCCCACACGTTGAACAGGAAGCGCCCGCCCGGCTTGAGCACGCGCATCGCTTCGCGATAAGCCCGCTCCTTGTCGGGAAAGAACATCACGCCGAACTGGCACACGACGGCGTCGAAGGAGGAGTCCTCGAAGGGAAGGGTCTGCGCATCGGTCTGGCGCCACGTCACGTTGGGGGCCTGGAGTCTGCTCTGAGCCAGGTCGAGCATCGCCTGGTTGAGATCTGTTGCGACGATCTCCACCTGCGGCGGCAGGACGGTCGTCATTGCGCGGGTCACGATTCCCGTCCCCGCGGCCGTTTCCAGAACTCTTCCGGCGGTGAGCTCCTTCAGCCGTGCCGCGAGATCCTCGGCAAAGGGCTGAAAGAGAAGGGATCCGAGATACTGCTCATACAGGGCAGGGATCGAGCCGGCAAAGGTAGCATCGGTGGCGCTCATGGCCTCCTCCACCGCAAAAGCGAATCATCGTGCCGATGGCATGGCGTGGCAATAGGCTCAAAGAGGGTAGGAAGATGGTTCGGCCTCGCCGATCACGCCTGGCGAGGTCCAGACCTGACCTGCGGTCGGGTACGCCCGAAAATCCGTGGCACGGCAGGGCACGACGTGCTCTCCTTGCGCGCACCGGTGCCGGGAGGGGCGGGGAGGCGCCGGCCAGGAGGGAGACATGGCGGGTCTCTTGCAGCTTCCGGTTTGGCTGGGAGCCACCATGGCGATGGTGGTGGCGATCGCGGCCTCGGCCCTGCCCTTCGTCGTCGTCCGCAGGCGGTTGAGCGACGAGCTCCCGGCGAAGGCACGGGACGTCGCGGAGACGGTCGCCGTTCGCATCGGCACGATCCACGGCCTCATTCTGGCGCTCGTCTTCGCGGAGGCCCAATCGACACACACGAATCTGCAGCAGGAGGTCTCGAAGGAGACGTCCACGATCGAGCACATCGCTCTGCAGCTGGACCAGTGGAACGGGCCGGACGCGAATGCTCTGCGCGGGCAGCTCGCCGCCTATGTCACGGCCGTTCTGCAGTCGGAGTGGCAGGAGCCTGAGCGCCCTCAGGGCAGCAGGGATGTGGGGCAGGCCTATTACGATCTCGACGAAGGGATCCTCAACCTGAAGGCCGACACACCCCGGAAGCAATCCCTTCGCAACCGCATGATCACGAACATGGACAGTCTTCAGGATCATCGGAAGGAGCGATTGGCTCTGCTTCACCGCGGGCTGCCCATGCTGTTCTGGTGGATGGCCATCGCGGGCTTCCTGATTATCGTCGGATTCTTTCTGGTGTTTCCGGCCTCGGCCCTGCACACCGCCATCTTCTCCATCTACGGAGCCTATACGGGGCTCGCGCTCTACGCGATCCTGGCCCTGAGCCATCCCTATGCCGGTCCTGCGACCGTCGACACCACACCTTACGAGACGGTGCTCGACGACATCAAAAAAGCGTCGAAGGTCACCTCAACGCCTTAGGTGATCGGTCGATCTGGGTCGATGAAGGCGTCGGGAGGAGGCTATTCGGCCGCTTCCTGCCGCGTGACCTTCTTGGGCTTCTTCGCGGTCTCCTTGACGGAGGCTTCCTTCTTCAAAGGCCTGCGCGCGAGCACCTCCTTCAGGAAGTGCCCCGTATGGCTCGTCTTGGACTTGGCGATGTCCTCTGGCGTGCCCTCGGCCACGATTTGCCCGCCGCCGCTGCCGCCTTCGGGACCCATGTCGATCACCCAGTCGGCGGTCTTGATGACTTCGAGATTGTGCTCGATCACCACCACGGTGTTGCCCTGGTCGACCAACTCGTGCAGCACCTCCAGGAGCTTCGCGACATCGTGGAAATGCAGGCCCGTGGTCGGCTCGTCGAGGATATAGAGGGTGCGGCCGGTGGCGCGCTTGGAAAGCTCCTTCGACAGCTTCACGCGCTGCGCCTCGCCACCCGACAGGGTGGTGGCCTGCTGGCCCACATGCACGTAGTCGAGGCCGACGCGGGCAAGCGTCTGCATCTTCTCGCGGATCGAGGGCACCGCCTTGAACAGGTCGCGCGCTTCCTCCACCGTCATGTCGAGCACGTCGGCAATGGACTTGTCGCGGTACTTCACCTCCAGCGTCTCGCGGTCGTAGCGCTTGCCCTTGCACACGTCGCAGGTAACGTAGACGTCGGGCAGGAAGTGCATCTCGATCTTGATCACGCCGTCGCCGGTGCAGGCCTCGCAGCGGCCGCCCTTCACGTTGAAGGAGAAGCGGCCCGCCTGATAGCCGCGCGCCTTGGCCTCGGGCAAGCCGGCGAACCATTCGCGGATCGGCGTGAAGGCGCCGACGTAAGTGGCAGGGTTGGAGCGCGGCGTGCGGCCGATGGGCGACTGGTCGATGTCGATGACCTTGTCGAGATGTTCCAGGCCCTCGATGCGCTCGTGCGGTGCGGGATGCTCCAGCGCGCCGTTGAGCTTGCGCGCCACCGCCTTGTAGAGCGTGTCGATCACGAGGGTGGACTTGCCGCCGCCGGAGACGCCGGTGATGCAGGTGAAGGTGCCGAGCGGGATCTCCGCCGTCACGTTCTTGAGGTTGTTGCCCTTCGCGCCGACCACCTTGAGCATGCGCTTCGGATCGGGCTTGCGGCGCTGCGCCGGAACCTTCACGGACATCTCGCCCGTCAGGTACTTGCCGGTGAGCGACTTCGGGTTCTTCATGACCTCGTCGGGTGTTCCCTCGGCGACGATCTTGCCGCCGTGGATGCCCGCCCCCGGGCCGATGTCGAATACGTAATCGGCCTGAAGGATCGCGTCCTCGTCGTGCTCCACCACGATCACCGTGTTGCCGAGATCGCGCAGGCGCTTCAGGGTCACGAGCAGGCGGTCGTTGTCGCGCTGGTGCAGGCCGATGGAGGGCTCGTCGAGGACGTAGAGGACGCCGGTCAGGCCGGAGCCGATCTGCGAGGCCAGGCGAATGCGCTGGCTCTCACCGCCCGAGAGCGTGCCGGAGGAGCGGGCGAGAGTGAGGTATTCAAGCCCCACATCGACCAGGAAGGTCAGGCGGTCGCGGATTTCCTTCAGGATGCGGCCCGCGATCTCGTTCTGCTTCTTGTTGAGTTTCTTCGGCAGGGCACCGAACCACTCGTGCGCGTCTTTCACGGAGAGCGCCGTCGCATCGCCGATGTCGAAGCCCGCGATCTTCACCGCGAGAGCCTCGGGCTTCAGGCGCTTGCCGCCGCAGGCTTCGCAGGGCGTCTCGCTCATGAAGCGGCCGATCTCCTCGCGGGCCCAGTCGCTCTCGGTCTCCTTGTAGCGGCGCTCCAGGTTCGGGATCACGCCTTCGAAGGGCTTCTTCACCTCGTAGGCGCGCAGGCCATCGTCATACGCCATGCGGATGGGCTCGCCGTCGGAGCCGTAGAGGATCACGTCGCGCACCTTCTCCGGCAGCTCCGTCCAGGGCTTCGTCATGGACGCCTTGTAGTGCTTGGTGATCGCCTCCAGGGTCTGGCCGTAATAAGGCGAGGTCGACTTCGCCCAGGGCAGGACCGCGCCGCGCTTCAAGGACAGCGCCTCGTCCACCACCAGCGCCGGATCGATGCGCATCTCGTGGCCGATGCCGCCGCAGGTGGGGCAGGCGCCGAAGGGATTGTTGAACGAGAACAGGCGCGGCTCGATCTCGGGGATCGTGAAGCCGGAGACCGGGCAGGCGAACTTGGACGAGAAGACGATGCGCTTAGGCTGCCCCTTCTCGTCCTTTTCGTCCGCATATTCGACGACGGCGATGCCGTCGGTCAGCTCCAGCGCCGTCTCGAAGGAATCCGCCAGGCGCGCTGCGATGTCGGAGCGCACCACGATGCGGTCCACCACCACGTCGATGTCGTGCTTGAACTTCTTGTCGAGGGCAGGGGCCTCGTCGATGGCGTAGTATTCGCCGTCGATCTTCAGGCGTTGGAAGCCCTTCTTCTGGAACTCGGCGATCTCCTTGCGATACTCGCCCTTGCGGCCGCGCACCACGGGAGCCAGCAGATAGAGCCGCGTCTTTTCCGGCAGCTCCAGCACCCGGTCGACCATCTGGCTGACCGTCTGGCTCTCGATCGGCAGGCCGGTGGCGGGAGAATAGGGAATGCCGACGCGCGCCCAGAGCAGGCGCATGTAGTCGTAGATCTCGGTCACCGTGCCGACCGTCGAGCGCGGGTTCTTCGAGGTGGTCTTCTGCTCGATGGAGATGGCGGGCGACAGGCCGTCGATCTGGTCCACGTCCGGCTTCTGCATCATCTCCAGGAACTGGCGGGCATAAGCGGAAAGGGATTCCACGTAGCGCCGCTGCCCCTCCGCATAGATCGTATCGAAGGCGAGCGATGATTTCCCCGAGCCGGACAGGCCGGTGAATACGACGAACTTGTCCCGGGGCACCATCAAGTCGACGTTCTTGAGGTTGTGCTCCCGCGCGCCGCGCACGGAGATCACGCGCGCATTCGGGTCTCCCGCCTTGGCGCGGTTGAACAGCTCGTCGAGTTTAGCCATGGCCTTCAAGTGCCTTCAAAAAGGGGGAAACGGCCTTGAGCGGCCGAGCCCGGCATATGTGACGTCTCACCCGCCGATGCAATGCGGCGGATGATTCCCGCAGGAATTTAGAACAAAGAGAGTACGGAGGGCAATGGGCCGTCCGGATGCCGAAGATGGTCCAGGACAGGCGTTCCGGCATGTGTCGGGTCGGCGGGCCGATCAATATGAGTCATGTTATTGCATTATGTCGATCTGAGTGGTAGGTGCGGGGCTGACGAACCCTCCTTCGGAAACCAGACTCCGGATCCCGCGATGCCCCTAACCCTCAGCCTCCAATCCTTCCGCCGTCTCGAGGCGGATTCCATCATCTCGCGCCAATCGCTGGGTATTGCTGATAGCGCTGGCGGAGGAACGTCTCCGCTCATCAGTGCGGATGGCCATTTCGCTTTCTTTGTCGCCGGCCAGGGCTATGCCGATCTCCCTGACGGAAGAAATCCCAGCGGCCAAGTGATACGACAGGATCTCCGCGACGGAACCATCACGATCGTATCCGCCCGAGCCGACGGAACAGTAACCGGCGGCACGAGCTCCAAGCCGCAGGCGACCCCGGACGGGCGCTATGTCGTCTTTCAGAGTGATGGCGCCTTGGTGCCGGGAATCACAGGCACCAATATCTATCGCAAGGATCTCACGGATGGTTCGATCGTCGCCGTCTCCGTCAAAGCCGACGGAACTCAAGGCAACGGAGGTGGGAGGAACGCGCAGATCAGCCCCGACGGCCGTTATGTCCTCTTCGAGACGCCTGCGACCGATCTGGTCGCGGGCGATACGAACGGCCTGATCGATATTTACGTCAAGGACCTCGTCACCGGAGCCGTCGCGCGCCTCTCGACCAAATCGGACGGATCCCAGATCGGAGGAGCCAATACCATCATCCAGAATGCGCGTTTCAGCCCGGATGGTCGCTCGATCCTGTTCGAAAGCACCGCTTCCGATCTCGCGCAGAACGACGGCAACAACAGGTCGGATGTTTTTCTCAAGAATCTCGTTACCGGTTCCATTGAGAGGATCTCCGCCAGGAACGGAGGGGCGGCGGACGGCGGCGGAGGAAACGAGTCAGTCTTCAGCGCGGACGGCTGCTATGTGATCTTCGCCAGCACAGCGGACGATCTGGTCGAAGGAGACAACAATGGCTTTCAGGATATCTTCCGCAAGGACTTGATGACTGGCGCGATCGAGCGCATCTCGACGAAGTCCGATGGGACGGAGGTGACTGGGGGCAACATGCGCAACCCGCAGATCAGCGCCGACGGCCGTTACATCGTCTTTCAAAGCATCGCAGCCGATCTGGTTCCCGGTGACGACAACGCAAATGTGGACATCTTCCGGAAGGATCTGGTGACGGGCGAGGTCGTGCGGATCTCCGCTACTGCTCAGGGCGGTGGCGGGTCTGACAACAGC
The DNA here is from genome assembly GCA_031181145.1 of Microvirga sp. Taxonomy (GTDB): domain Bacteria; phylum Pseudomonadota; class Alphaproteobacteria; order Rhizobiales; family Beijerinckiaceae; genus Microvirga. The sequence continues at coordinate 59,312 of JAPSLB010000031.1, forward strand.
CGGGCCGCCTCCATCAGCGGCGACGGGCGGTATGTCCTGTTCGAGAGCGATGCTTCCGACCTGGTGCCGAACGACTTCAACGACAGGACCGACATCTTCCTGGTGGACACGGCCTATCTGCCGCACCGGCATGCGATCGTGGAGGGGCGTTACGTGGAGGCGACGCTCGGGGTGGGGGCAGCCTCCAAGGTCAGCATCGCCTGGGGCGACGGGACAA
>JAPSLB010000076.1 GCA_031181145.1 Microvirga sp.
GCCGATGTGCCGGCGGGCGCCACGCGTCTGCAATGCTACGGGGTGGCGCTCCTCTGCGGCATCGGCTTCACCATGAGCCTGTTCATCGGCGCGCTGGCCTTCCCGAACAACCCGGAGCTCACCGACGCCACCAAGATCGGCGTGCTCATGGGCTCCGCCCTGTCGGCCCTCGCGGGCTACCTGTTGCTCAGCGTCGCCCCGCGCGAGCAGCTTCAGGTCCGCGAGGCCAGCAGCATGTAGTTGACGGAGAGGTCCCGCGAGAGGGACCAGCTGTCCCTTAAGGGATTGTAGCCGACGCCTGTCAGGTCGTTCACGCCGAAGCCGGCCTGGCCGAGGGCGTCGGTCAGCTCGCCGGGGGTGACGAACCGGTCCCATTCATGGGTGCCCTTCGGCAGCCAGCGGAGGATGTACTCGGCCCCTACGATGGCGGAGGCGAACGAGCGGAGCGTCCGGTTGATCGTCGCCATGACGAGGCATCCGCCCGGCTTCACGGCCTGGGCGCAGGCCTTCACGAAGGCCTGCACATCCGCCACGTGCTCCACCACCTCCATGGCGAGAACCATATCGAAGGTCTCCCCCCGGGCCACGACCGCCTCGACAGTTTCATTGCGGAAATCGACAGGCACCCCCGCCCGCTCCGCATGGAGCCGGGCCACCGAGATGTTGGTCGGGGCCGGATCGAGCCCCGTCACTCTGGCTCCCAGGCGCGCCAGAGGTTCCGACAGCACGCCGCCGCCGCAGCCCACGTCGAGTATCGTCAACCCCTCGAGAGAACGGGCGGAGCGCGGATCGCGCCCGAACCGGCGGCAGGCCTCGTCCCGGATATAGGCCAGCCGCACCGGGTTAAATTTGTGCAGCACCTTCATGGGGCCGTCCGGGTCCCACCAGGTTTCGGCGATCTGTTCGAAGCGGGCGACCTCGGCCGGGTCGATGGTCGTGGAAGCGCCGTCAGCCATGGGATCCAATTCCTTGAACGAAGAAATGATTTCCGCGCGTTGACAGCGCGCGGCCCTGCCGTCATGTATACGCGCCTTTCCGAACTCGCGAAGGGCAAAAATTTCCCCTTAACCAACGGCCTTCTTCGCATGCCCCGTCTTGTCATGAAGTTCGGCGGTACGTCCGTCGCCAATGTAGAGCGCATCCGTAACGTGGCGCGGCATGTCAAACGCGAGGTCGAGGCCGGCTACGACGTCGCAGTGGTGGTCTCGGCCATGGCGGGCAAGACCAACGAGCTGGTCGGCTGGGTAAAAGAGGCCAATTCCCTCTACGATGCCAAGGAATACGACGTGGTCGTGGCCTCCGGCGAACAGGTGACTTCAGGCTTGCTCGCCATCGCCTTGCAGGAGATGGGGGTCAACGCCCGCTCCTGGCAGGGTTGGCAGATTCCGATCGTGACCTCGGACGCGCACGGGACGGCCCGAATCGTCGAGATCGACGGCTCCGGCATCCTCGAGAGCTTCGAGAAGAAGAAGGAAGTCGCCGTCGTCTCCGGCTTCCAGGGCGTCCACCAGGAGACCCGGCGGATCACGACGCTCGGCCGCGGCGGATCGGACACCAGCGCCGTGGCGCTGGCCGCCGCCATCGGGGCCGAGCGCTGCGACATCTATACGGATGTGGACGGCGTCTACACCACCGATCCGCGCATCGTGCCCAAGGCGCAGCGCCTGGATAAGGTTTCTTACGAGGAAATGCTGGAGATGGCTTCCCTCGGAGCCAAGGTGCTCCAGGTGCGCTCGGTCGAGCTCGCCATGATGCACCGGGTTCCGACCTATGTGCGCTCCAGTTTCGACGATCCCGCCGACCCCAAGCTCGGCACCCTCATCTGCGACGAGGAAGACATCATGGAACAGCAGGTTGTCACGGGCATCGCCTATTCGCGCGACGAAGCCCAGATTACGTTGCGGAATGTAGCCGACAAGCCGGGCGTCGCCGCTTCGATCTTCGTGCCTCTGGCCGACGCCAACATCAATGTGGATATGATCATCCAGGTGGTCTCGGACGACACCACCACCACGGACATCACCTTCACGGTTCCTTCCGCCGAATACGAGCGGGCCTGCGCGGTGCTCAACGCTCACAAGAGCGAGATCGAGTTCCGCGACCTCCAGGGCGCCACGGACGTGGTCAAGGTCTCGGCCATCGGCGTGGGCATGCGCAGCCACGCCGGCGTGGCTGCCAGGGCCTTCAAGGCCTTGGCGGACAAGGGCATCAACATCCGCGCCATCACCACGTCCGAGATCAAGTTCTCGGTCCTGATCGACTCGGCCTATACGGAGCTTGCGGTGCGCACGCTCCACTCGCTATACGGCCTGGACAAGGCCTGATGGCGCGCGGCCTGATTGACTGCTGGTCGGTCGGGCTGCAACACTGAGGCAACAACCGCCGGTTCGCTTCACCGGCTCCGAAGGACGGGAACCTAAAAGCTCATGCCAAGCGCTCCCGGCGGTCCGCGCCTTCTGCTGCGCCGCCTCCGCGAGATTATGGCGGAGCCGGTGGGGGCCCAGGACCGCCTCGACAAGATCGTCATCCAGATCGCCGCCAACATGGTGGCCGAGGTGTGTTCCGTTTACGTGCTGCGCGGCGATGGCGTTCTCGAGCTGTTCGCCACGGAGGGTCTGAACAGGGAGGCCGTCCACCAGACCGTCATGCGCTCGGGCGAAGGCCTCGTCGGCCTCATCGCCTCGACGGCGGAGCCTCTGGCCCTTTCCGACGCCCAGAGCCACCCGGCCTTCTCCTACAAGCCAGAGACCGGCGAAGAGATCTACCACGCCTTTCTGGGCGTGCCGCTGCTCCGGGCAGGCAATACGCTCGGCGTTCTCGTCGTCCAGAACCGGACCTACCGCGTCTATACGGAAGAAGAGGTCGAGGCCCTTCAGACCACCGCCATGGTGGTGGCCGAGATGCTGGCCACCGGCGAACTGCAGGCCCTCGCGCCCGTCGAGACCGGGATCGCCCTGCGCCGCCCCGTGTACCAGAAGGGAGCAGCGCTGGCCGACGGCGTGGGCCTCGGCTACGTGGTGCTCCACGAGCCCCGCGTCGTCGTCAGGAACCTGATCGCCGAGAATGTCGAGGCGGAGCTGCGGCGCCTGGAGAAGGCGATCGGCGAGGTGCGCGCCTCCATCGACGAATTGATCGAACGGGGCGACGTGGCCCATCATGGCGAGCACCGCGAGGTTCTGGAGACCTTCCGCATGTTCGCCCATGACCAGGGCTGGCTGCGCCGCATGCGCGAGGCGGTGACCTCTGGCCTCACCGCCGAAGCGGCGGTGGAGAGGGTGCAGTCCGACAACCGCGCCCGCATGCTGCGCCAGACCGATCCCTATCTCCGCGAGCGCCTGCACGATCTCGACGACCTTGCCAACCGGCTGCTCTTCCGGCTTGTCGGACGGGACATGGTGGCCGAGCGCGGCTCGCTCCCCGACAACGCCATCATCGTGGCCCGCTCCATGGGGCCGGCGGCCCTGCTGGATTACGACCGTTCGCGCCTGCGCGGCCTCGTGCTCGAGGAAGGCGGCCCCACGAGCCACATCGCTATCGTGGCGCGGGCGCTGGGCATTCCCGCCGTGGGTGAGGTGCCGAATGCAACCTCGCTCACCGAGCCGGGCGATGCCATCATCGTCGACGGCGCGGCGGGAGAGGTCCAGATCCGGCCGAACGCCGATGTGGAAGCCGCCTATGCCGAAAAAGCGCGGCTTCGCGCCAAACGCCAGGAGCAGTATCAAAAGCTGCGCAACGTGCCCTCCGTCACCAAGGACGGAGTCGAGGTCATCCTGCAGCTCAACGCGGGCCTCCTGGTCGACCTGCCGCATCTCGCCGAGACGGGCGCGGCGGGCGTCGGCCTGTTCCGCACCGAATTGCAGTTCATGATCGCGGAGAAGATGCCCTCGGCCTCCGATCAGCAGGCGCTCTACAGCGCCGTGTTCGCGGAGGCCGGCGACCGGCCCGTCACCTTCCGCACCCTCGATATCGGCGGCGACAAGATCCTGCCCTACATGCAGGCGCTCGAGGAGGAGAACCCGGCCCTCGGCTGGCGCGCGATCCGCATCGGGCTCGACCGGCCAGGGCTGCTGCGCGCCCAGGTGCGCGCGCTCCTGAAGGCCGCCGCCGGACGACCTTTGAAGATCATGTTCCCGATGGTGGCGACCTGCGACGAGTTCGAGCGCGCGCGCGTCATCGTGGAACGCGAGAAGAGCTATCTCTCGAACCATGGCCATGCCCTGCCGTCCGACCTGAAGCTCGGCGTCATGCTGGAGGTGCCCTCGCTCCTCTTCCAGCTCAAGGAAATCTGCGAGCGCGCCGATTTCATCTCCATCGGCTCGAACGATCTGATGCAGTTTCTCTTCGCCATCGACCGCGAGAACCGGCGCGTGGCGGACCGCTTCGATCCCTTGAGCACGCCCATGCTGCGGGCCCTGCGCCTCGTGGCGGAGCAGGCACGGATCGCGGGCTGCCAAGCGACCCTGTGCGGAGAGATCGGCGGACGCCCCCTCGAAGCCATGGCGCTGCTGGGATTGGGCTTCCGCTCGCTGTCCATGTCCCCGGCCTCCATCGGGCCGGTCAAAGCCATGCTCCTCGCCCTTGACGTGGGCGAGCTCGAAGCCTTCATCGAAGAAGAGCTGGAGAATGCCGGGAGCGGCGACACGCTGCGCCCGAAGCTAGGCCAGTTCGCGGAAACCCGTGGTATCCCGGTCTGATGTCGATTGCACCTCCCACCGACCGCCTGAATGCGATTCTCGCGCGCCATGACATCATCACGGCGACCCTCAATGCCGGCCCCGATCCGGAAACCTTCGTCGCGCTGTCGCGCGAGCTTGCCGAACTCGACGGCGTCGTCGGCGCGATCCGCGCCTATCGCGTCATGGAAGACAACCTGAACGGCCTTCAGACGCTGATCGACGATCCCTCGACCGATTCCGAGATGCGCAAGCTCGCGGAGGAGGAACTGCCGCAGGCGCGCGAGGATCTGGAAAAGGCGGCGCAGGACCTGCGCATCATGCTTCTGCCCAAGGACGAGGCGGACGAGAAGAGCGCGATCCTCGAAATCCGCGCCGGCACCGGCGGCGACGAGGCAGCGCTGTTCGCGGGCGACCTGCTGCGCATGTACACGCGTTATGCGGACCTCAAAGGCTGGAAGGTCGAGATCGTCTCCGCGAGCGAGGGCACGGCCGGCGGCTACAAGGAGGTGGCCGCCGAAGTCAAAGGACGCGGCGTGTTCGCGCGTCTCAAATTCGAGAGCGGGGTGCATCGCGTGCAGCGCGTGCCCGACACGGAAACACAAGGACGCATTCACACCTCCGCCGCCACCGTGGCCGTGCTGCCCGAGGCGGAGGATGTGGACATCGTCATCAACGACGCGGATCTGAAGATCGAGACCATGCGCGCTCAAGGAGCGGGCGGCCAGCATGTGAACAAAACCGAATCCGCCATCCGCATCACGCACCTTCCGACCGGCACCATCGTGTTCGTGCAGGACGAGCGCTCACAGCACAAGAACCGCGCCCGCGCCATGGCGCTGCTGCGCTCGCGTCTCTACGACGCCGAGCGTACCGCGAAAGACGCCGCGCGCGCCGCCGACCGCAAGTCGCAGGTCGGTTCCGGCGACCGCTCGGAGCGCATCCGCACCTACAATTTCCCGCAAGGACGCGTGACGGATCATCGGATCAATCTCACGCTCTACAAGCTGGAGGAGGTGATGGCCGGCAATGCGCTCGACGAGCTGATCGACGCGCTCGTCACCGAGCATCAGGCCGCCCAGCTCGCCGCCCAGGATCAGGCGGCATGATCGAAGGCCTGAGCCATATCACGCTCATCACCAGCGACCTCGCGCGGATGAGCCTGATCATGAGCCAGGTCCTCGACGGGCGGGAGATCTACTCCTCGGGCGAGGAGACCTTCTCCCTCGCGCGCGAAAAATTCTTCATCGTCGGCGGGCAGTGGATCGCCATCATGGAAGGCGAAAGCCTGCCCTCGCGCAGCTACAATCACATCGCCTTCAAGATCGCCGCCTCGACCGTCGACACCTATCGCGCCCGCATCGAGCGGCTGGGGCTGGACCTGCGCGAATCACGCCCCCGTGTCGAGGGCGAGGGGCTTTCGCTCTATTTCTACGATCACGACAACCACCTGTTCGAGCTGCATACCGGCACGCTGGAGAAAAGGCTCGAGCGTTATCGACGGGGAGCCGCCGCTTGACCGTCCCTACCCGTGCCCAGGCCCTGAGGAGCCTGCGCCAGACCCTCGCCGAAGCAGGCTTCGAGACGGCCGCCCTCGATGCGCGGCTCTTGATCCTCTCCGTGCTCGGCGTTCCGGCGACGGCGCTCATCGCCCATCCCGATGTTCTGCTGACCGCCGAGGAGGCCGGGCGCCTCGAGGCCGCAACCCGCCGCCGCCTGGCCCATGAGCCCGTGGCGCGAATCGTCGGCGAGCGGGAATTCTGGGGCCTGCCCTTCGCCCTCTCGCCCGAGGCCCTGGTGCCGCGTCCGGATACGGAAACCGTGGTGGAGACGACGCTCGAGCTTCTGCCCGACCGGCAGGCCCCGCTGCTGATGGCGGATTTCGGCACCGGGTCGGGCTGCCTTCTGGTCGCCCTCCTCCACGAATTGCCCCGCGCCACCGGCCTCGGTGTCGATCTCTCGCTTGGCGCTCTGCGGACCGCCCGCCGGAACGCCCGGGCGAACGGGGTGGGCGAGCGGAGCCATTTCGTCCTCTCCCACTGGGCTGACGCGATCGCGGGCCGGTTCGATCTGATCGTCTCGAACCCGCCCTACATCGCCTCTCCCGTCATCCCGACCCTGGACCGAGAGGTGCGCGAGCACGATCCGCTCCTCGCGCTGGATGGTGGCCCGGATGGCCTGGAGCCTTACCGCATCCTCCTGGGTGAGGCGAAGCGCCTCCTGGCTCCCGGCGGGCTTCTGGCGGTCGAGATCGGCTATGATCAGGCCGAAGACTTGCGAAGCCTGGCCGCTGCGCACGACCTTGAAATCCTGCGGGTCGCACACGATCTATCTGACAACCCCCGATGCGTTGCCATGAGGCACGCGTGACCGTGCAGGGTGAGGCATTCTTGCCTCAGGAGGGGGTAAAAGCGGAAAAATGGCTTGTTGGACCGAGAGGAACCGGCTAGATTCGATCATAGAGATCGTCCTCGGTCGTAAGAAAACGGCAGCTCCCGAGGGGACATGCCGGAAGACCAAACGATATCCATCGCGCAGGCAGGGGCTTTTGAACAGCCAGGCGCGATCATCTGAACCCGATACTGAAGGATAGTCAGGCGCCTGAACGGCTCTGGCTGAACAACAGACGGTTTGCCACGCGAACGGTGGGCGTTGAGCCCGTTCGGTGAACATTGGCTTGCAATATCGCGTGGGCTTAAGAACCAGCGAGGCTCGTAGAGCATAAAATGAGACCAGGACAAAACAGGCGTATGCGCGGTCGCAACCGCAACAATGGCAACAAGGGTCCCAATCCCCTGACCAAGAGCTACGAGTCGAACGGCCCGGACGTGAAGATCCGCGGCACGGCTCAGCATATTGCCGAGAAATACAGCCAGCTTGCCCGCGACGCGCAAGCGAGCGGCGATCCGGTGGCTGCTGAGAACTATTTCCAGCACGCCGAGCATTATTTCCGCATCATCGCGGCCGCCCAGGAGCAGCTGCGCGAGCAGTATGGCTATCAGCAGCGCTTCGACGAGGATGGCGACGAGGAGGGCTTCGCCCAGGGCGAGCGCCCGAATTTCGAGCGCGCCGGCAACGGCGAGGACGCGGATCTCGGCTCCCAGCCGCAGCCTTACGAGACGCGCGGTGAGGGTGAGCGCCCGGCCCGTTTCGACCGCGGAGAACGCCAGGAGCGCGGCGAGCGTCAGGAGCGCGGGGAGCGCCGCGAGCGCTTCCAGCGCGAACGCGCCCCTCGCCAGGAGCTCCAGCGCGACGAGCAGCCCTCCAACGGCGAGGGTGAGCGCCCGGCCCGCTTCGACCGCGGAGAACGCCAGGAGCGCGGCGAGCGTCAGGAGCGCCCCGAGCGCCGCGAGCGCTTCCCGCGCGAACGCCGCCGCGAAGAGGCTGATGCCTCGGATACGGGCAGCCTGCCGGCCTTCCTGACGAACCCGGTGCGCTCCGCGCCCGCTCCCGCTCCCGTCGAGGACCAGAGCCCGGCGGCTCCGACCCTGAACTTCGGCGACGAACAGCCCGTCGAGGAGCGTCCGCGCCGCCGCACCCGCCGCACCCGCCGGGATGTGGTGGAGAGCGCGGGCGATGAAGCGGCGAACTTCAAGTCGGATGTGGAAACCCCCGCCGCCGAGTAACGGCCGGAAACCCGAACCACGGATGAGAAAGGGAGAGCCATGCTCTCCCTTTTTTCTTGCCTCGTCCGCCTACAGAGCCAGCGTCGCCTGCTCGGTCTCCAGGGTGTCGCCGACCGCGATGGCGCCCCCGCTCACCACCTCGGCATAGATGCCGCAATCGAAATGCCCATACGCCTGCATGAGGCTCTTCGGAATCTGGAGATCGCGGATGCCGGTGAGAGGATCCACGTTGGTGGCGGCGCAGCGTTCGATGCGCTTCGTCACCCTCAGGCGCACGCCGGCGGCCGTCGTCAGCACCTGACCGACGAGGTCGAACTCGGCCCAGGGCTCCAGCCCGTCGATGTGGATGTTGCCGCGAAAGCGCAGCGGATCGATTGGAGCGCCGACCACATTCTCGAGCTGCCGCACGCTGGCGAGATTGATGAGGGAGACATAGCCGCGCCTGGAATCGGTGAAGCGAAAGCCCTCGGGAGCGTTAAGTACCTTCGGCGGGCCGCGCAGCTCCTTCGGCATGTAGCGGCGGAAGAAGGCCTCGATGGCGAGCCGCCCCTCCCGGGTCGAGAGATCGCCTCGCGCCACCTCGCGTCCGCCCTCCTCGATGAAGAGCGTCGTGATGCTGTCGAGATAGCGCGTCCTCAGCCGGGCCAGGCTTTCGTTGCGCATGAGCATCAGGAACTTGATCTTCGGCTGATGCTGCGGGTTGTCGGGGTCGAACCCGGCGGGGCCGTTCTCGATGGCGAACAGCCGGTCGCCGGGAAAATATCCGCCCTTTACGAGGGTGGCGGTTTCCAGCGTCTCGGGCGACAGGCCCTTCACGGGATAACGTTGGAGGGAGGCGATACGGATGCTCATGCCATCTGCGTTAAGGCATGCCTCCGGCAGAGAAAAGCCCTGCCGTTCACGGGCAGGGCTCTCTCACCAGGAAGATGCGCGAAGCCGCTTTTAGGAAGCGTCCCCCGAACGGGCGACCTTCGTGCGCTTGAGCTCGGGTTCGAAATAGCCCTCGCGCGCCGGGATGTGATCCTCGTTCGTGGTCTTCGGATTCATGCCCTCATGGGCGGTCTGGTGCTCCGGAATGTTGGCGGTGGG
>JAPSLB010000032.1:0-17272 GCA_031181145.1 Microvirga sp.
AGTCCGGCGCCTGGTTCTCCTACGACAGCCAGCGCCTCGGCCAGGGCCGCGAGAACGCCAAGCAGTTCCTGCGCGACAACCCCGAGGTCGCCAATAAGATCGAGGGGCTCATCCGCCAGAATGCCGGTCTGTTGATCGCAGACCTGCAGGGCAACGATGACGTGAGCGCATCAGAGGATGCAGCCTGAGGGCTCTCTGAGAATAGAATGTGCCCCCTGTGCATCGGGATTACCTGATCCCGGATATGCCGGTTGATCGGAAACGATCCGTGACATGCTCAGTGCGGACGAAATCAATTATCGTGACGGCTCTATGGCAGCTCGTCGATAAGATAGCGCTGAATGGTACCTCCGACCATCGCCAGGACGGTCCGTTGAGGGACATCTTCGTCGGAGATGCCAAGCACGTAGCGAGCATAGGCGAGCCCGAGGATCTGCGTCGCGATCAGACAAGCCCGTTCCCTTGCGCGGGCAGGCCCCGCGACGCGCTCAACCATGGCGCCGACCTGGCCTGCCAGAATATTCTGGATTCGTGCCGCAGCCTCCTGATTGGTTGCCGCTGTGCGGATCAGGACCCTGAGAAGGTCATCGTGCTGGCGTCCTTCCCACCGGTGGAAGAAATGAGCGACGAGGGTCACGCCGAGTTGGTCTCTGGCCACCTGCGTCAGATCCGGAAACCCCAGGTCGATCGATGCGGCCTCGGCGAAGAGCTGTTCCTTGCCACCGAAGTAGCGGTTGATCAGCGCTGGGCTGACCCCGGCGTCGCTGGCGATCTCGCGCACGGTCGTGCGTTCGAAGCCGCGTGCGGAAAATGCCTTTCTCGCTGCCATGATGAGCCGGTCCCGCGTCGCCTGAGCATCTCGCCCCATAACTTCTCTATCTCCAATGTAAACATGTGTTGACTTTCGCAGGCGCGCAGTCTAAGTAAACAATTGTTTACAAGACTGCAGAGAGAACTGCAATGGCCACGACGCTTACCGAAGTTCTCATCGTCGGCGCTGGTCCCGCGGGACTGGCCACAGCCATCGGGCTGGCGCAACGTGGTGTCGAATTTCAGATCGTCGATGCGCTGCCGGAGACACAGAACACCTCCCGTGCGGCTGTCATCCATGCGGCGACGCTGGAGAGCCTGCGCGAGCTGCAAGTGACCGACCGCCTCATCGCACAGGGCATCAGGGTGCCGCACTTCAGGATCCGAGACAGGGACTCCGTTCTGCTCCACACCGACTTCTCCCGTCTCTCAACACCGACTCCGTTCGCCCTGATGATCCCACAGGACGAGACTGAGCAAATTCTCATCGATCGACTAGCAAAACTCGGACACTCGGTCCGGCGGCCGGTGCGGCTGACGGCTGTTCGAAGGACGGACGACCATGTCCGCGCCACATGCGATGGGCCGGAAGGAGAATTCGTCCTTGAGGCGCGTTACGTCGTCGGTGCCGACGGCGAGAAGAGCACCGTGCGTAACGCAGCTGCCATCAGTTTTCCTGGCGACACTTACGGCTCGTTCCTCCTTGCCGATGTCAGAATGGATTGGCCGATCGCCAAGGACGAGGTCACGCTTTTCTTCTCGGGGGCCGGGACGCTGGTGGTTGCCCCCATGTCCCGCGACCGCTACCGCGTTGTCGCTCAGCTGTCGGGCGCACCGTCCGTTCCGGGGATCGAGGATGTCCAGCGGGTCATCAACGCACGAGGGCCGCGATCGGGCACACGGGTGTGCGAGGTTCTCTGGGGATCCCGCTTTCAGGTCCACCACAAGCTTGCCGACCGATTTCGCGATGGACCCGTGCTCCTCGTTGGTGACGCAGCCCACGTTCACAGTCCGGCGGGTGGACAGGGCATGAACCTCGGCTTGCGCGATGCTGCAGCCTTGAGCCGAGCCCTGGTTGCGGCAATCCGGAGCGAATTCGATGCTGCTCTTGACAGCTATGCCGCAGAAAGACGCGCAGCAGCAGCTGAAATCCTTGCGATGACCGACCGCCTGACCCGCGTCGCGACGCTTGCCAATCCGGCCTCCCGCTGGCTCCGCAACCGTCTGATTGCGACTGCGTCTACGTTCCCGTCCGTCAGGCGCTATGCCGCAAGGACGTTAGCGGGCTTCAACTGACGAAGCGGATTATGAATTAGCTGACGGAGGGCTTACATGGTCCACCGCGAGAAGCTGACATTCCGCGTCGCGGGAACAGAGTGCGTTGAGTTATCTCTGCAAGCCCGCCGACATAGGATCGAGTTCCACGGTCATGTGATGGCGTAGAGCTCGCCGATGTGGCCCGTGAGGTGGTTCCGTTCTGCCGGAGCCACTCCCCAGCTCGGCTCCTTCGCAAACGAGGCAAGCGCCTCGGCGAGCGACTGGATGATCTGGACCCGGATCGATGCCGGCTTGGGTTCTCTGGAATGTCATTCGGAGCCGATCCGGCCTATGGCGAGACACTCTTCCTGCTCAGGAACAGACCGGCCTCCTTTTCGACCTCGAGAATACCATTCCCTTGCTTGAATGCACGGGCGATGGCGTTGCGGAACTCGGCGAGTTGAGGCTCGCTGGCGCCGTCTCCCGGCGGATAGGATGTGAGTGCCAGGAAGACATCTTCAGGCTCCGTGATTCGCAGGCGCGCCGGGTGCTGCGCCATCGTGACGTCGCTGAACTGGGACCGCATCAATCGCTCGGCTGTGTCGAAGTCGAAGGCTAAGGCAGCCGGATCGGACGGCGGGCTGCCGAAGACGGCCGTCAGCTCGTACATCTTGCGCATGTTGCCGGCGCCATTGGTCGTGACCGCCAGAAAGCCTCCCGGCTTCAGCACGCGATACATTTCCGAGATGCCCTTCGCAGGATCCGGCAGATGGTAGAGCATGTGCATGGCAATCACCGCATCGAAGAAGCCATCCTCGAAAGGAAGGGCGGATGCGTCGGCTTCCTGACCTTGAACCGACCCGAATGGCAATGCCCGGCAACGATCAAGGGCTTCCTGGACCATTCCCGGTGAGAAATCGGCAAGGGTCAGATTCAGATCCTCGGGCCATATGCCCGCCGTTACGGCCCAGAACCAGCCCGGACCGCACCCAATGTCCAAAACACGATCCCCCGACCGAATAGGCAACTGGTTCGCGACCCATGGGAACCAGCCGACCTCGGCGATGGTGTACTTCGAGTTGATGCGCGCCCTCGCGGCAAGTTTCTGGCTGTCACTGTACTGTTGCGCCATGTCCGAGGTAATGGACGACATGCTGTCTCCTTCTGCGCAGTGCGGGTCGGCCTGTGACTTCGGCAAAGCGAAGCGCCAACGGAAAGCTCCTTGAGTCCGTGGCAACAGTAGCAATTAAGTTCTGCGACGTAACCGCTCCGCAGGCAAACGGTCGCGAAATCGGCTCCAGGACGCAGGTAATGACTGACAACAGAAGAACCTTGCCGCGCCCATCGACATCGCGCGCCGGTGTTCTGCATGCGGTACTGAGGGATCGAAGGCGTGGGTGAGGCCGACGAAGCGCGACCGGTCCATCCCCTTGGAGACGTTGCCTGTTTGGCTGTGTGTTGGCGCTAATTCCCTTTAGCCCACAGCTCTAAAGCGTCCAGGATTGTCACCAAGGACACGCCACGACCGGTAAGGGCATAGGTTGTGGTGCGGGGGAAGCCAAGACCCAGACGCCGTGAGACCAATCCAGCATCTTCAAGAGCAGAAAGGCGTTCCGCAAGGACCTTAGGGGTTACACCGACCAGCAGCTCTGTAAGCTGACCGTATCGCAAGGGACCTGCCTTGAGATGCCAAAGGATGAGGGCGTTCCAGCGGTGGCCGAGGAACGCCAGCCACTTCTCCACCGGGCATTCACTGGCGTGAAGGGGAGCGGGCGCATCCAGAACAGCGTTGGCGATTTCATGCGTCAACAGGCGTGTTGTATCCATTTGGATAGCACTCGGTAGGTATGATTCTTGTGAAGCCCCACATATGGAGGCTGTCATAATGTATAAGGTTTTTGCGCCACGAGACATGAACAGGACGTTCGCTCAGGCACGTAACGCGGGCGACGTCCAGGGTCTGCTGTCCCTATTCGAGCCTGAGGCTGTGATCCAGGAGGAAGAGCGTCGATGCGCAGGCACAGACGAGCTAAGAGCACACCTTGAATGGCTGGTCGCGCTTGGAGGCGAGATGATATCTGAGAATAACTTCGCGGTCGAAGCTGGCGAACTGGCGCTCCTGCGGGCCGACTACGCCATCTACCAGGACGGCAAGATCACAATAGCGGGTTCGTCGGCCGAGGTCGTCCGACGTCAGCCGGATGGGAGCTGGCTCTATGTGATTGACTTTCCGGTAGCGAGCCTCCGGCCCAACGTTCTAGGAGAGCTTGCTACGAACGATGTGCCATGCGGCAGGCCGGCGATAGAGGAATACGGCACCTGATCGACCTGCAAGAGGCCCGCCTACCCGGTGAGGTGGGCTCAAGCCCGTCTCGGGAACGGGGCTTGCCGGTACTGCTCCCGGTTATAGTGGGCATGAGAGCTTTCGTCCTCGTGCGCTTGCAGATGTTGCCTTCTGGCACGGAGCCGACCTAAGCCGTATTTCCGGAAAGGGAGAGTGAAGCAGACCTTCACATGGAAAGCTCAAGGACCGTCCCTGGCCCGAGGCGGACATTCCGCGGCCACTTACAAACCTGCTCGTAACCTCTGGCGACAGGATCCCCATCATTAATCGCTGGTGGGTGCGAACCGAACCGCCACGCTGTCATTGTCATGGTTGAGGACAATCACTCCTCGGCACGGCCGGCTTTCGGCCTCAGCAGATGAAGGAATGACAATGGCTACGAACAAGAAGGATGGCACTTCACATCCCAGCAGAGGCCGGAAGGCTTCGGAGAAGTCGGCGTCGAAGTCCGCCTCCCGAGCTACTGCCAAGAAGGGGACTGCCGCTGCCAAGCGTGCGCAGCCCAAGGCGATGGCCGGCTCCAGGTCCGCGACGAAGTCCCAGGCTGTTCCCGCGAAGGCCCGTTCCTCCGCAGGATCGCGCACGGCAGCACGCTCGACCTCCGGCGCCTCGAGGTCACGATCCTCGACACGGGCCCGCTCCGCATCCCGCTCGCAGGGCAGCATGCTGAACCCGATGGCATGGCTCTCGACCCTTGAGACAACGCTTACCTCTCCACAGGCGCGTGCTGTGATGGCCGAGGCTCTCAGGGCCGTCGCGAACGTGCTCGAGAAGCGGCAGGGCGGCGAACAGGGGCAGGGCAGCGGAGCGCAACAAGGCAGGGATGCCGTGTCGGCCTCAGGTAGTCTTGGCGCCGAGATCGTTGCTGCTCCGTTGGAGGTTGCAGCGGCTGCCATAGGTGCCGCAGGTGAGGTCGTGACGAGCGCACTTAGCGGGACGCCAGGCAAGGGCTCTGACAACGGCACCAGCCGGAAAGGCGGCCGGCGGACCTCCGCGCGGAGGCAGTCATCAGCGGGAGGCGACTAGCCAACCTAGGAACCTGACGATCGGAGGGACGGCTCTGCATTATGGGTGAAAGTAAAATGGCCGTCCCGCTGTGGGCGGCCTTCCCACCGCCGGAAGTTCCAAGACCTCGCCAGGCCGCCTCAGCAACGGGGGCAGGAATGGGTTCGAGCGGGCGCGATCACGGCTAGGTTGCGATTAGGCTGAGCTGCGGCCTTAACAGTGCAGATTCACAAATGCGAACGGCAACATTGACATGGGTGCGGCGCGCGTCACGACGTAACCCTTCGGGCTCGGGACAGCCTAGCAGCAGAAGCGGTACCTTCGGGTCCGTTCCCATTGCGAGACCATCCGCAGTGGGAACTGAAGATGCGACATAAAGACAAAAGGCATATGTTGGAAATCGAAGTGGATGGCTGCACTCAGATCCCGAAGGAAACAATGGTCTACCCGAGGTGCGGTGGCATTGAGGCCCCGTTCACGCGCGATCAGGTTGTCGAGGTCACGAACGTCTTCGGTGTGGACGTGACGCCGATCTTCCAACCCTGGATTTAAGCGGCCTGAGGCCACGAGGACCTTCTCTCGGCCTCGAGAAGCTGCTCCGCTTTACGCGTGAATTCACGACCGGCCAGACCCGGGGCAATCGGATCGAGATAAGACACCGAGATCGTCCCTGCTCGCTTGTAGGGCCGGCCGGGTCCCCAGAAGTGACCTGAGTTCAGAGCCACAGGAAGAACGGGTGTGTCGAGCTTGGCATAGAGCAGTTCCACTCCACGCTTGAATGCGATCGGCTCGGAGACCGGCTTTCGCGTTCCCTCAGGGAAGATCAGCACTGAACGGCCCTGCGCCAGCGCCGCCTGGCACTCTTCGACCATTTTCCTGACAGCCTTTGAACCGCCCTCCCGATCAATCAGGATCATCGGGGACTTGCGCAGGAACCAGGAGAAGACAGGGATCGTCAGCAGTTCCTGCTTTGCGACAATGGCCACATCCGGAAACAGGATCAGAAACGCGAGCGTCTCCCAGGTTGACTGGTGATTGGCAATGATCAGGCAAGGGCCGTCAGGGATATTGTGCTGACCCCGCTCGGCGTACGTCAATCCAACGAGCCACTTCAGGCTCACAAGGAAACCGCGGGCCCACAGCCGGGATGCCAGCCGGACACTAGGCTCCGGGGAGCCACACAACCAAAGGATCGCCAGGACGGGCACGAACAGCCCTGTCCAGACGGCGAGCAGAAGGTCAAACAGAATCGAGCGGATACGCTGCACGGAAGGCTCCAGAATGAATCAGCGGTTGGCGGCTACTGATGTCCGTACGCTGTGTCCGGCGTTAATGGCGCGGATCTGGGACGCGCCTGCGACGCGATCCGTCCCGCTTGGAGTAGTCTTGATCCTGCAACCGAACTCTCCGTCGCTCTTGGGCATCATGCGAGTGACCTCATGGATACCGCTCGTGCGATCAGCGAAGTACATGTCGGCAGCATGAACCAACTGGCCAACGGAATACGTGTGGATCATGGAGAACGCTCCTGCCATCAATTCAGCGATATCGATCGGGGAGCTGTATGGGTCCGGATCGGCATGATATGCTCAACCTCGGCATCGATCCGCTGATCGATGATCTCGGCCAGCACCATCGTGTCGTCGTCGCTCATCGCGCTGGCCGGGTAGATCAGGAATTCACTGTTACTCTCGACAACGATAGCGTCGCGGCCAAACCGCAACACGCAGTTGGTCTGACGCATGAGCCATTCCGGTACGCGGTCGCCAGCCTCGAACATCCAGGTTTTTTCGAGCATCGTGATTTGTTCCTTGGTGTTTCGCGGCAGATTATCGGCGGCGGAACTGCGGACGGCGCGGGGCTCCCGGACGGGGAGCGCCCGAACCACTATCCTTATGACGGAAGATGAGCCTGCCCTTATCGAGATCATAAGGTGACATCTCGACGGTGACGCGATCGCCCGCGAGCGTCTTGATGCGGTTCTTCTTCATCTTACCGGCCGTGTAGGCGACGATCTCGTGACCGCTCTCAAGCTTCACCCGGTAGCGCGCATCCGGCAGGATCTCGATGACTTCGCCTTCGAATGTAATCAGTTCTTCTTTAGCCATTGCAAAACCCTTCGGTGGAAACAAAGAGCCGCTCCCGAGGGCGGCTTTGACAGGCAGCGTGGAAGTCACGCTGCCCAAGATGCCAGAGATTAAGCCGTCTGGATGTTGTTGACGGCGATCTTGCCGGAGCGGCGGTCCTCGGCCGTGTCGAAGGCCACCTTCTGGCCCTCGCGCAGGCCGTGGAGGCCGGCGCGCTCGAGAGCGGTGGCGTGGACGAACACGTCCTTGTTGCCATCGTCAGGCTGGATGAAGCCGAAACCCTTCTGGTCGTTATAAAATTTCACAGTGCCCATAATCATGGGATAACCTTTCGCGGTTGGTGCGGATGCACGTAAGCGAAGCTACGCAAAGCGCGACCTCAACTCGGTTCGTCGATTTTTGGGAGAGGGTCTGAACGTGCGCTTGGCAGTGCCAACAGCGAAACGGCCCGATTGTCCGGCCAAATGTCGATAGAACGTATCTAGTGCTCACTTAAGGCGAATACAAGGCATGCGGGCCTCAGGCAGGAAGAATATCATCATCCTTGGGCCGAGCTGGGGCTTATCAACGGCCAACTCACCTCTTTTGACTCATTAACCGACGTGTTCGGCCCGCTCTCCCCAGCTCGTGATCAGGCGCCAAGTCCACTTTCCGCTGCAACCGCTTGTTATTCTCCAGCCCCCTCAGGCGAGCGCCCGCACGTTACTGCTCCGCAATCTGCAACCTCAAACACTAAGATGCTGCTCGGATCTTGAATCGGCGCCCGGCAGGAAGCCTTTGTCGACCTC
Source organism: Microvirga sp. (assembly GCA_031181145.1). Classification (GTDB taxonomy): domain Bacteria; phylum Pseudomonadota; class Alphaproteobacteria; order Rhizobiales; family Beijerinckiaceae; genus Microvirga. The sequence continues at coordinate 8,292 of JAPSLB010000032.1, forward strand.
TACTCAAGTCCGGCTTTGGCGGCATGAGCCGCAACCGACGAAGGCCGCTCCTCAGGTCATAGCCCCGCCCAAACCCTCCGAGCGAGGCCGGACCTTGGCACGGTTGATCCATCGTCAAAGGCGAACAGAACAGCCCCAAGCCCGACAGCTTGAGAGACAGCCGCAAGGCGGCACGGATGGATGGGCCTATGAATCTCTCATCCGCGACCGCAAGATGGGAGGGCAACCATCTTGCCCTTGGTCCGTTGGAACGTTAAGCCTATGGGCAGGAAACGAACGACAGATTGCAGAAGGCAAGACCGATGGGCCGGGGTAATGAGCACCGCATCCGCCACCGCCAGTCCGGCGCTCAACCGGCAGATCCTTGGGGGGATTACGCTCCGCCGCAATCCTATGAGCGGACGGCGCGCCCTCAAGCCCCATCCGAACGGGAGACCGAGGCTCGGGTCAAGTGGTTCAATCCTGACAAGGGGTTTGGCTTCGTCGAGCTGACGGACGGTTCGGGCGAGGCCTTCCTGCATATCCGACAGGTCGAAGCGGCAGGCCATACAGCTCTACCATCCGGCACGACCCTGGTGGTCCGGGTCGGCCCGGGGCAGAAGGGCCCGCAGGTCAACGCGATCGTCACCGTTGACACCAGTACCGCTGAGCCTGAATCGGCTCGGCGCGGTCCCGGTGGGCCGGGGGCATCCGCCAGGCGCTCCCGCCAGGGAGGTTCGCCGGCCGCAGCGCCGGACACCCCCGGGACCGTGAAGTGGTACGACGAGGGGAAGGGGTTCGGGTTCATTGCCGTGGAGGGCGAGAGTAAGGATTTGTTCGTCCACATCTCGGTGCTTGAGCGGGCTGGCCTTGACCGACTGGAGCCGGGGCAGGGGGTTCGCGTCGCCATCGTGGACGGGCGCAAAGGCCGCGAGGTCGGAGCCCTCGAACTCATCTAAGAAGATTGAGGCGGGTCGTGCCGGCTAAGAGCATCCTCAATCCTGAGGGGTGGACGGATACACTCTACCCCACCTGCGTTCCAATCCATGATCCGAGCGAAACGACCAGTCCATTTGTCTTTCGGTTCCTCGGCCGGTTGTCGTTGCAGGAACCGCAAACCTGAGACGGGAGCATCCGCTTCTGGCATTTCTCGAGCCGAAGCCCGAGATCGGCTTGTCCGGTCAATACAACCATTCCGAAAGGCATGAGACTTTCGAATTTAACCTTAGCCGTTCTCCCGCCTGAGGCGGGTTAGAGGTGGGCTACCTCGTCATCCAGTAGGGTTCCGATCAAGCGCAGCAACTCTTGCTGCTCAGGACCGCGCCCGGCATTCAGGAAGGCCCCGATCTCCATATGAGCAACGTTCCCGCCTGAGGCCAGATTGGCTTCATGCCTGACGAAAACCTCTCCCGACGCATCCCGGATCAAATACCACCGGTCGCCGCTCGGGCTGCTGTAAAGCTTTCGCGCCTTCGTCATGATCAGGTTCCCGTTCGGAATTCCGGCTACCGAGATACTCGGATTAGGTTCTGGGATGCTGTAGCTGCTCCGATCCCGTTTCCCGTGCGCCTCGTCCAACGCGATCCAGTTCTATGGCTCAGCCCTGCGGCCGGTTTGGACACGGGAACAAGGCTTTGGGGCATCATGCTGCCACGGTCGGAAAGATGTCGAGCTGCTCATCCCGTAACGTCTGTCTCTGGTCGGTCGCTCCCTTGCGAGACTTCCTCGTGCCAGTCGCCCGCCTCGTCCTGATACTCAATGTCTTCCGTGGCTCCGGGCAGCCTCTGTTCGGCAGCCGCTCGCTCTGCCGCCTCTCGGGCCTCACGCTGGCTGGCATAACGTTCCGAGAAGACGTCTCCGACCTTATAGGCCCACCCGCCATCGTGCTCCACGATCTCATAATACACTTTATCCATCGCTGTTCTCCCGTAAGGCGACGCCACGCTGAGAAGGGTACGAGGTGAAGCAGTTTCGCATTCCAAGCTCCACGCCAAGCTCCACTCCAAGCTCCACGGCGCGCCAGCAGGCTGCCAGACGAGGGTACCACTTTCAGATCTGGTGGTTCTCCGGGCTCCAGAAGAATACCTCGTCGCCGTTCTGATCCACGATCCGCAAGGCGTCGGGCTTTTGCGGCATGCTCAATGTGTCGAAGAGGGATCGCGCCCTGACCTTGGCTTCGTCCAGATCGGCCGTGTCATGCTCCACCCGGTCCAGGGTGGCGTGCGCACCGTCTGTTTCGCGAACCCGAAAGAACTCAATGATGAACATTGCACGAATCTCGCCCTTCTGAATGAAATTGTAGGCTTCCAGGCATCGGGGCGTCTCTTCGACCTTCTTGAGGGAAGCTCGCATGCGTCGCGCCGGAAAGGTTATCGCTTCCACTTGCCGTCGTAGCGGAATTCCGGAGCTGATTGGAGCTGATCCCGATTGCCGTTCATGGTCGCCTGCCACTTGTGACCCTCCTCCACATACCTGATCGAAATCGCAGATGGATCCACGGCCACGTAACGCGGGCCGCTCCCCAGGATCTCCCCGACCGACAACACGATCCCCATGATCTCGCCGCCCTCGAAGACGATGTCTTCGATCTTGCCCATGCCCTCGCCGCTGGCGGTTTGAACGCTCAGGCCAATCAGCCGCGAACTCAGGATGGCATTGTTCCCAATCGTGATGAACTGAGGTGCACCGGATGCAGGCGGCGTGCTCTGGGCGTGAGCCATGCCAGTTAGGCAGAGCGTGGCAATAAGGAGAGTTGCAGAGACGTGCATGGAGGGCCTTCCTCTGATCAGATTTCAGGATGAATTCTCGGCCAAGATAGTGGCTAATTGAGGAGGGCTCTCTAGAGTTAGCTCAAATTGACCTCCGGAGGGCCGAAGATCCAAGTTTGCGCCCCTAAATGTCCCTTTATCTACGGCTTGGAGCTACCGATACGCTCCCTACGGAGTTCGGGCATTCGGTAGCAAAAACCGCCAGACTTGAACCGGCTCGTTGGGTAGTCTCCGGCTCCATCTTGGGGTGGGCAACATGAGTATTGAAGAGGAACCGAAGCGTAAGGGCACCGGATTGCTCGAGCAGGTCGAGGAACTGGCGCTCAGGATCGAAGCCATCAGGAGCAGGTCTCTGCTATCGACCAGGTGATCGCGATCTACGATCCGGCGCTCCCCCTGCTTCGTGAGTCACGTCTCGGCGGGCCTGAACTCGTTGCCGAGACGCGGCCGCGTTCGGCAGGTCGGGACGGCTGAGGGCCGGAAGAACCTCTGGAAGATCGCGGCCCAACGAGGCGCCGCTGCCGGACCCCGCAGATCAGCTCCGGCGGCTTGTTGTTCTGCCAGCCGCCGCACAGGTACTGCGACGTCGGCCACCGGAGCGCCTGTGCTCGTCCGCGAAGACCTTCGCATCCCGGGACACATGGTATCATACGGCCGACAAGGCGGCGTCGCTGTCCTCCTCACGGATGATGCGGGTAAAGGTCAGGCCGAGGGACCCGCGCTATCAGATCGCTAGGGCGCCGAGGCGGATCGGACTGCGATTCTCCTTGAGGCGGCGGTCGATGTAATCCAGACCCTCACACGCCCGCCCGCATACTTGCCATCGATCTCGACCTCCTCCTCCTCGTGGACCATGCCCTCCCGGCGTGAGGCCACGACCTCCCTGAGCTTCAACAGGAGCACCCAGGCGGTCTTGTATCGGCTTCCCAGTTCGCGCGAGAGCTGGAGAGCGGGCTTGTCCTTGGCGGAGCACTTGAAGCGCTCCCGGGACATCCCATAGCACCGCAGATTCCCGTAATGCGGGCAATAGGGTTCGATGTCCGTCTCAGGCCAGCGGGCCTGCCGGAACCGCTTCTTTGCAGTCCTCCCCCGCATGCTGGAGAATTCGGTGATGGTCGAGTCGCGCACTTGGGGCGACAGGAGGAAGTGCTGCCCCATGGCTCAGCGCCTCCCACGGGACGAGGAAGAGCGAGTGCGGGACTTCCCAGCCCCAGCGCAGGTCGAACTCGTGAACTCCATGGGGACGATGGCGAGATGCATGCTTTGGCTTCGGGGGCCAGGAGTAGCCGTGTCTTGGACGGCGGCTTCGCCCGGCGATCCCGGAAGGGATGGTTGTCGTTCGCGTCAGAGCTCTCGTATGAGCCTTTGCATGGCCACGCCTATGACAGAGGGCTTGGCTGGAATCGATTGGAATTTGAGGTGTTCTCTCCTCAACAGGGAGGCCTAGCCGACCTCTATTGTGGCCGCTCACGCTTCGGCTGCCTTGCACGGGAGGAGCATATGGTCACGCGCTTTGCACGACTTGCCCTTGTTGCCTCCACTTTGGGGCTGCTCCCTGGAATTGCATTGTCTGGGGAGCCTTTCGTTCCGAGCTGGATCAAGAACGATCCCGCGGCCAAGACGGTGGTCATGGAGATCGTGGCTGACTGGAACCAGGTCGCCCGGTATGCCAAGGAAAACATCCGGACCGACATCATCGATTTCAATGGCTACTGGGGCGGTAATCTCACAATCATGGTGCCTACGGGCTGGTCGGTAAGGATCGAATTCATCAACGGATCCCAGTCGTTTCGGCACAGCCTGATGGTGACCGGGGTCTATGCTCAATCAGAGATGCCAATGAAGCTGGAGGCCAAAGACGCGATTTGGAGCGCCTACACTGATCCGCCAGAGGGGATCTACACCAATGAAAGGAGGCAGCTTGACTTTGTCGCTCAGCAGTCTGGGAGCTATTTCCTGGCCTGCGCAAGGCAAACTCATCTAATGGATGGATATTGGATCGGCTTTGAGGTGCGAGACGACCTTGAGCAGGCCGTAGCGGTCGTTCACGATGACAAATTCCCGCAGGAGCAGCCCTCAGGGCGTCCGTAGGAGCTTAGCGTGGACGCTCCTTCTTTCAGAGACTCTTTCGGAGGTCTGAGTAGCCGTCACGAGCCACACGGCGCAGCCCATACTCCTCCAACTAGAATTGCAAGGAGATTATCCTTTTCGTGCCACTACTTTCCTGGCGTTTGGTGGTCTTTGCATGCCGAATGCCGAGGAGTTCTACCATGCGAGTTACGACGGTTGCGGCCCCGCTTGCCGTATTGGTACTGATTTCGGCGGCCACGGCCCAGGAACGCGCCGGGATCGCAATTGAGAGAGATCTCAAAGGGTATCTGCACCGGATACTGACATCAGCCACTCGTTTCCAAGCAGAAGCGGCTCAGCGGCACGCCTCTGAGAGAGAACGGCAATCTCCCGTTTGACATCAAAAAGCCTGCTGCCTGTCCTATTCTCTCAACATGAGCAAAGCTCCGAAGCACCCGAGCCAGTGTGACGATCTCAAGCAGTGGGATGATGAGGATGGTGCGGCCGGCTCAGGTCATCCTTCCCACGAGCGGCCTATCGTGCCCGAGCAAAGCGCGGGAACCGCTCTGTATTACTTCAACATCCGGTCCGAAAGCAGCCTCGTCGAAGATCCCGAAGGGGAGAAGTATCCTGACCTTCAGGCGGCAAGAGATGCCGCTGTCGCCCAGGCTCGGGACTTGATTGCAGAGGGTGACCGGAACGGCGAAGACCGGCGAAGCTGGTGCGTCGAGGTCATGGACAGATCCAATCAACAGGTGCTGAAGGTTGCATTCTCAGACGTCCTCGACTCCAAGGCAACCAACTAGCCAGGACAATGCTTAGCGCTGTAGGGCGACTACAGCCCAAGAAAGCGAGCCACTCATGAGCAGAAGCCATACCAGCCTCACCCAGAGAGTTGTGAACTCGGTCTGGAAAGCCGTGAAAATGCTTGAAGATCGCCCCGCACCGCCCCCAAAGGCGAAGCTCAATGGGCGGCGTGGCTATGGCGATCGCGATATTCCATCGCCGGATCGAAACCCTGACGGTGAATGATCTGAAGTCCAGGTTCGCGCCACATAGGAGGATAGGCAGGGTGCCGCTGTCACGGACGGGCATTCCCGATTTCTGCCGGCCCGAGTTCGCCATCTGGCCACTCTGCCCTCTTGTGGGTGGAGCCGAGCAGCCCCATCTTTCTTCGTACCGCTGGTATGTGGCCCTAGGCGTCAGCGGCTGAGAGACATCGAGCGCTCCCGCCTTTTGCAGCGGAGTGCGGCATGCCCAGCAATTGTTTTCCCTCAACGCCGAGAGTCCCCGCTCTCCCTGCTCATCATCCGATGATCGGTCGGGACATTCAGGATCATCTGGGGCGGCATCTGCGCTTGGCTGATGAGCCAATGGGTTCTCGGGCTATCCCAGAAAAGTTGAAAATACTCGCAGATCAGCTCGATGGTATGCTCGCTATTCGGGATGAGGCGAAACTGTCCGAGTTCCAGCATGGGATCCTTGAAGTGCGCCCCAGCTTGCGGGCGTTTGCTCTCTCGCTGACGAAAAATCCCGATCAAGCTGATGATCTCGTGCAGGACACCATGCTCCGGGCTCTGCGCAAGCGATCCTTGTTTCAGCCCGGCACAAACCTGAATGCCTGGCTTTTCACGATCCTGCGCAACAGCTTCTACTCAGAGCACCGCAAACGTGCCCACGAGGTGGCTGACAGCGATGGAGACTACGCAGCTCAGTTGACTGTGGCGCCTGAACAGATGGGCCGGTTGAACCTCCAGGACGTGCAGGCCGCCTTGAAGAGGATTGCCCCTGACCAGCTTGAGGTTTTGCTTCTGGTTGCTGCTGAAGGGCGATCCTATGAGGAGGCCGCAGCAGCCTGCCGCATTCCTGTCGGCACGGTCAAGAGCCGCGTAAGCCGGGCGCGCATCCGCCTTGCTGAACTCTTGGGCTACACGGCGGAAGACCTCGAGCGCGATCACATTCTGCGAGTACCAGGAAGTCGTGCTTCATGAGGCACGTCTTCCTGGACCATAGAGCTCACGTCACGGCCGGGATTGCGGCTAAGAGCAAGGAGCGCGGAGAACAAGTATCAACCCAACCGGAGACCTGCGACATGAGTGGTGTTCCCATCGAGAGCATTGCGCTCCACATCGTTCGCCATCTTGTTCGGGGGCTGGGCAAGACCCAGGGGCAGGGGGCCTCCATTCAGAGCCTCAGACACTGGTGGGTGATGAGCCTGGGGCAGCGTAATGAGAATCTCGAACTTGGTCTTGAGTATGCCGGTCGATGCCAATGGGTAGAACGTGGGGCGGACAACATCATCCTGCTTACCACGCTAGGCTCCGAAAGGGGCGGCGCATCCGGATAAGCAACACAAGCCGAGTGCCCGGACCGGAACCCTTCAGTACCCGTGAATGACCTTTTAGAAAGCGCATGAAAGTCGCATTCCGGTGGCTCTATGGCGCCTTATTTCGAGAGCCCGGGATTTTCGGTATGTCTTATATGAAAGCACTACGAATTGCGGAGCGAACACTCATCGATGGAGCGACATTGGCCGAACTCAGGCAGGCATCGAAAGATCTGCGGGCTATGACCCCGGACAGTGCGCTGGCCGAACTGGTGGACGCCAAGATCGAGTCCATCGAGAACCGGCGAGGTGCCTCTCGGTTTGTTTCACCTGAGTGCTCAGAGAACCAATCCTGAAGGGTCGCCTGCGTGCGGATGGAAAGGGTTCAGAGCTGCTCTCCTAGGAGGCTTTGCCGCGTACTATGCTGTAGGCCCGCCTTTTCGGAGGAAGGCGGGCATCTGCTCGGGGCTGCTCTCATCCTCCAATGCTGCGGCGTCCAGAATATCGTCGAGAATATCCGCGATGTCTTCGATTTGCTCGAAACTTGCGGTCAGCGCAAGTCTGAAGCCATCCTCCAGTTCAACAACGAGTTGAGGGTCGCCGCCATTGGGAGACGAAGAGACCAGGAACCGGGCCAGCTTCTTTGGGGCAGTCATGTTCTTCTCCGCGATTCAGCCGCTTATCGGAAGATCGTGAACGAGGTGGCAAGCTGATCCTCGTATGCAACGCGGCTGTAGACCTCGCCAGCGCTCTTGATCTCGTAACGAGGTGCCTCGTCCCCTGAGGGAAGCTGCCTGACAATCACGAAGTCCCCGCTCCAGGCAGGCCCGAGGTATCGCTTGTCCGTGAAGGTGACGTGTTGTCCGCATGGATAAAGATGTGTCGTCATGAATTGCTCCTTCATACGCTAGATGCTCTCCCCAGACTCCCAATGCTCAAGCCCCAATGAGAGCGGGCGCTCCATGGTCAGCTCAGGCTTGAAGTTTGCCGGCTGTAGGCAGGACAAGGCCCCAAGGAATTGTTCCGGTGACTGCGGGAAAGCCGGAAGGGGCTGCGGTGTCCGGCAGAGTTCGTGCTCGCCTGCGATACGAACCTCGTGGCGATAGACGGAGGCTATCCGGTATTGCGGCTCGGCGGCCTCTGTCTTGATGCAGGTCATGATCGTATAGGGAACCCTCCACATGAACTGAGGGTGGCGCTTCTCTGCGCGAAGGACGATCTCTCCGACTGCGAACTGGTGGGCTTGCATGACGCGTTCTTTCCCTGTTCGGCTCATGCAGGCCGCAATGCACGAACCAGGGCGAACCTGTGCGGTCGGTGAAAGGATTCGGCTCGATAGGATAGCTCAAGAACCCATGTTCTGGATCCGCCGGAACCAAAATCTCAAGACCTTTGGTTTCCGGTGGGATCGAGCAAGATGAGATAGCCGAGCCTAAAGAGTTAAGAGGAAGCGGCGAGATAGGTTCCATCGATCAGGCCAACCACTGGACTGGTCAGCAGAGACTACACATGCCATAAGGTCTCAATGAGCACTGAACCTATGTACCCTTACTCACTAGAGGTCTTTCCCTGCGAGAAGCCGGCAGGGCACTTCCAGTGGAGCATTCGCGAGCGTGGCAGGTTGATCCAGCGATCTGATCGGCCGCATCCAACGGAGAGTAAAGCCCGAGAGAAAGGCCAGGCCGAGCTGGAACGCCTTTTCTTCGGTGGTCGAGACAGGCGGTAAGGTCTACCCGGCCGACGCTGTGCCCAGTTCCGTGCCGACACCCCCATACTATCACGCCCTCTTTAGTCCGGTATGAGGGCTCGCCAATCTGAGCTGCCGGCATCAGCCGAAC
>JAPSLB010000032.1:17372-57854 GCA_031181145.1 Microvirga sp.
ACTATCACGCCCTCTTTAGTCCGGTATGAGGGCTCGCCAATCTGAGCTGCCGGCATCAGCCGAACGATCTCGTAAACACCCGTGGGTTTCGTCTGAGCGTCATCAAGGCTGGACTGCCTCAGCCGGACCATCTGTCGAAGCTTGAACAGGATTGGACACAAGCGTCGATACGCGACCGGCTGGAGCCTCTACTTTCGTGCCTTGCGGGCTGCGTAACGGGCATCCCGGACGGCCTTGCGCTCCGCCTCAAGCCTGGCATCGCTTGCTTGCTTCTCGGCGGCCGCATGTTTTTCCTGCTTGGCTTGTTCCGCCGCAATGGCTTCGCGTTCAGTGGCGACGCGGGCGTTCTCCGCGAGACGCTTAGCCTCCCGTTCCGCGATGCGAGCATCGCGCGCGGCACTCACGGCCGCCCGAGCGGCCCGCCGTTCTGCAACCGCGGGATCGTCAGCGCCTGGCCGCTGATGGAACTTGGCTGCCATCGCTTGCTTCGCACGGCTGGCGGCACTCAGCCGCTCGCCAAAATCTTTTTGCTTCATCTGCTCATTGACCTCAAAATTGTTATCCCGATCCTACTTGCGCCGGTGACTTACCGGATACGCCGGATGCTGGTGATCGTGCCTCCGGGCAGTGCGCCTTGCTCTTGCTGGGCTCGTGCGATCAAGCCGACAGCCCGGGTATCGCTTGCTTTCACAGGATTGTCGACCCACAGGTAGGCTCTACGGGCATCGTCATAGTCCACCACGAACATGACTGACTTCGCAGCAGTGGCTTTTCGAAACGTGTTCATCAATTCCTCACTCGTTCGACTATCGCATGGCGGAGGTTCGCAAACAAAAAGCCGCCCCACCTGGGAGCGGCTTCGCAGGGGCGCTTATGGTATGCGCACGATCATCTTTAGGTCTTTTGGATGTTGTTGACGGCGATCTTGCCGGAGCGGCGGTCCTCTGCCGTGTCGAAGAAGACCTTCTGCCCTTCGAAGAGGCCGCGCATGCCCGCGCGCTCGAGAGCGGTGGCGTGGACAAATACGTCCTTGCTGCCATCATCCGGCTGGATGAAACCGAAGCCCTTCATGTCGTTGTAGAATTTTACAGTACCCATGATCATGGGAGTAGCCTTTCGCAATTGTTGCAGATGCACGTGAGTAAGGGCACCCGAAAGCGCGACCTCAACTCGACTCGTCGATGTTTTGGAAAGAGTGTCTGAACGTGCGCCTGGCTGAGCCGAAAGCGAAACGGCCCGATTGTCTGGCCAAATTCGATAATAGAGATATAGGACGCGATCAGATTTCTACAAGAGGTTGATATTTGGAAACGCCAGCGGAGCAGGATGAACTTGGAGGAGTTTCTTTCAACCCGCGATAATGTGTTCCCGGGATCGGTGTCCCACAACAATCGTCCCACTCGGAGCTACTATCAGAGCGACGCGTAAAAGGCGCCACCTGACAGGTAGAGGCGTTGCGTGGCCTATCGATCGAATTACCCGAAGGTGGCCCGGAAGGTCTGCAAGTGCGGCCGCGAGGCCGGCTGGCTCACGCTAGGCTGGTGAGCGCGTGATCTTTTTGATCGGAATGCGGGAGCGGCGCGCTTTTTCAGCGATAGCGTTGTCCTGCTCCTCAATGGCTCTCCGGGCCGGCTCATCGCCATCGATCCCACCTAGAATGGAGTGTGGGACCCGTCGGTTGGAACTGCGTGAGCCATCCTGGTAGAGAACATCAAAGAGAGCATACCCGCTCCGGGCTGCTTTTGATTCCTTGCGTGCCATGTCAGTATTCCTTTACCTGGCTTGAAGACCGAGATGTCTCGTGTGCCAAAAAACATAGAGGCCGCTCCATGCCGGAGCGGCCTCGATTGCGAGATCCATGATCAGACAGCTTGCTTACTCTGTCTTCAGGTTTCCAGCCGATTCCTTACCAGTGCGGCGATCAGACTCGACATCGTAGGAGACCTTCTGGCCTTCAACCAGTCCACGCAAGCCAGCACGCTCCAAAGCGGACACGTGGACAAACACATCCTTGCCGCCGTTATCGGGCTGAATGAATCCGTAGCCCTTTGTTTCGTTAAACCACTTCACCGTGCCTGTCGCCATGGTGCGCTCCTTTTCCTGCTGGTGATAAAGGCGAGCCACGATGCACATGCGCCCTGGCTCGAAGAATATCGATCCTTCGGGAGGTCGTCCGTGCGGATGCAGGCAAAGCGCAGCAGCTCAGGCGTCGGCCAAGTCTCGATTGGGGCATCGTAGAGGTGTCACGTGAGTATTACAAGGCAAAGCGGGGCCTGCTACCGGCCGCCTCGGCTGATTGCTCCTGTGTCAAGGAGAGCAAAGGAGCGGCTGAGTTCATAAAGAATTGATGCCAGGCCTTGAATGAACCGGCTCGACCATCCATTTGCCATCCAGATGGATGGTACAGGGAGGGTCCCATGGCGATTGACGTGCGCGAACTGCGGCCCAAGGTAGCCGACAGTGAGAAGATCACGATCAACCTTGGATATGTCGACCTCGGCCATATCGACCTCCTCGTCCAGGAGGGCTTCTACTCCAATCGGACGGACTTCATCCGCACAGCTATTCGCAACCAGCTTGATCGACACGATGACGCAGTCAAGAAATCGGTCGAGCGCCACCAACTGGACCTCGGCCTGCGCCACTACAGCCGTCAGGATCTTGAGGCTGTACAAGCAGCCGGAGAAGTGCTGCACATCCAGGTCCTCGGGCTCGCCAGCATCGCTGGTGATGTCACGCCGGAGCTCGCCCGGCAGACGATTGCCTCTCTTCACGTCCTTGGCGCCTTGCACGCCACTCCCGCCGTGAAGGAGGCGCTGAAGGACCGCATTCGCTGACCGCCAGGGCTCACGCCCGTCTCACCGTCTTTAGAGCCTGTCCAACTCTTCCCCACAGGAAGGGGCAGGCCCCGCTTTGTCTAACAACAGGACCGAATTCATGAACGCAAAACTGAACAGCGACATGCTCGAGGCAACCCGCCTCACCCGTGAAGGCCGGCTCACAGAAGCCATGACAATTCTTCAGGATGCATTGTCGGGCGCTCATCCGTCAGCTCCCGCAACCCAGGCCGGTAAAGATGCCGGCCAGCACCCATGTGGGCCTGCCGCATGGATCATCGATATGGTGCCGCCATCCTTCAAGGGAGGAGCGTGGTCGCCGCAGAAATTCGACGCCCCAAACCGTATTTCTAGCGCTTTCGATGGTCTCGCGGGAGGCTCGGGCCAGCGTCAGGTCCCGGAAGCGCTACGCGATTTCCTCGACCGTATGGGCCAACCCAGCTCCGGGCTCGCCCTCGACGGGCTGTCCGGACTCGTTTCAACCCGTGCGCCGGCCCCGCTGCCGGAGGGAGCCCGCTTCGACCAGCAAACCTTCGCCAACGAGGCGGGCAGCCGCGCTTACAAGCTTTATATCCCAAGCGGCTACACAGGTCAGCCTGTGCCGCTCGTGGTAATGCTGCATGGCTGCACGCAATCGCCGGACGACTTTGCGGCAGGCACCCGGATGAACGAACTGGCCGAAGAGCAGACGTTTCTGGTGGCCTACCCGGCCCAGGCTCAGTCCGCCAATGTCTCGAAGTGCTGGAACTGGTTCAACGCGGCTGATCAGCAGCGAGATCAGGGGGAGCCATCGCTGATCGCGGGCATCACTCGTCAGATTATGCGCGACCTTTCTGTGGAGCCAGGACACGTCTATGTGGCTGGGCTCTCAGCCGGCGGGGCGGCAGCGGCGATCATGGGCTCGACCTATCCCGACCTCTATGCAGCCGTAGGCGTCCACTCGGGTCTGGCGTGCGGGGCGGCGCGTGACATGCCCTCCGCGTTTGCCGCCATGCGCCAGGGCGGGGTGCCCTCCCGCAGGGGAGCCAAGCAGCCCGTGCCGACCATCGTGTTCCATGGCGATCGCGACACGACCGTCCATCCCACCAATGGCGACCAAGTCATTGCTCAGTCGAAGGCGGGTTCGGATCTCCGGACAACGGTCAGCCGCGGGCAGGCTCCAGGTGGGATCAGCTATACCCGTACGATCGCGTGTGACGACAGCGGACACCCAATGCTTGAACATTGGGTTCTGCACGGGGCGGGCCATGCCTGGTCAGGCGGAAGTCCGACTGGCTCCTACACGGAGCCACGGGGACCCGATGCCAGCCGTGAGATGATGCGCTTCTTCTCTGAGCACTCGAAACCAGAGGCCGCATCCCCCTTGTAGGCACAAGGGCGGCCAGCCATGACGAGGATTCGTGGGCTTAGATTTGGTGTCTCTCATGCAGGCAGGCCCAAGTCGCGCCCATCGAGTTCTGTTCGTCTCGCTCGAGGGGGCACGGCGATCCAGAGGTTGCCACGGGGGAGGTCAGCTTGTGGCACTGGCCGGTCGGCGGACACAGAGCAGGATTATGGATCGATCAAAATGCCTGCCCTTGAACATGCTACTTTCAGCCATTGAGACTACCATCTCAATGGCTGAAACTCTGAAACAGATAGCTTGCGACGGATCCGTATGCTGGTCATTCGAACCTTGCGCTTGCAGAGCCGCTCGAACGGCTTGCGGCATGAAGCAGTGTGACGTTCGATCCTATCTCTTCAACTCCAGCCAAGATCTGCGACAGAGCCTTGTTCGGTGCCGCACCTCGTGCCCGCCTTGCACGAGGAGATCAATTCATCACTTTTTGGCGCAAATCGCCCTGGCCCGCATGCTGCTTTCATCCTCTCGCACGGAGAAACAATAGACGCTGTTCTCGTCCATGGCGAATTGGTCGCCACGGCTGCATGTCCCGCCGATCGGAAACTCGTCATCGTTGCAGCGGGCGGTGCATCGTCCTCCTGGCGCGCATTGCTGCACAAACACCCGAAGGATCGTCCCAGCCGTTCCGGGCCTCCCCTCCGGCCCCACGGGGCCGGGCGGTCCTGGGGGGCCAGCCACTCCGGCGGGACCCGCTGGCCCTGGAGGGCCGGGCGGACCGGCTTCTCCCTGAGGTCCGGTCGGCCCGATTGGTCCGGCTGGACCCTCCGGTCCGAGAGGCCCTGCCACGCCGGCCTCTCCTTTCGGGCCGGGAGCCCCTTGAGGTCCCTGTGGTCCCTGGAGCCCCGCGATCCCTTGAGGCCCCTGTGGCCCCGTCGGTCCGGCGGGTCCCTCTGGGCCCGGAGGCCCAGCGGGTCCAGGCTGTCCTGTGGATGTCGCCGGCCCCGGAGGTCCTGGCGGGCCCTGGGGGCCATCTGCTCCGGCCGGACCAGCCGGCCCTTGTGGACCGGGTGGACCCTGTGGCCCTGGAGCACCGGCTGGTCCGGGGGGACCTGCCACGGGCTGCTCGAGCGACGCCTGCTGCGGCGTCGTCTCGTTGCGCGGTGCCTCGGGTCCTCTCTGGCCGCAGAACCCGATCACCGCCTCGCGCTGCTCCTCGTCGGCCCGGAGCGTGACGATGCAATTGGCAGGATGGTAGACCACCCGGAATGCGAAGCGTCCATTCGCGTCGCTTTTCGTCTGATGGTCGCCATCGAGGGTGATCGCCGTCTGACGCGGTTTGCTCAGCCGGCCGACAACCCGCAGCTCGCCCGCCGTGATCATGGCCTGCTCCACGAAGATTTCCGCCACTGCCGGACCAGAACTCAGGATCAGGGTGGTCGCAAGGAGCCAGCGTTCGAGCATCACCATTTCCTCCCGTCTCGTCTGCCAAGCTTCGCTCGGGATGGTTCCTGCGTCAATTTGGAGACCGTGGTGCAACAGCGGTAAGCCGATCGCGCAGAAGGGGCTTCACGGACCATCTTCGATGCCGCAGCTATCGTTGTCACACGTCTCATGGCGGACGCCAATGATGCGCCCGTTGCTTGTTTCCGCGACCATGAGATCACTTTGGCGAGACGGATTTCGCCCACCGCGCCAGACTGCGGCGGAACACGATGGCCACGGCGGTTCATGCGCATGGCCTCGAAGCCCTGGATCGTCGCCTCGGCTGTTTGAGCCCGAAGCAGTTTGAGGATCAACACGCCCGATAGACGTCAAACCTGCGACATGATCCGTGCCCATTCCATGGCGCGCGCCATGTCACGCTCTCGTTGCGACCCCCTGTGACAGGCACGAGGTCACCGCGACTACTTCGATCTGGCGAGTTCCGCTGTGAGCTCCGGAAGATCCTTGGTCAGCCACGCCACGACTTCTTCGTTCGTCCTGAGGTGATCCGGCATGGGGATGAACGAGGTATCTATGTCGTGGATGGCGGCTTGGTCTTTTGGTCCCAGAATCGGATCAACTGGGCTCACGATCGTCGGGTTCGTGGTTCTGCGGCTGATCCAGAAGGGTACGAGGAATACCCCAGCGGCACCGAGACAGGCCAGGAGTACGGTCGCTGTGAAGTCCATTGGTGATGGTCTCCCTACGGGTTTCATCCAGCTTGCCACTCCATCAAATCGTGTCAACGAAAGACTCTGCACAGCAGAACCCTACGAAGGTTCCATGGCAGAACCTACAGCCAAGCTGAAACACTCTCCTCTGCCCAGGGTTGAGAGACCTCGATCTTTCAGACAGCACGGGGAGACCTAGAAGATGGGCCAGAAGATTGAGTACACGCCAATCGCGTTGATCGTTGAAGATGACGTGGAGCTTCGATCCCTCGCCGGTGCCCTCCTAGAGGAAGCGCACCTGGAGGTCGTTGAGACCTCCAGCGGGGAAGAAGCCCTGCGCTACCTGGACCACAATGCCGGAGAGGTTGCGTTCCTCTTCGCAGATGCGAAGCTGTCGCGTCACTTAAGCGGTCTCGACATCGCTCGAATGGCTCGGCTCAAATGGCCCTGGATCAGAACAGTCCTCACCTCAGGCGAACCTCTTGAGGACGACCTCGACAAGGCTCTCTCGTGCGTTCGCTTTATGCCAAAGCCGTGGAGGGCACTGGAGGTTCTGATGGAGGCAGAGAAGGCCACCCTCTAAGGTCCTGACGACAGGAAACGGATACGCTCGTCTGGTGAGGGGCTTTCCTCGGGCCAGGGCGCCGGGATACTTGGCCGCACCGCACCGGGCTGATACGCAACGCGCCCGATCGATCTGATAGAAAACAGGCAGAATTTAGGATCGTTCCGAGGAGTAGAGCACTGCTCTCAATGTTGGTTGAGCCGTGATCAATCGTCGTCGTCAGGAAGCGCCGCTTGGAACTGCGCACGCAATTCCTCTGCCGCTTCTTGGAGAGGCAGGCGTCTTTCCTGGTGACGAGAAATGATGCCCTGCCTGACGAACTCCTTCAGGTCCTCCTCAGCGCCGCTCCTGTTGAGGATTTCCAGATCGCGAGCCGCTCGCGCGTCCATGCAATCAAGAGCGTTCAAAAGAATATGTAATCTCTCCTCAGTCTCTGGCGCAATCACAGGCGAGTAGGTGCTCACCTCGCTTTTTGCTCGCAGCTTTCCATTATACCTCATAGCGTTCCCTTTGGAGTTACAGGCTGATGGAACACGCCTATATTGACTGAGGATTATTAGGGCACGCTTCGTAATTGGCGGCAATGCTGACCTAGTATGCTACTACTTCATGGTTATTCTAGGATTGGGCCGCTTTCTGCGCTTCGCCATTCGCCAAGCCGTCCACGCGTTCATTCTCGGGATGACCGGCATGGCCCTTCACCCATTTCCAGGTGATCTTCCGGCCGACCATCAAGGCATCCATCTGCATCCATAGATCTTGGTTCAGGACAGGCCTGCCGTCAGCCTTACGCCAGCCCTTGGCCTTCCATCCGCGGAGCCATTGGGTTGCCCCTTTGATCACGTACTGGCTGTCACTGTGGATGATGATGGGGAGACCTTGAGGGACAGCCTCGAACGCCTTGATGGCGGCTGTCATCTCCATCTTGTTGTTCGTCGTGGTGCGGTTCCGTCCGGTGATGACCTGCTCCTGGCCCCTGATGGTAACCACGGCGGCATAGCCTCCCGGTCCCGGATTCCCCAGGCAAGCGCCGTCCGTGAAAACGATGGCCTCATTCATCATGGAAATTCTCAAGATTGGTTGGTGAATAGAACTGCTTTAGGAAAGCGAAATGGCGAGAGCTCTTGGAGCAGGGAGACCTTAAGATCCTCTGACCGTAAGGGCAGGAATCCGATGGCTTGCCCGTGCGCCCGGTCTGGATCCCTTACTGTCAAGGTTAACCTATGGTTAACGTTCCCGGAGCACGGTTGAGGCTCAGCAAAGGAGCCTTTTCATGCGTGTCCTCAAGACCACCCTTAGCCTTGTTGTGGCAGCCACAGTGCTGGGCCCGTTCGTGGCCCTATCGGCCTATGCAGTTACGATCCTGGCAGCCGCGGTGGTTGCTCCGTAAGCGACGGCTGCCGATTCGAGGCATATTTGGCCTGCTGTCTGCATATCATGTGGATCATCTCGGTCCCACCCGACAAGCCGGGCGGAGAATTCATATCTGCCGCTGCGTCGGCGAGAAAGGGCAATACAGGGCCTTCGATCTCTGGGAGGCCTGCAGCGACCCACCTCAATCGTCTCTGCTGTCAGGAAGGTCCAATCCTGTTCGCGTTTCGCAGAACCCGTCCTTGTTCTCCGGACCTCCGCTGAAGAAGAGGGCGGTGTCCCTTTTTGCCGCTCATTACCCCCGAGGTAATCGACCGCTTTCCTTTCCCCCGGCAGGATCAGGCGCATCAACGGATCCCCGCCGGGATCCGGCTCCAACAGCGAGGAGAGCACCATGTCCGTCACGTCTGCCGCCACCGCCGCGAGCTCCGTCGCCGACGCCACCCGGGCCGTCGTGCAGGAGTTCATCGCCGCCCGTCTGGCCGGGGACACCGAGCGGCTCGTCGCGCTCTTCGCCGACGAGGTCGACTGGGTGCTCGCCGAGAACCCCGCTGCCCCGTGGATCCGCCCGCGGTCGACCGCCGCCGAATGCGCCGCCCAGTTCACGGAGTTGATGGAGTACACCGTGCCCGAGAACGCCCGCGCCTCCGTCGACACCTTTCTCGTCGACGGCACCGACGCCGTCCTGATGGGGCACCTGTCGGGAACCGTCCGCGCGACGGGGAAGGTCTTCGAGGGCCCGTTCGCGCTGCACCTCACCGTCGAGAACGGCCGGATCACCCGGCACCGCCTCTACGAGGACAGCCTGTCGATCGCCCAGGCCTGCGCCCTTTGACGGCGCAGGCGGTCTCGCGCCGAAGGGCTGTGTCACGGCGGCCCGCGCAACGAACGTCGTATGAGGCTAAAGGATCGAAGCGTGATGGCGTCTGGCGCAGCCGATATGCGACGGCGGCGACGCCGTCGGAACGCGCCAGGGTCGATCGCCCCCGGCTCAATCGCAGGTATGTGTTCTGTGCACTATGACGTCACCGAAGGCGTCGCTCTGCTTCATTACGACAATACGGCATTCCCCTGCCGGCGCAGGCACGTGCACGATCCGCTGACGGTGCAGGTGTGGGCGCATGAACGGTTGCAGAGGAACGACTGGTACGTACTGGGGCGGGACCAGCGCAGGCCCTTCGTAGTCCTCACTCTCCTGCACGGGAATCATCGGCGGATATTGGGGCGGCACCAGGACAGGCCCCTCATAGCCCTCAACAACGCGGCGCTCGAACACCCGGCGTTCGATCACATGACGCTCTATAGGGGGAGCGCTGTAGTTCTCTTCGACCACGATCCGACGCCGGGCTGGCGGGCGCTCCAGAATGGCTTCTTCATGGGTGATATAGGGACCCAGATCCGCCGCTACGGAGGATGCTGCATTCACCAGAAGTGACCCGCCGAGCACGAACGCGGCGAGGCTTGCTCTTGCTGCTTTGTTCAGATCGATGTCTTGCATGTGAGCTCCCGGATTGCCCGATAGGAACGTAGCCTCGTAGCCAGGGTTCCAGTTCATCGAGCATCAGCGGTGCTACCAGGACGGGTTCGAAGGCTGGTCGCGGGGAACGTTGACAGGGAACGTTGCCCTACACTCGTCAAGGAAAAATCCCGCGCGGGAAAAGACCAACGACCTTGGCGGCGCGAAAACCCGGCCGCGAGGAGCGGCTGCACGATCATACTCGATTAACATGACGCCCCCGATACGGTCATACTCTCCCATCGACTGCCCGAGCCGTCTGGCCTTCATGAGCTAGGATCTGGACCTTAGGATCTGGCTTTCAGCTTGCACCTACTTCCGAGCCGGATGCCTTGCGTGGCTGGACTGCATGGGAACTTGGCCGTGGCTCATCCGGTCCGGTAGATTACCTCAGCCATGTCGGAGCTGGCTGAGGCTGACCCGGACGCCGCGTAAAGGCTGCCATCGATCTGTGCGACAACAACCGGCCTGCCATGCCTCGGAGCGCTACGAGGTCTGTTGCTGGCCGAGATCGAGCACTCCTTCTCGATCGAGGATTTCGACAGCCTTGTCGATCTTGTCGTCGGGGCACCTCACCAAGACCAAGGTGCCGCCGCGCATGACGCCTTCCACGTAGGCATGCGCGTCGGACCGTGACACGCCCTCATCCTCCAGTAGAGGGGCGAGATTGTGAGGGGTAGACCAGATGTCGATCTCAGCTCTTGGGATGTCAGCCTGCTCCAGATGACTCGCAGCGGCTGATGCGTGTTGCTCACTTTGGAACAGGGAGGTGACAATCTTCATCGCCGATCTCCTGCAAGGCTGTGCGCGGGGCGAACGCAGCTGCGAAGTACCAAGCCGGCCAAGCTGGACGTCAGGTTCCGTCGGGGACGCTGCCGAGGGACTGGGTTCTCAAGCGTCCGATCGGACAATCGACTGATCCAAGCTCCGAGCCCGCGAGCGTATCACAAAGCGTCCCCCTTCACCACCTGTCCAGCGCCTCCTGCGGGCTACCTCCCCACCAGTCGTTGGTCTGGAGGATCCGCTTGCTCACGGCATTCGGTGGCAAAGACCACCAAACTACACCTAAGTATTTGTCGAGAAGTCACTTTCGGCCGGCATTCACGTCGTAAGCCCGACAGGCTGCGACCGAGGCTCCCGATCTCTTGGAAAGGGGTTGGTGAAGTCGGGCAAGATGCCCGACTTCACGCTGGGTCACGCCCGTAAACGGCCTCGGTGACGCAACCATCCCTGGGCGATCAGGACGACAATGGCCATGATCGAGGAGAAGGCCGCAAGCGGCCATGCGGTATCGCCTTGCAACCGGACCACGGCCACCGTTCCACCAATGCTCACGATGAGGCTTTGCACGCAGAAATGCAGCGCCACTGCCGACCCGGCGATGTCCCCGAACTTCTCCAGCGCACCATTCGCCGTCACCGATACGGTGAAGACGATGCCGATCGCCATGACCCACATGGGGACGATGAACGTCCAGAAGGATGGAACCCCGAAAACCTGCCCCATGCTTAGGAGCACTGCGCCCATGAGCAGCATCACCATGCCTCTCAGGAGACTGCCGGGGTTTCCCCATCGGGAAACGAACCGCTTGGCGAAGCGTGTTGTGATGATCATCACGACCGCTGCCGTCGCAAAGGCGAAACTGAATTCCAGCTCCGAGTATCCAGCCCTGTCGATGAGGACGAGGGGAGCAGTCGAGAAGAACACGAAGAATGTCCCCATGGCGGCACTGAACCCGAGCGTGTACGTCCAGAACGAAGGGCTGCGGAGTACGGGTAGGAACGAGCGTCGTGACATGGCAGCCGTCATCGGCCGGGTTTCATGCCAGCGGAGCAGAGCATGCAGGACCGCGAGAACGGAAAGGACACCCAGCGCGACGAAGATCGAGCGCCAACCGAACCTGTCCGCGAGCAGCGCCCCGGCGATCGGTCCTAAGGCAGGCACGAAGGCCAACATGGAGCTGAACAGGCTGTAGATGACCACGCTTTCCGGGCGATCGGCATATACATCGCGGACGGTCGCGAAGGTGGCCACCAAGGCGGCTGAAGCCCCCACCGCTTGCAGGAAGCGAAGGGCGACAAAGGGAATAGCAGCCGAGGATAAGGCAAGACAGAACGATGCAGCCGCGAACAGGATCGCACCGCTGACCAGAACGGGCCGTCGCCCGATGCGGTCGGAAATCGGTCCAAAGATGATCTGACCCAGGCCGAGCATCACCATGTACAGGCTCAACGTGAGCTGAACGATGGCTGGGCTGGTGCCGAGAATGCCTGGCATGGCCGGAACGATGGGAAGGTAGATATCCATCGCCAAGGAGGCGAGAATATCGAAGGGTGCCATCAGCAGGAGCGCTGTCGGCAGGGAATAGGCCCACACGGAGGGCTTTGGAGACATGATGAAGAATCCGCTCAAATGAGGAACATTTGGCGGCGATCTGCCTGTCAGCATAGGCTGGGATCGGTTCGACAGACGCCGCAACAACAAGGAAAGCGTTGTTGCGGCTTACTTGTCCGACGAGGGCTCGGCTCCCATGCCACGGCTCCAGGTTCATGCGAGATTAGGGGGCCTGCTGATTATCATGTTGGTCTGGAGCAGACAATCCTCTCGGGCCACCCGAGACGAGGTCCTCCAGGACAGCCGAAAGTCTGCTGAGCGAAGAGGTAAAGCCTCCCGGAAACTTTCCTTCCGCCAAATCCTCGCGATCATCGTGCTCTCGGCCAATGGGGCCAAGGGATCCTGATGGGCCGGACGCCTGAGCGGTTCTTTCCTGACGATAGAAAGGGCAGTCAGTGACAGTCGCCATAGCGGGGCTCTCAGCCACCATGCTTGGCTGTTGCTTTTCTCGCCTGATCCGGCGCGTCTTGCCAGACCTGGGGACTATGACGCTCTAGCCGCGTATCCTCTAGCGAAAAGTCTTGGGGCGGTCTCCGATTGTCAATTCACTCAGGCTTGTGGATCCCAAATGGGGCGGAGCGCTGTCAGCAGCTTTGATCTGTGACTCGCGAACGATGCAATCGATACCGCTTCTCTCCCCCTGGATCCAATATTGAGGCTCGTAGGAGGTACCAGGGAGCTGCTTCAAGACCAGGTAGGTATCACAATCAGGTCGCGGGGAGCCCGCCGGTAAAACGAACTGACCTACTTTGAATTTGTGGATCATAGCACGCTCCAAAGGATGCAATGATCGCCCCGCTGGCAAACCTAAGCCGGATTCCAACTCTGTAAGCTGGAAACTGGATCAAAGTTCCATGGATCTGCACGTTTTCGTGTTGGAACAAAGCACGCTCGGCAGAAGCGATGGCGCAATCGGATCCGGCGGCTTCAGCGACCCTCACCGGTCTCAGAAGTTCCGACGGCGCAAACTGCCCATGGCATATTGCTCATGGGATGCGCGGAAGCCGATCTGGGCCAGGGATGCGTTCTCTCTCCGATCCTGTTGGCACCCGCGATCGGGAGCGATCGTTCCGCTCATCCTGCGGGTTTGCCGCTTGGATGAGGAGGCACCATTGGCTCAGAGCGGGTTGGACGGCTATGCGTGGTGGCAGAGCGGGATCATATATCAGATCTATCCACGCTCATTTCAGGATACGGACGGCGACGGTGTTGGGGATCTACCGGGGATCATCTCGCGTCTCGACTACCTCGTGAGCCTGGGGATCGATGCCGTCTGGATCTCGCCGATCTATCCTTCTCCAATGGCGGATTTCGGCTATGACGTATCAGATTACTGCTCTGTTCACCCGATCTTCGGCTCGCTCGATGATTTCAATCGGCTGGTTACGGCGGCGCACGAGCGCGGGCTGAAGTTGATCCTCGATTACGTGCCCAACCATACGTCCAGTCATCACCGCTGGTTCGTCGAAAGCCGGTCTTCCCGCGATAGCCCCAAACGGAGTTGGTACATCTGGCGGGATGCGAAGCCTGATGGCTCGCCGCCCAACAACTGGCTGAGCGAATTTGGCGGTTCCGCATGGACCTGGGATGAGGCATCGGGCCAGTATTATTATCATGCCTATCTCAAGGAGCAGCCGGATCTGAATTGGCGCAATCCGGCGGTTTGCGAGGCCCTGCTCGATGTCCTTCGGTTCTGGTTCGATTGCGGCGTCGACGGCTTCCGGGTCGATGCCATCCATCATCTCATCAAGGACGAGCTGTTTCGGGACAATCCTCCTAACCCGGACTGGCGCGAGGGCATGTCTCCCTCCCGGCGCCTGATCAGGACGTACACGATGGACCGACCGGAGGTCCATGACGCGGTAGCGGCCATGCGGCGCATCGCGGATGCCTATAGGGACCGGGTCCTGATCGGTGAAGCTTACCTACCGATCGATCGCCTGATGGCCTATTACGGCGTGGACCTTTCGGGCTTCCATCTGCCCTTCAACTTTCATCTGCTTTCCACGCCGTGGCACCCCGTTGCCGTCGCAACCCTGATCGAAGCTTACGAAGCTGCCCTGCCGCAGGGTGGATGGCCCAACTGGGTGCTGGGCAATCACGACCGGTCACGGGTGGCAAGCCGACTCGGGGGCGAGCAGGCGAGGGTGGCGGCCATGCTGCTTCTCACACTCCGTGGGACGCCAACGCTCTATCAGGGAGAAGAAATCGGCATGACGGATGTGCCGATCCCGACCGACGAGGTGCAGGACCCTTGGGAGCGAAACGTGCCGGGCATGGGCCTGGGGCGTGACCCCGAACGGACCCCGATGCAGTGGGACGGCACGGCCCATGCGGGATTTACAACCGGCGAGCCGTGGCTGTCCGTCGGGCCCGATCACCGCATGGTCAACGTGGCCGCTCAGGAGGAGGATCCCCGATCGATGCTGGCCCTCTATCGGACACTCGCGCGACTGCGGCGTACCGAGTTTGCCCTGTCGGTGGGAGGTTATGTGCCTGCGACGGCGGATGAGAGCGTTCTCTCCTATGAGAGGCGCCATGAAGGTAGGCGCCTGCTCGTGGGTCTCAACATGAGCGGTGCGGCCCGGACCCTGTCGAAGATCGACCCAGGCCGCATCCTGGTATCCACCTTCCTCGACCGTACGGGCGAGGAGGTGGCCGGCGGCCTCGATCTCAGGCCCCACGAGGGGTGCGTGATCGATCACGGATGAGGCGCTGCCAACTATCCCTTTCCGGCTTGTCGGCGCGTCTATTGTACGCGAACCTTCCAGATGTCGTGGGCGTACTCGCGGATCGTGCGGTCCGCCGAGAACCAACCCACCCTGGCGGTGTTCAAGACGCTTGCTCGCCACCAGGCGAAGGGAGACTGCCACAGCTCGTCCACCTGGCGCTGAGCCGCCCAGTAGGAGTCAAAATCCGCCGCGACCATGAACGGATCGTCAGAAGAAACCGCATGGACCAGGGTTTCGAAGCGGTGCGGTTCATCCGGTGAGAAGATTCCCGTCCTGATCAGGTTGAGTGCCCTCTCAAGCCTGGGCGACACATGGGGCTGATCCCGGTGCCCTCCAGGTCTGCGATGGGCCGTGACCTCTTCGGCGGTCAGGCCGAAGATGAAGATGTTCTCGGCCCCGACGCATTCCAGGATCTCGACATTGGCTCCGTCGAGCGTGCCGATCGTGATAGCGCCGTTCAAGGCGAGCTTCATATTCCCGGTGCCCGAGGCTTCCATGCCGGCCGTTGAGATCTGCTCCGACAGGTCGGCGGACGGGATGACGGCTTCGGCCAAGCTGACATTGTAATTGGGCAGGAAGACGATCTTCAGACGATCCGCCAAGACAGGATCGGAATTGACCACCTGCGCAACATCATTGATGAGCTTGATGATCAGCTTCGCCCGGTCGTAGCTGGCTGCGGCCTTTCCGGCAAAGATCTTGACCCGCGGCACCCAGTGCCTCTCAGGTTCGGCCCGGATGGCATCATAGAGCGCAACCGTCTCGAGAATGTTCAGAAGCTGGCGCTTGTATTCGTGTATCCGCTTGATTTGCACGTCGAACAAGGCGCCCGGATCGACCGGCACTCCGGTGCGTTCGGCGACAGTCTTCACCAGGTTGGCCTTGGCTGCGGCCCGCTGGTTTCTGAAATGCTCCTGGAACGCGGGATCATCCGCAAGTCTTTCGAGCCCGATGAGCGCTCCCGCATCGTCAAGGACACCGTCGCCAAGCTCTCCGACCAGGAGACGCGCCAGCCCGGGATTGGCTTGATGGAGCCACCGCCGGAAGGTGATGCCGTTCGTCTTGTTGACGATCCGATTGGGATAGAGTGCGTGCAGGTCCCGGAACACGGTCTGACGCATAAGATCGGTATGAAGCCCCGATACGCCGTTGACTTTGTGGGCTCCGACGAAGGCCAAATGTCCCATGCGGACGTAACGGCCGTGATCCTCGTCGATCATGGAGACGGCTTTGACGAATTCGACGTCAGCCGCCCTGCGGGCCAAGGGCTCAAGATGGTGCCAGTTGATCCGATAGATAATCTGGAGGTGGCGAGGGAGGAGGCGTTCGATCAGTGCCACGGGCCAGCGCTCGAGAGCCTCGGGCATGAGCGTATGGTTCGTGTAGTTCAACGTTCCCGTCGTGATCGCCCAAGCATCTTCCCAGGCGAGATGGTGCTCATCGACGAGGAGGCGCATCAGCTCCGCCACGGCGATGGCCGGGTGGGTGTCGTTGAGCTGGATCGCCGCTAGGTCCGGGAGCGTGCGGATGTCGCCATGCAGGCGCATGTGGCGGGCCAATAGATCCTGCAGGGAAGCGGAGGTGAAGAAGAACTCCTGACGCAGGCGCAGTTCCTGTCCTGCCCCGGACGCGTCGCCCGGGTACAGAACGCGGGAAATGGCCTCGACGCGTGCCCGCTCTGCAAGCGCGCCGATATGATCGCCGGAGTTGAACACATCGAGCCGCAGAGGCTCGGTTGCCCGCGCCGACCAGAGCCTCAAGGCATTGACGTGGCGTCCGCGCCAGCCGACGATGTGGGTGTCGTAGGCAACGGCCTGAATGGTTTCTGCGGCCTTCCAAACGGAGATTATCGCGCCATCGGATGCCCGATCCTCCTCGACGTGCCCTCCGAAGCCGACCGGATAGATCAGATCCGGCCGCTCGAATTCCCAAGGGTTGGAGCGCGCAAGCCAGTCCTCGGGGACTTCGTGCTGCCGCCCATCCACGATGACCTGACGGAACAGGCCGTGCTCGTAGCGGATCCCATAGCCATAGGCAGGGACATCGAGGCTGGCCATGCTCTCCATGAAGCAGGCCGCGAGCCGGCCGAGGCCGCCATTTCCGAGGGCCGCATCAGGCTCGATGGCGCGGAGGCGGTCGAGGTCCACATCAAGCCCGGCAAGGGCCTCTCGCGCGACCTCGGTGAGGCGGAGATTGTTCAAGGTATCGGAGAGCAGCCGCCCGATCAGGAACTCAAGGGAGAGGTAGCAGATCTGCTTGCGGCCCGCCTGATCCATGGCCTTGGAAGCCATCCAGCGGTCCATGACACGGTCACGAACCGCCAGAGCAGTGGCGACGAACCAGTCGTGATCCGTCGCATGAGCGGGGTTGGTGCCGACGCCATAGGTCAGCTTTGCAAGAATAGCCTTGCGGAAGATAAAAGAATCCTTGTTGTCCAATACAGATGAGGACAGTGAACTCTGTTCGGAATCTTGCACAGGAAGCCCCCAGAAAACTCAGTCTTGAAAGTCATGTTATGATTATGTGCGCGCCTTGCCCTCGGCCCTTGCCCCAGGGCTGAAGAAACTCGAACGATAGAGCAAAAATCTGCTTTTCAGAACAGTACCAAGGCGTGACGCCCAGCCGCACTTCAACAAGTGCCGACGACCTGCTGCCAAGGTCGTCTGCGCCGATCCGTTGAGCTTGGCCGTGGCAAAAATCTCTCCTGCCGGAACCGTGGTTCTACTGGATTGTTGAGACTTTGCGATTGTTGCCGGGGTATTTGATGATCGATCAACCAGAGTTACTGCTGGATGTACCGCGGCCAGAGCCTTCAGCGGAAAATCACGCCCCAGCATCGAGCCGGGACTCTCGCCGGTCTGCGCGGGCTTCCCGCTCTACCCCGAAATCGGAGCCCGCTCCTTCGTCCTCTCGTCGCCTAGTCGTCGTCTCGAACCGAGTTCCCGTGCCGAAGGACGGCTCGACCGAAGCTGGTGGACTGGCCGTTGCTCTGGAGGGAGCCCTCAAGCAGAACGGGGGGCTCTGGTTCGGATGGTCCGGCAAAATAGTCGGCAATGCATCCGAGCAACCGGAAATTGTCCAGGCGGGCAACATCACCTTCGCGGTCGTCGATCTCTCTCAGAAGGACTATGACGAGTACTATGCCGGCTTCGCCAATCGCGCTCTATGGCCCATCTGTCACTACAGGCTCGATCTCTTGCAGATCGACCGGCACGACACGGAAGGTTATTTCCGTGTCAATCGAACTTTCGCAGCCTCTCTGGCGCC
The DNA here is from genome assembly GCA_031181145.1 of Microvirga sp. GTDB lineage: Bacteria > Pseudomonadota > Alphaproteobacteria > Rhizobiales > Beijerinckiaceae > Microvirga. The sequence goes on from JAPSLB010000032.1 coordinate 35,550, forward strand.
CTTGCTCCGGCCCGATGACCTGATTTGGGTTCACGACTACCACTTTATTCCCTTCGCATCGGAGCTCCGAAAGCTGGGTTTCAACAATCGGATCGGGTTTTTCCTCCATATCCCATGGCCTCCTTCCGATATCGCCAGCGCACTTCCGGCGTATGAGCGATTTCTGAAAGACCTGGGAGGCTATGATGTCATCGGCTTCCATACCCCCCAGGATGCGGAAAACTTTCAGCAGTGTCTCGTTCGCGAGGGCATCGGATCGGCAGTCGGAGCAGGCGAGCACCAGATCGACAGCCGACGCATTCGGATCGGCGCGTTTCCGGTCGGGATCGATACGGAAGCATTTGCCCGGACAGCCGTGAGGGGCGAGAAAAACGCTCTGGTGCGGCGGATGCAGGCGAGTCTGGCAGGCCGAGATCTCATTATCGGCGTGGACAGGCTCGATTACTCGAAAGGCATCAAACAGCGGATCGAGTCGTTCTCGTGCTTCATTCGGTCGAATCCGGCTTTCCGCAACCGCGTGACCTACCTTCAGATCACGCCGAAATCGCGCTCGGACGTTCCTGAATATAAGCGGATGCAGCGTGAAATCGCCGAGCATAGCGGCACGACCAACGGCAGTCTGGGAGAGGTGGACTGGACGCCGATCCGCTACGTCAACAGAACGGTAGGACACGCGGCGCTCGCGGGCTTGTACCGCATGTCTCGGGTCGGCCTCGTGACGCCGCTGCGGGATGGCATGAACCTCGTAGCGAAGGAGTTCGTCGCTGCCCAGCGGCCGGAGGATCCCGGCGTCTTGGTCCTGTCCCGATTTGCCGGCGCAGCGCACGAGCTTGATTGTTCCGTTCTCGTCAATCCCTACGATGCTGAAGCCTGTGCCGCCGCCATTGCCCGGGCGCTTCAGATGCCCCTCGAAGAGAGGCGGGAACGCTGGACAACCATGATGAAGCGCCTGCAGACCAACACGGTGGAAGCATGGTGCGGGCAGTTTCTCGCCTGTCTCGACGGAGAAGCGGAACTCCAGGGGGAGCCGAGACGCCCACGGGAGCGCGGTGGATCTCTGCCGTTGGAGGCTGCACCTATCTGAAGCGATCTGTCTTCCCGGAGTCCTCAGAGTGCCCAGAACCGAGAGCGAAGCTGCTCCGGCCCTAGGGATGACGGGAGATTCCGGACTGGACAGGAACCAAAGACGAAGAGGCACTGTTTTCGGCAAGGAGGCTCCGCTGGCAGGCTGTCGCACTTTCAATGCCTGCTGTGACGTTGCTTCCGATTGATTGGATCGAACAGCGACGGACGAAGCCGTGCCACCAGCAGACAGGTCCCTTGCAAATTCCCAGACAATCCGGATGGAGGGCGCGGATCTCGCAGCGCCGCGAATCTACTACGTGCACCCGCTGCTGATCGGCTCCCTTGACGATTGGGACAAGGTCTTCGATCACGCGGCAGATCTGGGCTTCGATACTGTTCTCATGGCCCCTCCATTCGAGCCCGGCCATGGCGGAAGCATCTTCCTTCCGCGCGACATGGAACGGTTGCACCCTGCCCTCGGCCACGGGGGCGCTGTCGACGACCTCGCGCGCCTCGCCGATAGCGCACGGACGCGCAACCTTGCCCTTGCCCTCGACATCGTGGTCGATCGGGTTGCTGCTGACAGCGCCTTCGCCCGGGAGCTTGGACTTGCGGTGGCCAGCGCCGACATCCTCGACCCACGGCAGGATCCCGCCGACCGCGAAGCGGTCATCATTCCTTTCGACACGGCCGCACCGGCCGATCACCCGTACCTCTCGATGCTCTCGGACCGGTTGCGGGCTTTTACGGCCGCAGGAGTGGCGGGCTTCCGTTGCCTGCACTGGGACAGGGTTCCGCCGGCAGCCTTGGAGCACCTGATCGCGACGGTAAGGGGGAATGCATCCGAGATCTGCTTTCTGGCCTGGACCCCAGGAGCGACACTCGAGGTCCAGCGTGCGCTTGGCGGAACCGGATTCAATGGAACGTTCTCCTCGCTTCGCTGGTGGGATCTGCGGGAGGGCTGGATCGTCGATGAACACGAACTCCATCGCACGATCGGATATGAGATCGCCTTTCCCGAGGCCCCCTTCGACAAGCGCGTTACCCATGAGGTCGAACCCCTGGAGGTTTTGGAGAGAAGCGCAACGCGCGCCCTATGGCTCTCCGCGGCCTTGGGAGATGGCATCCTTGTCCCCATGGGATTCGAGTATGGCTGCAGGGACAGGTTCGATCCGACACGCGGTGATGGCGATGGACTCGCGGGGCTGAGGGAGAAGGGCGGCTTCGATATTTCCGGAGAGGTGAGGGCAGCCAATGCACTGCTTGCCCGTGAGAATGGACGCTACGCGCGTATGCCCATGCACCTTATCGTGGGGCATGCCTCTCCCGTCACGACGATGCTGAGAACCGATGCAGAGGATGTGCGCCAGGGCGATGCTGCGCGCCTGATCGTTGCGAATGCCGATCTGCGGCGGCCGGCGCATGCGGCAGGATCGTTCGTGATCTCAGAGGCCGGAGCACGGTTCGTGCCGTTCCGCGAGGCAGGGGAAGGCGGGTTCGAGCTCAACCCAGCTACGACCGTGAGGCTCCGGCCTGGCGAAGTCAGGGTTCTGGAAGGCAAGCCCCTCAGAGCGATCAAAGGAGCAATACCCGTTCCGGCGGTGGAACAGGCGTCTACCGCGCCGCGGCTCGTCATCGAGAACATTACGCCTGCGGTGGATGGGGGCGAGTTCCCCGCCAAGCGGATCGTCGGGGATCTGGTCCGCGTGGAGGCGGACGTCTTCGGCGACGGTCATGATCCTCTCGCCGCCTCCCTTGTCTGGCGAGCCGCCGATGAGGCGGACTGGCGCGAGACTCGCATGAGGCTCCTGGTTAACGACCGATGGTGTGCGGAATTTCCGCTGGAGCGCCTCGGCCGGTATGAATTCGCCGTCCAGGCGTGGCGGGACCCTTTCGCAATCTTCCGCTTGGAACTGGAGAAGAAATATGCTGCCGGCCTCGACGTCACCCTGGAACTGGAGGAAGGACGCCTGTTGGTCGAGGCTGCACTCTCCGAGGCGCAGGGCGACATAGCCGATCGTGTCCGGCCGATGGCCGAGAGGCTCGCCGATGCGGATTACGACAGCCGACTCGAGATCCTGCTGTCGCCGGAAGCATCGGACATCATGACGGCAGCGGATCGGCGGCCCTTCCTGGTGCGCTCCAAACCCATACCTCTCGACGCCGAGAGAACGGCTGCGGGATTTGCAAGCTGGTACGAACTGTTCCCACGCTCCCAGAGCGGCGACCCCAAACGGCACGGCACGTTCGACGATGTGATTCGTCGGCTCCCGGCCATCCGGAGCATGGGCTTCGACGTACTTTATCTGACGCCGATCCATCCGATCGGGCGCACGCATCGCAAGGGAAAGAACAACAGCCTCACAGCTGGGCCGGATGATCCCGGGAGCCCCTATGCCATCGGTTCCGAGGCAGGCGGGCACGATGCGATTCATCCCGAGCTCGGTACCTTCGAGGACTTTCGCCGGCTCGTTTCCGCCGCAGCCGATCACGGGCTTGAACTGGCCCTGGACATTGCGGTCCAGGCCTCGCCTGATCACCCTTGGTTGAAAGAGCATCCGGACTGGTTCGACTGGCGGCCCGATGGCACGATCAAGTATGCCGAGAACCCGCCGAAGAAGTACGAGGACATCGTCAATGTCGACTTCTACGCCAAGGGGGCTGTTCCATCCCTGTGGCTAGAGCTGCGCGACACCATTCTGCTCTGGGTCGAGCAGGGCGTGAAGCTCTTCCGGATCGATAACCCGCACACGAAGCCATTTCCCTTCTGGGAGTGGCTGATTGCGGACGTTCGGCGGAACCATCCGGAGGTCGCCTTCCTATCGGAAGCCTTCACACGTCCGAAAATCATGTACCGGCTCGCCAAGATCGGCTTCTCGCAGTCCTACACCTACTTCACATGGCGCAACGAGAAGTGGGAGCTGGAGGAGTACATGGAGGAGCTCACTCGGACGGCGCCGAAGGATTTCTTCCGGCCGCACTTCTTCGTGAACACACCTGACATCAATCCGGACTTCCTGCAGAACGCCCCGCGGTCCGCCTATCTGATCCGCGCAGCGCTGGCAACAACGCTCTCCGGGCTCTGGGGTATGTATAACGGCTTCGAGCTCTGCGAAGGGCGGCCGGATGCCAAGAGGAAGGAATATGCCGACAGCGAGAAATACGAGATCAGGGCCTGGGATTGGGGGCGACCTGGCAACATCATCAACGAGATCTCGATTCTGAACCGGATTCGGCGCGAGAACCCGGCCTTCCACTCCCATCTGGGCATTACATTCCTCAACGCCTGGAACGACAAGATCATCTTCTACGAGAAGGCCACGCCAGGGCGTGAGAACGTCGTCCTCGTCGCAGTCAGCCTCGATACCCACAATGTTCAGGAGGCCGATGTGGAACTTCCACTCTGGAAGTTCGGTCTCCCTGACCATGGTTCGCTCGCTGTCGAGGACCTTGTGCGCCACCGCCGCTTCACCTGGACAGGGAAGTATCAGCGTATCCGCTGTGACCCCGGCGAGTTGCCCTTCTCGATCTGGCGCATTTCCTCAAAGGACACATGAGAATGCTCAAGAAGAACGACACGTCACCCAAGAGCGAAACGTCCCTCGGGAATGACCCCTTGTGGTACAAGGATGCAATTATCTACCAATTGCACGTGAAGTCGTTCTTCGATGCGAACAACGACGGGATCGGCGACTTCGCCGGCCTGCTCAGCAAGCTGGACTACATCGCCTCACTCGGAGTCAACACGATCTGGCTTCTGCCCTTCTATCCGTCTCCGCGTCTCGACGACGGCTACGACATCGCCGACTACCGTGATGTGAGCCCTGACTACGGAACGCTGAAGGAGTTCAAGACTTTCGTTCGCGAAGCCCACGCGCGGGGCCTGCGTGTCATCACAGAGCTGGTCATCAATCACACCTCGGATCAACATCGCTGGTTCCAGCGCGCCCGGCGCGCCAAGCCCGGCTCGCGCGACCGGGATTTCTATGTCTGGTCCGACACGGACCAGAAATACCCCGAGACCCGCATCATCTTCCTTGACACAGAGAAGTCGAATTGGACTTGGGACCCGATGGCCGGAGCATATTTCTGGCACCGCTTCTACTCGCACCAGCCGGATCTCAACTTCGACAACCCGCGGGTGCTCAAGGAAGTCCTGAGTGTCATGCGGTTCTGGCTTGACATGGGCATCGATGGTCTGCGTCTCGATGCGATCCCCTACCTTGTGGAGCGGGAGGGAACGAACAACGAGAATCTTCCTGAGACCCACGAGGTCCTCAAGAAGATCCGTGCGGCTCTGGACGCCGAATACCCGGATCGCATGCTACTTGCCGAAGCCAATCAATGGCCGGAGGACACACAGGAATATTTCGGAAATGGCGATGAATGCCACATGGCCTTCCACTTCCCATTGATGCCGCGCATGTACATGGCGATCGCCAAGGAGGATCGCTTCCCCATTACGGACATTCTTCGCCAAACCCCTGCGATCCCGAACAACTGCCAATGGGCCATCTTCCTTCGGAACCATGACGAACTGACGCTCGAAATGGTGACCGACGAGGAGCGCGATTACCTTTGGGACACTTATGCGGCCGACAGACGGGCCCGTATCAATCTCGGCATTCGGCGCAGGCTGGCGCCCCTCATGCAGCGGGACCGGCGGCGCATCGAGCTGATGAATGCGCTGCTCCTGTCCATGCCTGGGACTCCCGTGGTCTATTACGGAGACGAGATCGGCATGGGGGACAATATCTATCTCGGGGACCGGGACGGCGTCAGGACGCCCATGCAATGGTCTCCCGACCGCAATGGCGGCTTCTCGCGGGCCGATCCGGCAAGCCTCGTTCTGCCAGCCATCATGGACCCGGTCTACGGCTTCGAGTCCGTCAACGTCGAGGCCCAGAGCCGCGATCAGCATTCGCTGCTGAACTGGATGCGGCGCATGCTGATGCTCCGGCGGAATCACTGCGCCTTCGGACGAGGCACGTTTCGGTTTCTCTATCCTGCAAACCGTAAGGTTCTGGCTTACCTGCGCGAGCATGAGGACGAGACGATCCTCTGCGTCGCGAACCTTTCCCGGACGCCGCAGGCAGTCGAACTGGACCTCTCGTCCTTTGCGGGTTGCGTTCCGGTCGAGATGACAGGTCCGTCGCCGTTCCCGCCCATCGGTCAGCTCACCTACCTGCTGACGTTGCCGCCTTACGGCTTCTACTGGTTCCTGTTGACGACAGAGTCCGAAAGTCCCCTGTGGAGGACGGCGCCTCCTGAGCAGCTGCGTGAATTCGAAACGCTTGTTCTGCGCAGAAACGTTAGGGAAGTTCTAGATGACAAGCACGCGCAGGTGCTCTCGCATGACATTCTGCCGTCCTATCTGCCGATACGGCGCTGGTTCGCCTCGAAGCATGAGACGCTGGAAAACGCGCGGATCGCATGGGCGGTGCCGATGCCCTTCACCGATGATGTGATGATGGCGGAAATCGAGGCGGTCCTCGGCCCGCGCACCGAGCGCTACTTCATGCCCCTCGGAATTGCCTGGGAAGACGCCAGCATGCAGCCGCTTCCTCAACAGCTCGCCTTGGCCCGAGTGCGCAGGGGGCCTCGTGTCGGCTTTCTGACGGACGGGTTTGCGGTGGATCGGTGGGCTCACGGAGTGCTTCAGTCGCTATGCGAAAGGGCAACGGCAGAGACCCCGGATGGCGAGATCCGGTTCGTGGGCACGCCCCACCTGGACTGTGTGCAGGTGCAGAAGGATGCTCCGATCCGCTGGCTCTCGGCCGAGCAGTCGAACAGCTCTTTGGTCATCGGCGATCTTGCCATGATCAAGCTCGTGCGCCGGGTCTTTGCGGGAATCCATCCCGAAGCCGAGATGACGCAGCATCTGACCAAGGTCGGGTACCAGAATTCGGCGCCGCTCCTGGGAGAGGTCGTGCGGGTGACCGAGGAAGGAACACCGCATACCCTCGTAATCGTTCAGGGAGCGATCCGGAATCAGGGCGATGCCTGGAATTGGATGCTCGAGAACCTGAAGCGCACGTTGGACGAGTATGAGTTGATCGGAAGAGAAGGGGTTCCGGAAGAGGGAATCTTCACGACGCTTGAGAACTTCGCGGGCGTCGTCGGCCAACGGCTCGGTGAGCTCCACGTGGCCTTGGCTGCCTCTACCGACGATCCGGCATTTGCGCCCGTCGAGGCCGGGCCCGAAGAGGTCGAAGCATGGCGGGTAAGGGCTCTCGATCAGCTCGGGTCGGCCCTGGATACTCTCGGGCGGGTACGTGGCGATCTCGACCCGGATCTTGGCGAACTTGCTCAGGGCATCGTGGAACGCCGTGACGAACTGACTGCAGCGGTCGAGCGCCTCGCGGAAGCCGGTTTCGGGACGCTCACGACACGGATTCACGGCGACTTCCACTTCGGGCAGGTCCTCGTGGCGCAGGGCGATGCCTACATCATCGATTTCGAGGGTGAGCCGGTCCGCGAGCTGGAGGAGAGGCGCGCCAAGACGAGCCCGCTTCGCGACGTCGCGGGATTGCTGCGCTCGCTCGACTACTTGGCGGTCTCGGCTTCAATGCCCGAGGAGGATGTAGGGTCTCAGCAGTTTCGCGAGGTGCGGAAGTCGTTGCTCGACGAATTCTATTCGAGGGCTCAGAACGCCTTCCTGACCGCCTACTGGGAGAGCACCGCAGGGGACACCCACCTCGGGTTCTCGGACGAAAAGCGTGGCCTCCTGCTCGATCTGTTCCTGCTGGAAAAGGCGGCCTATGAGATCCAGTACGAGGCGGCCAACCGTCCGAAGTGGTTGGCCATTCCGCTACGGGGCCTCTCCAAGATCTCGCAACATCTCGTGAAAGCGGACAAGGGAGGACGTGAATGACGCCCGGACACGACGTCCTCCTCGGCGCCGTCGACAGGACCAGCATCGAGGCTTTGGTTGAAGGCCGACATGGGGACCCGTTTTCGATCCTGGGGCAGCATCCCGCAAACCGGGGGAGCATCACCCGGGTCTTCATGCCCGGGGCAATATCCGTCGAACTCCTGACACGGGAGACGGGGAGCCACCTGACCCGGCTCGAGCGCGTGCATGCAGACGGATTGTTCGCCGGATATCTCGATCATCCGGTCCCCTATAAGCTGAGGGTCTGCTGGTCCGACGCGGTTCAAGAGACGGAGGATCCCTACAGCTTCGGTCTTCTCCTTGGAGACCTCGATCTGCATTTGATCGGGCAGGGCACTCACTATGAACTCAGCCATGTACTTGGCGCGCAACCCATGACCATTGATGGAGTGCCCGGCGTGCGCTTTGCGGTCTGGGCGCCGAACGCGAGGCGAGTCTCGGTTGTTGGGGATTTCAACGGTTGGGATGGACGGCGAAACCCAATGCGCCTGCGTCAGGGGGGAGTTTGGGAGTTGTTCATCCCACGCCTGGGCCCGGGTGAGCGCTATAAGTACGAACTCATTGGACCCTACGGTCAGTTGCTACCGCAGAAGGCTGATCCTGTGGCGCGGGCCGGCGAGGCCGCGCCCGGCACAGCCTCGGTTGTCGCGCGCTCGGAGCCATTCCCGTGGACGGATGCCGAGTGGATGAACTCGCGGGCGGCGCGTCAGACGGAATCAGCGCCGATCTCCATCTATGAGATCCACGCGGGCTCTTGGTTGCGGATGGCGAATGAGGGCAATCGCATGCCCGATTGGACCGAGCTGGCGGATCGGCTGATCCCTTATGTAGCCGGTCTCGGCTTTACCCACATCGAGCTCATGCCCATCATGGAGCATCCGTTCGGAGGCTCGTGGGGTTACCAGCCGCTGGGGCTTTTCGCGCCGACCGGGCGGTATGGAACGCCTGAAGATTTCGCAGCATTCGTCAATCGCTGCCACGAGGCTGGCTTGGGCGTCATCCTCGATTGGGTTCCGGCCCATTTTCCGAGCGACATTTGGGGACTCGCGCAATTCGACGGGACGGCCCTCTACGAGCATCAGGATCCGCGGGAGGGCTTCCACCAGGATTGGAATACTCTGATCTACAACCTTGGGCGCAACGAGGTGAAAGGATTCCTCATTGCCAGTGCCCTGGACTGGATTGAGCGATATCACATCGACGGGCTGCGAGTCGACGCCGTCGCTTCGATGCTCTACCGGGATTACAGCCGCCAGGAAGGCGAGTGGGTTCCCAACCGGCTCGGGGGCCGGGAGAATTTGGAGGCGATCGAGTTCTTCAAGCATCTCAACAGCATCATCACTCATCGCTGCCATGGCGTCATCACGATCGCAGAGGAGTCCACCGCGTGGCCCGGCGTGACGAAGCCGCCCGAGCAGGGCGGGCTGGGATTCACATTCAAGTGGAACATGGGTTGGATGCACGACACGCTCCACTACCTGGAGCAGGATCCAATCTATCGAAGCTACAACCACGGTGCACTTACATTTGCCATGGTCTATGCGTTCTCCGAGCGCTTCATCCTACCTTTGTCTCATGATGAGGTCGTGCATGGAAAAGGATCGCTGATCCGAAAGATGCCTGGTGACGAGTGGCAACGCTTCGCGAACCTTCGCGCATATTTCGGGTACATGTGGGCGCACCCTGGTAAGAAGCTCCTGTTCATGGGGGGCGAGATTGCCCAGGACCAGGAGTGGAACCACGATTCCTCCATTTCCTGGGAGTTGCTCGATGACGCGCGGCACGCAGGAATTCAAAGGCTGATGCGTGATCTCAACCGCATCTACGCGGCCGAGCCTGCGCTCCATGCCACAGACAACGATCCCGATGGATTCGAGTGGGCCGTAGTGGATGATCAGGAGAATTCGGTCTTTGCCATGCTACGGGCGGCACAGGACGGGAGATCCACCATACTTGCAGTCAGCAACATGACCCCCGTTCCCCGGATGAACTACCGGATTGGCGTGCCAAGGGCGGGCCTGTGGCATGAGATCCTTAACACTGACGCAGCAATGTACGGCGGCGGCAACATGGGCAACGGGGGAGCTCTACATACAGAGAACGTTTCGTCTCACGGGCGCTCCGCCTCTTTGGCACTCGTTCTTCCGCCATTAAGCACACTTTTCTTTCGATGGACGTAGGCGATATTCCCGCATCTGATCTCCACCGCCACCAATTCGCCATCGAACCTCTCAACAACGGTCGGCAAGGCTCAACTGTCGGGGCGGGCGATCTTCTGCTCACGGCAGCGCCGCCCACTTCAGAACGTGTCGTCTTTCTCGAAGCAGGGGATCGCACCTTCATGTTGGTGAAACGAGAAAGTGCAGCGGTGCTCGAGCGCGAAATCTGAAATATTTCTGAGAACCTGCGGCGAGTTGTACGAGAGCGTAGCCACATCGAATATCCGGGCCAGCATCTCCTCCGGAATCGTGAGGCTCGCTCCAGGATCCAGACGGTCAAGCTTTTCTGCCAGCTCATCCCTTGTCATACCGACCTCCATTCTCCTGATGGTATGGATTGATTTCCGTACGGCATTGCGTTCCTACGATATCGTGCTCCGAGGAGTCGTCCTCAAGCTGCTGTCCGGCTCATCAAGATGATCACAGGCCCAGCGTACAGGAGCGGGTTCGCATGATTTCATCTTATGATCGCTCGCTCCACTGCATCTCGGACCTCAACCTTCCGTGACTGTCCCTTCCTGAGTTCGGTATCAGGCAGAATCGGCTTGAATTCGCGCGGCTCAACGCTGCGGTCGGCCTGATCGACACCCTGTCGGCGGCGGTAGACGAGGTGGCCACCCAGATAGGCTCCCATGAACATCATGCCCCACGCGGTGGCGCTCGCGAGACGTCATTCCTTGCGGCGTACACGCCGACGCAGGGCGATTGAGGTGAGCTGAAGGCCTAACGCCGTCCTGTCGGCGAAAGCATGGGTGAGACCAACCCGGCGAGAGCGCCCAAGAGCCGGCGTCCAGGTGCCACCGGGATTGTGACAAGCATCGGGTAAACGGGATGCCCGTACCATGTGCCGTGCAGCGCGTTGGAACCCTCCTTCCCGGCATGCCGGCAACGCGATGGCATTGGCAAGCTGGAAGGCGGGCCCGTCGAGCCATCTTGCTTCATGATGCATGCGGAGGGTGCCACAGGGAGTAAGATCTAGCCGGCATACCAGATAATCCGTTCGGATAGGTTTAGTTCACCTCACCTCCGGGCGTCTTGAGAGGCTACTCGCAATACCGGTTTGCCTGTGATGGCTACGCGTGCGTACCACCCGCTCGTCTCGGCGTCCTCAATGGGCCGAGGCACTACTGGTCGTAAGTCGGCACGACGCGGAAGTGGACCGTGCAACCGCTCTTTTGCCAAGCGGACCTTGACCGGCCACGCCTAAAGGCCGAGCTTGACGTGCTGCCGACCCTCATGTCCGGGAGCTATCTCCGGATGGTCCTTGCAATACCCCTCCCATACTCCCCTAGCTCGGCCGTGACCTGGCCTTTTGGTGCTGAACCCTGGTTGCTGTCCAACTTGCCTTTGGTGCGCGGTCGGGCGATTCGGATCGACGCCGAGAGACGGCATCACAGATCTGCCTCGACATCATTGTGGAGTCTCCCCCGCTCTCGGCGGGATCGTATTTGTTGAGTCCCGACCGCGTGTCCTCTCAGGAGCTGCCGGTTCTGGCGTCTGATCACGTCAAACCGACGTATCGCCCCGGCAAGGAGATCCTCAGAGCCATGCACCGCAATTACCTTGATCTCGAACGCGACGAGGTTCTCCAAGGCGTCCGAAGCGACGGCGCCTCTCAGTCCCATTGCCGTTTGAAGCACCGGCTCGATAAGGCTTTGAAACGATCCGATGTCGACGAACTGTCCTGCCTGCAACGGTCCTTGCCGGGTCTTCAGATCCAGGTCGGAGCGACCTTCCAGCAATTCGGTCACCGGGCAACTCCAGCGCCCCTCGGTCGTCTCGACGGTCGCGATAAGGCTGTCGATGTAGATTGCCTCCGCGCTCATGTTGCTGATCAGGCACCGGGCCTCGAGCCCGGACCCGGCGCCGCGGTTGATCAGGATGTTCGACCGCTTCTGCCGGCGATAGCTGCTGACGAACACCTGCAAGTAAGCGATCCAGACGAACAGCATCACGATATTCGCCAGCGCGCTGATGACTTGATGGTTGCTCGCAATCCAGTTCCACATGAATTTCCGCTTGCGGTTAGCTTGCCCGGACGTCTGCTGCGAGCTGTCCCAGCCGCAGTTCAACGCAGCGCATTCAGGAATGAAGTTACGCCTGCGTCACAGATCATCAAACCGCTCCCTCGTAAGCCCTGGCAGAAGGCGCATTATTGTGACGGGGGATCAAGCTCATGTTCCGGGGCACCGTGGACGAGTTGCGTCGCCGGTGATTGGACGAGCAGGAGATATCGCTCGAACTGGACGAGGACGTCCGCGATGATCTGTTCGCGGTTCATGCCCATGATGTCGTAGCCGCGGCCACCGCTGGAAAAGTAGGTGCGGGCCTCGTGACGGTATTCAGGCTTCCCGGCGAGGGGCGAGAAGGTCGCCACGGGCTGGGCGCTGCGGCTGACGCCATAGATGAAGTCGCGAACACCTTCGGCTGGTGAGCGCAGGGCAATGGCGCCGCTTTCTTCCTCGACCACATGCGAGGTGCGGCCGCGCGCACTCAGCTCTTTCGCGACCTGATCGAGCGCCGGACGTACCTGGATGGTTATGAACTCATCCACCTCGGCTTCGGTTGGAGCATGGAGGATGAGCGCGAGACGGCGCTGCCACGTGAGGCCGGCCGCAGGCTGGGCGGGGGGAATGTGCGGCCTGGTGGCGTGAGCCTGCTGTTGGGCGAGGTCGGCGCGCATCCCAATCAGGAGGGACCAGACGAGTGCCAGCATGACAAAGGTGAAGGGCAGTGCGCTGGCCACGGTAGCCGATTGCAGGGCGCCAAGGCCGCCGGCAAGGAGCAGGCTGGCCGCCACGGCGCCCTCGAGGACGCACCAGAAGACGCGCTGGACCGTTGTGGTCTGGGTTTCGCCGCCTGCGGCGATGGAGTCGACAACCAGTGAGCCGGAATCGGCAGACGTGATGAAAAAGATCCCTACCAGAAGCACGGCCAAGGTGGAGGTGAGGCCCGCAAACGGCAAATACTCGAAAAACCTGAAGAGACCGACCGAAACGTCGTCGGCGATAGCCGCGCCTAGCGCACCGGCTGCCGCGCCGGTATCCACGAAGATCGCGGTGTTGCCGAAAACGGTCATCCAGAAAAAGGTGAAGCCGGCTGGGATGAACAGCACGGCGGTGACGAACTCCCGCACGGTGCGGCCGCGCGAGATGCGGGCGATGAACATGCCGACAAAGGGCGACCAGGAAATCCACCAAGCCCAGTAGAAGAGCGTCCAGGAGTCGATCCAGGGCGTAGGTTCGTAGGCATAGATGTTGAAGGTGCGCAGCAGCAGCGTGTCGAGATAGAGACCCAGATTCTGCACGAAATCGCGGAAGAGCTGCGCCGTCGGTCCGACCACCAGGACGAAGATCATCAGCAATATCGCCACAACCAGATTGGTTTCGGAGAGGATGCGGACCCCCCTATCAAGGCCGGTGGCGACCGAAATCGTGGCCAGGGCAGTGATGGCCCCGATCAGGGGCAGCTGGATTTCGATGCCGATGGGAATGCCCAGAAGATAGTTGAGCCCGGCGTTGATCTGGGAGACACCCACGCCGAGCGAAGTAGCGATGCCGAACATGGTGCCGACGATGGCGAAAATGTCGACGGCATGGCCGATGGGACCGTTGATGCGCTCCTTGAGGAGCGGATAGAGGCCAGAGCGGATCGTGAGGGGGAGATTGTAGCGGTAGCCGAAATACGCCAGCGACAGACCGACCACGGCATAGATTGCCCAGGCGTGGATGCCCCAGTGGAAGAAGGTGACGGCCATGGCCTCCCGCATCGCCGCGACAGAGCGCGGTTGGGCCGTCGGCGGCGCCATGAAGTGGGTCATAGGCTCGCCCACGGCGTAGAACATGAGGCCGATGCCCATGCCAGCCGCGAAAAGCATGGCGATCCAGGAGGTGAACCTGAAGTCGGGAGTGGATTCGTCCGGTCCGAGCTTCAGTCGACCGTAGCGGCCCAGGCAGAGGAGCAGCACGGCAGCAAGGAAGATGCCGACGGCGAGGAGATAGAGCCAGCCGAAGTTACTGAGAATGGCCGTCTGCAAGTCGCTGAAGACCTCGCTGGCGCGATCGGGGAGAACGATTCCGATGGCGAGGAAAATGCCGATGGCAGCAACGGAACCGAAGAAAACCGGTGGGTTGATGATGAAGCGTCTGAACATGCGGCTCTTTTGAATGCTCCGTCGCCAGTCGTGACCCGTACCGGAGCGGGGATCGTCTCCTTCCGGAACGCCCACGTCCCTGATCGACGTAGAAAACGTCGAAACGAGAAGAGTTCCGTTTCAAGCGAATCTGTGGCGACTGCGGCGACGCTCGGGATTCGCATCCTGATCTTATAGCCTCCCGACCTGAAGCGCTGAGGGGCGGTATTTCTAGCCGAAGGCGCCATCGGCTGATCTCTTGGGAGCCTACGGCGTTGAGAGAGGTATGTGGAACCGGTTTCTCACCACCTGGGACTATGTCCGGACCAGCCTCTGGTTCATCCCGTCCATCATGATCCTCGTGGCGGTCGGCCTCGGTATTGGCATGCTTCAGTTGGATGCCGGTACCGGTTCCGAGGACCAGGTCCGTGCCTGGTGGATCAATAGCGGTGACGGCGAGGATGCCCGCAATCTCCTGTCCACCCTGCTCTCCGCGATCATCACCATGGCCAGCATGGCGTTCTCGGTCACGGTGGTGGCGCTTACCCTTGCGGCCAACTCATATGGCTCGCGCCTGATCCGCATCTTCCGGGCCGACCTGCGCACGCAGTTCGTGCTGGGCCTGTTTGCGATGACCATCGTCTATTGCCTGATCGTCCTGCGGGCGATCCATGGCAAGGCGCCCATGCCGGAGGTGCCACATGCGTCCGTGACTATCGGGACGGTTTTGGCCCTGATCTGCGTGCTGGCGCTCATTGCCTTCATCCAAGGGGTGGCCCGCTCCATTGTCGCTGACGAGGTCGTGCGCCGGGTGCGCAAGGATGTCGATAAAACCGTTGCCGAGCTGCCGGAACTCTCAGAGGGGAATGCCCCGGAGCACGCGCCGGCCGACCTGCCCAGCGATTTCGAGGAGACGGCAGCGCGGATCCCGCTGCCATATGGAGGCTACGTGCAGGCCGTCGACTATAGCGGGATGCTTTCCTGGGCCAGGCGGAACGACGCTATCCTGCATCTGGAGTTCCGCGCCGGCGATTTCATCGTCAGCGGTGACAGGCGCGTGCGGGTCTATCCTCCGCCACCTGATCCCGCCAAAGCCAGGGAGGAAATCGGAGAGTATATTGTCAGCGGAGATGAGCGTACCCCAACCCAGGATCTGGAGTTTGCAATCCGGCATCTTGTTGAGGTTGCGGTGAGAGCCCTGTCGCCGGGGATCAATGATCCGTTCACCGCCACGGTCGTGATCGACCGGCTGAGAGGTGCGCTCTCGGGGCTGATGAGCCGACGGCTTCCGCCCGAGACCCTGCGGGATCAATCTGGGAAGGTCCGGGTCTACCGTCAGGTGACCACCTATGAAGGCATTTTGGATGCGGCCCTCCACCAGATCCGGCAGGCCGGCTCCTCACACCCGGCCATCCTCATCCACATGCTGGAGGCGATTGCCAGGATTGCCGAGCACACGCGGCTGGACGAGCAGCGCCGGGCCTTGATCCGGCATGCAAACCTAATCAGGGCTGCAGGCCAGCGGGACATCCCTGAACCTGCGGATCGGGAAGACCTAGAGCAGAGCTTCCGGCGGGCTCTCGCAGCCTGCGAAGAGGCTCGCGAGGGGGCCGACCGGCGGGTCGTGCGGGTTGGAGCTGGTCGGGCGGGACCATAAGGGAACCGGTCTCCAGCCGGCGGCCTTTCATCGGTTCACCGCCAAGAAAGACAGACGTCCATGGTTGCTGTCGGATCGCTCATTCTGGTTCTGCTCTTGTCGCTGATTGTGGTCAGGATTGCTCTGAAGCTCTGATCCTCACCGGCATGTCGCGTCAGGCTGCACGCTTTCAGGCCAGCTCCGCCTGGACCGGCACGGGCTTCACGACGGCCGAAGCGGAGCAGGTGGTGAACCATGGGATGGAGTCCTTGTGCTGGGCATCACCCATCCGGACGGCTGCTACGAGGGCGCGCCTCGGGGCAGGACCGTTGCCCAAGTCGGCGACATGCTGGTGCTCTATGGACGCTCGTCCGAACCGGCAGGGCTCGGTCGCAGGCGGGTGGGAGGCGAGGGCGAAGCCGAGCGCAGGCTGGCTGTGGAGATCGAGCAGCGCGTTGAGACCGAACAGGCGCGGGACGAATTCACCAATCCGCCTGGGTAGCCTGCAGGGTTGAGGCCTGACGCTCACTCCTGTCGAGCAGCATTCCGTAGGCCCATCCCAGCACCGCTCCAAAGAGAATGTGGAACAGGACCGGGCCGAGGCTGGGCTGTGGAGGGGTGGCCGGATCGGCTGCCCAGCTCACCAGGAGCATGATCAGCCAGGCAAGGAAGCCGAACACCACCCCCTTGAACCAGAAGGGAGAGGGCAGGGTCAGGCTCAGTACGGCAAGAAGCGGACCCCACATGAACGCGCCGATGGCGAAATGCACGACCCAGCTTAGCCCGGCCGGCGTCAGCATGACCCCGCTGATTGCGTGGACCGGGTCGGTGCCCGGCGCAAGACCGGCCAAGGAGCTTAGAAAGACGGCTCCCCCTGTCGCCGCCGAGGCAAACAGTCCTGCGATGATGCCCTTGCCGATATTGATCATGAATCCCCCGCAGTGGCTGCTTCCGGCGATTCAACAACCGATGAGTGGGGTTGTTTCCCGGCGAAATCTGCAAATCATTGGGTTGCAAGCAGCAGGGAGGCAATAACCAGCGGCGGGAGCTCCGTGACAAGCCCGATGCCCCAGCCGATGAGCGGGGGGACTGCCAGGATTCAGCGGCCTTCCCTATCATAGGTCTTGCCATGATGTTCGCGCAGACCCTGATCATTGACGAGGAAGTGCAGGCCCATGGCGATGCCGTAGATGAGGAGGCCGCGCAGATCCGTCACCTCCCGGTGCAGGAGGAGATAGCCGATCAGCACGCTGTAGATCGCAAACGAGCCGAGGTGGAGCCAGAGCGCGCCACGTGAGGGCCGCTCCTCCCGTCCGGCCGTTTCCGCGCTTCTGGCGGAGGTGCGGAAAAGGCGGTCTAGTCCGTAGAAGACGGCCAGTCCGAGGAGAGCGATGAGATAGGTGTGGCTCTCCAGCCCGGAGAGTCAGATCCGGCTCTCCTCCGTCTCGCGACGGAAGGTTTCCTGATGGGCGGCGAGCTCTGGCAGGAGATGCACGAATACGTAGGCGACCCAGACGCTGCCCGCAGAAACATCATGCTCTTGCCAAGCACCTGGATGGCGGAAAACAGAAGAGCGATGAAGAAGGCAAGAGTGCTTTGATCCAGCATTGCATCCTGTTCAACGGCAGGTATGTCTTCGCCAACGCACGCTCGTTGCGGAAGTTCTCGGTCAAGTGGAAGAGTGCGTTACTTCCCGCAACGGTTCTGAAGGTGAGCGCGGATCCCGTGCAGCATGACGAGATTTGCCGCAAAGCCGAGGAATGTAAGGCTCACCACACCGGCAGCAGCCGCCAAAAGGAGGGAGAGGGTACGCGCTGTCTCGGCCCAGAAAGCGACGTCAAGAAGGCCTGCGCCCGCCACACATGCCAGCGCTCCCGCAAGTCGTAGGACAGTGATCATCACCGAGGCCTATCTGGCATCAGCTTGCTTCTCCGCTCTCAGGAGGTGAACCATCGTCCTCTCGCCGAGTTGCCTCCTAAGATTTTGATTGCACCACGAGAGGAGAGCTCATGTTCAAGGGTCTTTTGCTCTGGCTAATCGGTATTCCGATTCCAATCATCATCCTTTTGTTCCTGTTGTTCTGATCACGGACCTTCTCATCGGAGGATCGTACATGGCGAAGCCGCTAAGCTTGTTGGTGCCGCTCCTTGCTTGGGCCCTGCTGCCCGATGCCGCCTCATCGCAGACGCAAGCCTCCCGCTGCGGCGATACGGTTACGGTGCAAAGAGGCGATACGCTCAGCAGTATTGCGGAACGCTGCGATATCACGGAGCGAAACTTGATGCGGCTCAATCCCCGCATTGAAGGATCCCGTGACCTGCGCGTCGGAATGCAGCTCGATACACATGGAAATTCCGGCGAGGGACTCGGGCGCCTTGGGTCTCTTGCGGGACAGGCGGCAGGCACATTGTCGGACTTCGCCCGCAATCTCGGCTCCTCGGCCCAGGATATTTTCGCCAGCAATCCAGACCTTCGCCAGCGAATGGAGAACTTCGAGCGTCAGATCCAGGCCTCCGGTACAGGCTCAGTCGAGGGATCGGTATCGGTCACACCAAAGGAGATAACTTCGGGTGAGACGCTCACGGTGACTGCGCAGGGCTTGCCGGCCGACACGCCGGTTGTCATCGGTGCGGGTAAACGCCAGGCAGCCTATGAGATCATCGAGCGGACGCGTACTGGTTCTGACGGTACCCTGCGCATGAATATGCGTGTTCCCGATTGGGTAACCGGCATGAGGCAGCTGGCAGTTGTCGTGGCTGCCGAGAACGATGATTGGAACATCAGGTCAGAGCCGGTCACGGTAACCGGTTCGCAACCCTGAACGGCTATGAAACCTGGAGCAGGGAGACCTGCTGACAATAGCCGGGATCATCTTGGCGTATCGTGCCGGGAATCGGCACCATGATGGGCGATTGACACGATGTCGTTGAGTGGAATCCTAATTGCTCTCGTGATCCTCTTCATCATCGCTACGGTCCCGGTCTGGCCCTACAGCCGGAGCTGGGGGCTGTGGCCCAGCGGGGCTCTTGGCCTCGCGCTGGCCGCCATCGTAGGGCTGCTGATCATGGGTTAGCGAAGCCTTTGCGTTTGGCAAGCGAAGGGAAACGCGTTTTTGCTTGGTCGCTGACGTGACCGAGTGAAATGTATCGAGGTGGCCCGATGTCATTGCTCAACTTCGCCACCTTCGGCCTCTTGCCCAACGTTCTCATCTTCGCCACTGCCGCAGTTTGCGTTTGGCGGGCAGGATCTCGCCTGACGGGATATTTGGACGCCATTGCGGATCGAACGGGAATTGGCCAGGCATTCGCAGGAATGCTACTTCTGGGAGGGATTACCTCCCTGCCGGAGATAGCTGCCGTAACCACCTCCTCCTGGAGCGGAAATTCATCACTCGCCGTCAACAATCTCCTTGGAAGCGTTGCCATTAACGTCTTGCTGATTGCACTTGCGGATGCGGTTCTTGGACGGGACGCCATCACATCGGCGATCGGCAAGTCGACAACACTTATGCAGGGTGTGCTCAGCATCACGGCCCTCGCTTTCGCTGCCATGGCTATCGTGTCCGGGGATGTACCTGTCGCGGGTGTCGGTGCCTGGTCCCTCGCTTTATTTTGCTATTGTGTGTTTGCTTTCTGGCTCGCTTCCGCTTACGGGCGGCGTGCCCCCTGGCATACGATCAAAGACGAGGGCGTGGCGGAAGCCAAAAGCCAAGAGGCCGCGAAGTTTCGGTCCTCATTCAAGCAGGTGTCGCTGACCGGTCTTGTCGGGCGCACGTCTTTGGCCGCCTTGGTCATACTGGTGGCGGGATCCGCCCTTGCACAGGCTGGGGATGCCATCTCGCAACTCACCGGGCTCGGCGCAGGCTTTGTCGGGCTCGTACTTGTCGGTTTTGCGACGTCCCTGCCGGAGGTTAGCTCGATTACGGCTGCCGTTCGAATGGGGCGCTACGAGATGGCCCTGGGCGATGTGTTTGGCACAAACCTCCTCACCATCGGTTTGCTTCTGCTCGCAGACGCATTCTATGCAGGAGAGCCCGTTCTCAATACCGCTGGACCGTTCGAGGCTGTCGCTGCGCTCCTCGGTCTAATCCTTACCGCTGTCTTCATGATCGGGCTGCTGGAACATAGGAACAAAACTTTCCTGCGCATGGGCCACGACGCTCTGGCCGCGATTCTCATTTTCGGGGGCGGCATCGTTCTGCTCTATTTTCTTCAGGAGTAGAACCAAGGGACCGCCGAGTTTCTACACGCTAGCGGACGGAATCCGGAACGACTTGGCAGCGGCTCTGTTCGCCTCTTGGTATCAACGTCACTCCAGCAACAGGAGCGAGCATCTTCATGGCCCGTCTCATCCTGATTGGTCCTGCGACAGGGATGCTTCTGCCTGCAGATGAGCTTGCCCAAATGGGCAGGTGCAGGATTCTGCCGCCAATCCTCCGAACGGTGCCGATGTCGAGCGCAGCCGCGCAATTGCGGTGGCCGCAACCACCGTCGGGCCGAGCGACGCGTGCTTTAGGAGTGATCAGACTGCGGTTGCCAAGTCGAACTTGATCCGCTGCTGCTGAAGGTCTTTGTCGAGAGAGCGCTGCAGGACCACACCCGCGAAGAAGACATGCTCACGCATGAGGTACTCGGCGCGCTCACTATCACGTTCCAGTAGGGCTTCGGCGATGCGGCGGTGATCGTCATGGGACCGCTTGATGACCTCGTAATCCTCCCAGACGAAGATGCGATCGGAGGCAAGCGGCACGTTATGGCACTGTCGCACGAAGTCCGTCATGTAGCGGTTATTTGCCCCCTGAATGACGGTATTGTGGAACTGGACATTCATCTGCCGATAGGGCTCGAGATCATCGGGCTCGAGACGCCCCTTTGAGAGGATGCGATCTCCAGTTTCGACGCATTCGGTGAGAACCCGAAGATCCGCGGGGGACATTCCGCGCTTTGCAGCAAGTCCGCAGGCGAGGGCCTCCAGTCGCCCCGGACGTCGAATGCGGCGAGCACGTTGTCGGGCGAAAAGGAATGGACCGTGTAGCTGCGATTTGGCTCATAGGTCAGGAGGCCTTCGTTCGTGAGGGTCACGAGCGCTTCGCGCAGCGAGGTGCGCGATACCCCGAGGGACTCGGAAAACGGAACCTGCTGTAGCCGTTCGCTTGCTGGATTGTATCCAGAGGATGGCGTTAGACCATCCGTGGAGGAAACATTGCTGCAAGCGCATAGAATTGCGCTAGTGACTGGTAAAGCCGGTGGCATTGGCGCCGCGGTTTGCCGGGCGCTGGCGGACGATAGCCTCACCATCGCTGTCGCCGACAGGGGCCGTGTCTTGGCGCGGGCGCTTGCCGATCAGTTGTCTGGCAATGGGAACAGAGGTTCTCTCGTCGATGTGTCCGATGAGCGCGCGGTCCGGCGCCTCTATGATGATATCGAGACATCCTCTAGGGTTTGTTAGCGTCTGAGCGCGTTGTCGTTCTTTGAGAGAAGGGGACGATGATGCTGACCGACGCGCAATGGACAATGTTAGAGCTCCTGGTCGAAGCCTGCCGGCCCCATGCCAAAGTGCCTCTGTCCCATCTCCGGCGCACTATGAGCGCAATCCTCTGGCGGCATGAGAACGGCGCCAAGTGGAGGGCTCTGCCTGCTGAACTTGGCCCTGGTGGATGGCCGCTCAGCCTTTCATTCGGCGGGCTTGTCTGGGTGTATGGGAACGCCTGCTGAACCTGGTTCAGGAGCGTGGAGTGCAGCTTGGCATGACGTTCCTGGACGGCACAAACGTGCGGGCGCACCAGAAGGCCGCGGGGGCTCGCCGAAAAGGGGCTCTCAAGCTCAACGAGACCATCGTGAGGCGCTTGGCCGTTCTCGTGGGGGATATGGCACCAAAGCCTGCGTGATTGCCGACAGCCTAGGTCGGGCGATTGCCTTCCGGATTGCACCCGGTCAGGCGCATGAACTGCCTGAGGCTATCCCGCTCCTAGAGAAGCTGCCGGGTGTGCCCACCTAGGCTGTGGCTGATCGCGGTTATACTAGCCATGCCTTTCGTGAGCATATCTGGAGCATGGGAGCTCGACCGGCGATCCCGCCGCAGCGCCATGCGGCGCCAGTCGCCTGTCCGGACTGGGTCTGCAACAACCGCAAAGTGGTCGAGCGGCTTTGGGCGAGGCTGAAGGTGTGGCGAGCCGTCTTCTACCCGTCGCAAATGTCAGCGACTGCATGTATCGCATGACGGGTTTCGGGCTGGCCTCTGCTCGTCCGCTCTCTTCAACAGAAAAGATCGACAGAATGCCATCGCCGATGAACTTCAGCACGTCACCGCCCTCTGCACGCACGGCCCCGACAACCACCTCCAGATAGTGGTCGAGGTG
>JAPSLB010000077.1 GCA_031181145.1 Microvirga sp.
GGGCGACCTTCGTGCGCTTGAGCTCGGGTTCGAAATAGCCCTCGCGCGCCGGGATGTGATCCTCGTTCGTGGTCTTCGGATTCATGCCCTCATGGGCGGTCTGGTGCTCCGGAATGTTGGCGGTGGGCCCAGCCTCCTGCTTCATGCGAAGCGCCTTCTCGGCATTGGCCATCAGCTCCTGGCGGGCCTGCTCGGCCTTGCGCCTCTTCGGGCTGAAACGGGCAAGTAGATCGGAAAATCCCATGGTGACTTACTCCTTTGCGCGCGAGAGCACGCCATCGCTCCGGTCGCTGCGATGGGTGGGCGGGGTTTGAACGTTCTGACGGTTCTCGGGAATGTCGCGGGAGGTCTTCATGGTGCCGGTGGAATCGCCGATATCCTGACCTGCATCGGTGGCCTTGGCGCCCTCCCCGTTGCGGAGCACCCGCCCGTTCTCGCTGGTGTCGCCGAAGGTCTGGGGGGTGACGGAGGGCTGCTCCTCCAGAGGGCTCTCCGGCACGGCGAGCCCCATCTCGGCGTTGCGCGCCAGATCGGCGCGGGCCTTCTCGGCGTCTGAGCGCGGATCGCGCGTCATGGAAGCCTCCTCTAATCCGTTGAAATCGCTTGCAGGGTCAATGCGAGGGCTCACATGGGGTTCCCCTCTTGTTGTTCCGGATCGATGCCACCACCTTAGGCGCAGCGGACGCTTCTTGACGGAGGTCCGACATCGCAGGGCTGGCCTGTGCCTCCGAAGAGGGCGGGCGAGCCTGAGGAGGGATGACATCATGAACTTCGAAAAGTACACCGAGCGCGCCCGGGGTTTCATTCAGGCTGCGCAAAACCTGGCCATGCGCGAGGGGCACCCGCAGCTTTCCCCCGGCCATGTCCTGAAAGTTCTGCTCGACGATCCTGAAGGCCTGTGCGCGGGTCTCATCGACCGCGCCGGAGGCCGTTCGCGCGATGCCCACGCGGCCGTCGAGCAATGGCTCGCCAAACAGCCGAAGGTATCGGGCGCGGCCTCGCAGCCGCAGGCGACGCGTGAGCTGATGCGCTTCTTCGATACTGCCGAGAAGGCTGCGGAGAAGGCGGGCGATTCTTTCGTCACCGTCGAGCGGATGCTGCTGGCCCTGGCCGTCGAGAAGGACAGCGAGGCAGGCAGGATCCTGGCCCAGGCCGGCGTGACCGCCCAGGGGCTGAACACCGCGATCAACGCTCTGCGCAAGGGCCGGACCGCCGACAATGCGACGGCGGAGAACGCCTATGACGCTCTCAAGAAATATGCGCGCGACCTTACCGAGGCGGCCCGTGATGGCAAGCTCGACCCGGTCATCGGCCGCGACGAGGAGATCCGCCGCACGATCCAGGTTCTGTCGCGCCGCACCAAGAACAACCCGGTGCTCATCGGCGAGCCCGGTGTCGGCAAGACCGCCATTGTGGAAGGCCTGGCGCTGCGCATCATCAACGGAGACGTACCGGAATCGCTGCGTGACAAGCAGCTGCTCGCCCTCGACATGGGCGCGCTGATCGCGGGCGCGAAATATCGCGGCGAATTCGAGGAACGCCTCAAAGGCGTGCTGCAGGAAGTCACCGCGGCGGAAGGCGGCATCATCCTCTTCATCGACGAGATGCACACCCTCGTCGGCGCAGGAAAAGCCGACGGCGCGATGGACGCCTCGAACCTCCTGAAGCCAGCGCTGGCGCGCGGCGAACTGCACTGCGTCGGCGCGACCACGCTCGACGAATACCGCAAGCACGTGGAGAAGGACGCCGCGCTCGCCCGCCGATTCCAGCCCGTATTCGTGAGCGAGCCCACCGTGGAGGACACGGTGTCGATCTTGCGTGGCCTGAAGGAGAAATACGAGCAGCATCACGGCGTGCGCATCACGGACTCTGCTCTCGTTGCCGCGGCGACGCTCTCGAACCGCTACATCACCGACCGCTTCCTGCCGGACAAGGCCATCGACCTCGTGGACGAGGCCTCGTCCCGCCTGCGCATGCAGGTCGATTCGAAGCCGGAAGAGCTCGACAACATCGACCGCGAGATCGTGCGCCTCAAGATCGAGCAGGAAGCCCTGAAGAAGGAGACGGACGCCGCCTCCAAGGACCGCCTCGAGCGCCTCACGCGGGAGCTCGCGGATCTGGAGGAGCAATCCGCCGCGATCACCGCGCGCTGGAAGGCCGAGAAGGACAAGCTCGGCACGGCCGCGGAGCTGAAGAAGAAGCTCGACGAGGCTCGCAACCAGCTCAGCCAGGCACAGCGCAGCGGCGACTGGGCGAAGGCGGGCGAGCTCTCCTACGGCGTCATTCCGGGTCTCGAGAAGCAGCTCGCCGAGGTCGAGGCCAGGGCCGATGGCGGCGGCCTGATGGAAGAGGCCGTGACGCCCGACCACGTGGCGCAGGTCGTCTCCCGCTGGACCGGCGTGCCCGTCGACAAGATGCTGGAAGGCGAACGCGAGAAGCTGCTGCACATGGAGCAGGACCTGGCCAGGCGCGTCATCGGTCAGCGCGAAGCGGTGGAGGCGGTTTCGACCGCCGTGCGCCGCGCCCGCGCAGGCCTGCAGGATCCGCACCGCCCCATCGGCTCGTTCATGTTCCTCGGCCCCACGGGCGTCGGCAAGACCGAGCTCACCAAGGCGCTCGCGAACTTCCTGTTCGACGACGAGACCGCGCTCGTGCGCCTCGACATGTCGGAGTACATGGAGAAGCACTCGGTCGCCCGTCTCATCGGCGCGCCTCCCGGCTATGTGGGCTACGAGGAGGGCGGCGCCCTGACGGAAGCCGTTCGCCGCAGGCCCTATCAGGTGGTGCTGTTCGACGAGATCGAGAAGGCGCATCCGGACGTGTTCAACGTCCTGCTGCAGGTGCTCGACGACGGACGCCTCACCGACGGCCAAGGCCGCACCGTCGACTTCCGCAACACGCTCATCATCATGACCTCGAATCTCGGCGCCGAATATCTGGTGAACCAGCCCGAGGGTCAGGATACCGATGCGGTGCGCGACGAAGTCATGGGCGTGGTGCGCTCGCACTTCAGGCCTGAGTTCCTCAACCGCGTGGACGAGATCATCCTGTTCCACCGGCTGAAGCGCTCGGAGATGGGCGCCATCGTCGACATCCAGATCGGGCGTCTGCAGAAGCTGCTCGAGGATCGCAAGATCATCCTGCAGCTCGACGAGGAAGCTCGCAGCTGGCTCGCAGACAAAGGCTACGACCCGGCTTACGGCGCACGGCCCCTGAAGCGTGTGATCCAGAAGCACGTGCAGGACCCGCTGGCCGAAGCCATTCTCGCCGGCGAGATCAAGGACGGAGAGACCGTGCCCGTGCATGCAGGCCCTATTGGCCTGGCCATCGGCAACGCCACAACGGCCAAGGCTGCCGAGCGTCCTCCGGAAGGCGTGCGGTTGAACTGACGCCATGCTCCCGCACTTGCGCGCGGGAGCATGCGGCTGGACATCGGAAGCCCACCCTGTTGTCATCATCGGGACGCGTTCCGGGGAATCCTATTCTGACGAACGCATGGATGGACGCGTCGAATGCGGCCGTTGAGAGAAACGAGGGGCGACTATCGTGACTGAGGTTTCAGCTGGTGCGGCAGGTCCTTGGCGCTGAGCAGCTCGCTCGTTCCGTGCTGGTAGAGCATCATTTCCCGTGCGCGTTCCTGTAGCTGCCGTAGAGCAGGCATCGGTGCGGCAAGCCCGGTTGTAAGCTCCCGGCTTTCCGTGAGCGCGGCGCTTGGCTTGCGAGATAAGCGACAGCAAGCACCGTCGGCGCCGGAGCAGTCAGCCCCTCTGTATATACATATTATTGTTGATAAGATTTGTTCACCAAAAGCCCCACGGCTTATGCGTGGATATGCGTAAGCTCGTCGGAGAGAATTTCGCCCGCATCCGACGGGAAAAGGGCTTGATTCAAGAGCAGATCGAAGAGCGGCCTTGAGCAAGGCCGCCGCAACCCGATGGTCGTGACGCTCTACGAACTCGCGCAGGCTCTCGATGTCGGCCATCTCGATCTTCTGAAACCGGACGCCTCGAAAACCTAGCGCGTCGTACGTCTGCATGAAACGTAAGCATCGAGCGGGTGGCGATCCTTCGTCATGGCATTCTCCTCGTCGTGGCCACGCCCTCCCTTGCTATCGCCGGCCTTGTGCCGGTGCTTCCGCTTCAATGAAGCGCCGCGCTTTCCGGAGAGAGATGGCCGGGACGAGCCCGGCCATGACGGTGGAGAAGGCGCCACAGTCCGATCAAGCCTACCGGCTCGAGGACGGTGACGACGTGAGAGAAAATCGCTCTTTAATGATAACAAACGCAGGAAGCCTTCAGGTAGAAAGCGACCTTATTCCGCGGCTGCGCGGAACTCGTCCTCGTCGCGGGCGGGCGCTCGCGTGCCTTCGCGCAGGAGCCTGTCCTTGTCGACGCGCTCGGCCTTGTCCTCGCGAAGCTCCCGCTTGGACCGGCGCAGCTGCTTGGCGGTCTTCTGCAGGGCCTGCCGAAACGCGGCATAGACATCCTTGTTCTTGGCCTCGCCGCTCATTGTCTTCAGCGCGCCCATCTGGATGTTCACCGTGCAGCGATACGTAATGCCCTCGCGGCTCACGTGCGCGGAGGCATTGCTCAGCCGTCCGAAATACTTCCCGGCCACCTGGCGGATTTGGGTTCTCGCATATTCGGGAAAGACATCGCCCAAGTCGACATTAGAGCTTTGCACCAGAATGCTCTTTTCGGCGCCTTCAGGACTCATTCGCTCCTCCGTTGGATGAGGTTCGGGGGCTAACGGGGCACAGGCCCGATGGTTGCTGTGCCGACTCAACATAAATGTTCTCAAGAACCTGTCTTCAAGGCCTGCGGGTCCGTGCCGTGTCCTGCCCAATATCCACCACCTGAACCTCGACCTCACGGGCTGCGCGATTGCGCATGACTTTCAACCTGACCGTGTTGCCGACTCCGGCGCGTTCGAGGCTGTCCGTGAGATCCGACAGGCGCCGCACCGGCTCGTCCCCCACGCCGACGATGACGTCGCCGATGGCCCCGACGGTAGGATCCACCCCGCTCAAGCCGGCCCGCTCCGCGGGCGAGCCCGGTGCCACGCCGGCGACGATCACGCCCGTGACGCCAAGCTGAGCCGTGACGACCTCGTTGGCGGCGAGGATGCCGATGCCGGGAGTGGGAACCCTACCGCTGCGGATCAGCTCCGGAACGACCCGGTTCACCACATCGACCGGAATGGCGAAGCCGATTCCCGCATTCGCGCCGGACGGAGAGAAGATCGCAGTGTTGACGCCGATCAGCCGCCCGGCGGAATCGAGCAGCGGCCCGCCGGAATTGCCGGGATTGATGGCGGCGTCGGTCTGGATCACATCGGCGATCTCACGCCCTCCGCTGGTGGGCAGCCGTCGCTTGAGGGCGCTGATGATGCCGGTTGTGAGCGACTGATCGAGCCCGAACGGATTGCCGATGGCATAGGCCGTCTGCCCGACCTTCAGGTCCGCCGAGCGTCCCACCGGGACGGGCGCGGGCAGGCCGCTCCGCCGTTCCAGTCGCAGTACCGCGAGATCGTAGTTGGGCGCGCGTCCCACAACCTGGGCGGGCAGCACCTCGCCAGAGGCAAGACGCACCACGAAGCCTGAGCCGTTGGCCACGACGTGCTCGTTGGTCACCACATGACCGGCCGCATCCCACACGAAGCCGGTTCCAGAGCCCGAGGGCTCCGCTTCGTTCACAGGATCCCGGTTGGATATGCTCACCACCTGGACCACGGAAGGCGCCACGGTTTCGAATACTTGGATCGTCGAACGTTCCAGCTCGGACAGGTCGCCACGCGCCGCGACCGGCCGCGGCTCCCGCGCGGAAAAGAGATAGCCGTTCACATAGGGCTGGATGATGAGGAACGCGAGCAGAACCGCGACGGCCAGCATGATTGCGCGTGTTGCCCGATCCTGCATGTCGACTCCTTTGTGATGAACTGCGCGTGGGCCCTCACAATGGACGCGCTTGAGCAGACTTCGTTCCTGCCCGGCCGAAACCGCGAACAAATTTCCCCCGCGGGCGTTCGCCACGCAGCCCTTCACAGGAGAATCGCATGTCCTCTCGCCATCTCATGATTGTCGGAATCGCCGCAGCCTTCGCTCTCCCTGCCTTCGCACAGCAGCCGAATCAGGCGATTCCCTATTCGGTGACGCCGCAACCCACCCAGACACAGCCCAATCAGGCCCTCGGTCAAGGAGCCGAGCAGCGCCAGCAGCGCACGCAGCAGGGCGGCGCTCCGCAGGACACGCAGACGCCCATGCGCCAGGGCCAAGCGAACAGCGCCCCTGCCGCACAAGGCCAGCAGCAGTCGCAGGCCGACCGCCAATACATTCAGCAGGCGCTCGCGCTGAGCACGGTCTCGCTTCAGCAGTCGAACTTCGCCCTGTCGAAGGCACAGGATCCGCGCGTGAAGCAGTTCGCGGAGTTCGAGATCGGCGAGCAGAACAACCTCACCGACATTCTGCGCTCCTTCGCCGATCCCGCCGCGACGGCTTCGACCAGCGCGGGCGCACAGGCCTCCGCGTCCACGGCACCGGAACTGAGCCAGGAGGATTCCGCCGCCATGGAGCGCCTGTCGAAAGCGCAGCCCGGCGCGGCCCTGGATCGCGATTTCGTCGCCATGCAGATCGAGGGACACCAGAGACTCCTGAAGCTTCAGGAGGACTACCTGCAGAATTCGGGCAACCGCGAGATGACCAACATCGCCAAGCTCGCCCGCGGGCAGATCAAGGAACACATCGCCATGCTGGAAGTCATCCAGAATGAACTCGGCCGCTGAAGATCCCGGCCCCGCTCGTTTGCGTCGCGGGACCGGAACCCCTCTTTAGACAGGCCGTTGCCTGAAGAGACGCGGGCCCTTCCCCAAGCCCGCCGGAAAACCAAGAAGAGGAATATCCGATGGCGCGAGACAAGCGCGGAAACCCACCAGAGCCGCCGGTCGATGAAGTATTGAACGATCTGGCTCAGGAGGAAGGCGGCGACGATTTCGTCGCGGGCCCGACCCAGCGGAACAGCGTCGGCAACACCAAGCGCGCGGCGGCCAAGGCCACAGGCGTGATGGGAGCATCGAAGAAGCTCGATCCCGATCTCGATATCGATCATGTGGACGATGGCCGCGTGACCAGCGGCTCCAATGCCGGCATCCGCTCGTTCAAGGAAGTGCCGGACGAGGAAGACGACGACGCCGGTTTCACCCTGTCGAACCAGGAAATCGCCGAAGGCGTACCGACCACGGCGAACAAGAGCCCTGCGCCTCGCTCCGCGCCCACGGATGGCAAGGCGGGCCCCTCCGGCATAAGCGGCGGCGCAGCCTCGCGCAAGCGCGTGCCTGCGCCCGGCAACGCGGTGGATGTGCCCAAGGGTACTCTCGTGCGCGGGCATCCGACCGCGAGCCAGTCCGGCGGAAAATCTCTGTCCTCCACGGGGGACGAGAAGCCTCCGAAGCGGGCAGGCCGCGCCGCCGAGGGACAGGTCAATCGCCCGCTCTCCAAGGGCGGATCGGAAGAGCGCTGATTTCGCTCGAATCTGTTTTCCCGTCACCCCGGATGCGCAAGCCTCCGGGGTGATTTCGTTGCATCCTTATATTTTCGAAGCTGCGCTTCAGACGGAAGATGGAGTGACAGCGGACAGCTTCCCGCTCTATGCATCGTTTCAGCCCAGTTGGCTTTTATGAAGCAAGATTACGAGGAAGCTCCCATGGACAGAAGAAAAGTTCTCAAAGGCGCGGGTCTCGCCGCTGCCGCTGGCGCCGTCGCGTCGCCCGCCATCGCGCAGTCTCAGCCGGAGATCCGCTGGCGCATGGCGTCGAGCTATCCGAAGAGCCTCGACACTCTCTACGGCGCGGGCGAGATGGTCGCCAAGCGCGTGGCTGCCGCCACCGACAACAAGTTCCAGATCCAGGTCTTCGCGGCGGGCGAGATCGTGAGCGGCCTGCAGGTGCTCGATGCCACGCAGAACGGCACCGTCGAATGCGGCTACACCCTGTCGAGCTATTACATCGGCAAGGATCCCACCTTCATGTTCGACACCTCCGTGCCGTGGGGTCTGAACGTGCGCCAGCACAACGGCTGGATGTACTACGGCGGCGGCCTCGAGCTGGTGCGGGAATTCCTCAAGGATTACAACGTCATGTCCTTCCCGGCCGGCCAGACCGGCGCGCAGATGGGCGGCTGGTTCCGGAAAGAGGTCAATTCCGTTGCCGACCTGCAGGGTCTGAAAATGCGCATCGCCGGCATGGGCGGCCAGATCATGGCCAAGCTCGGCGTCGTGCCGCAGGTTCTCGCGGGCGGCGACATCTACCCGGCGCTGGAGCGCGGCACCCTGGATGCCGTGGAATTCTCCGGTCCCTACGACGATGAGAAGCTCGGCTTCGTGAAGGTCGCGAAGTACTACTACTATCCGGGCTTCTGGGAAGGCAGCGCGCAGCCTTCCCTCTATGTGAACATGGACAAGTGGAATTCGCTGCCCGATCACTACAAGGCCATTCTCGAAGCCGCCTGCGCGGAGGCCAACGCGCTGTGCATGGCCAAATACGATGCCCAGAACGCGGAGGCGATCCGCCGCCTGGTCTCACAAGGCGCGCAGCTTCGCGCCTTCCCGAAGGATGTGATGGAGCAGAGCTACAAGGAAGCCTTCAAGCTCTACAGCGAGATCGCAGCGTCCAACGCGAAGTTCAAGAAGATCTTCGATCACTGGAGCGCCTTCCGCGAGAAGGAGCTGACTTGGTTCCGCATCGCGGAGCTGCCCTTCGACTACTTTGTGAACCAGCAGCAGGGCCAGCGCTAGAAACAAGCGGGGCGGCGCGAATGCGCCGCCTTTCACTCCTCTGTCTGGATCGATGCCCGCTCTGCTGCGTTGTTTCAGTGACAAGCTTCCTTCAAGCGCACGGAGACATGGCATGACCGAAAAGGTTCACGATCAGGACAAATCGCAGGACAAATCG
>JAPSLB010000033.1 GCA_031181145.1 Microvirga sp.
AGGAGAAGCAATGATAGAACTGCTTCTGGTCGTTCACGTAGAAGGACGGCGTCTTCTCCGCATTGAAGGGCGACAGGCCCTTCCATTCCCGCCCCGCCTTCTTGAGGCGCACGCGCTTGCCCACGACCGCCGAAACCGGCAGCCGGGCGCGGATCTCTTCAAGGATTTGGGGCGGGTAGCGCACGCGGCGTAATTCTCCAAACTTGCTCCATAAACCAGGAAACCCGCAGAGGAGGAGAAATCCGCGGGCTTTGCCCATAATCCACAGGGCCGGCCCCGGAAGCGCCCCGCGAAGCCTGCAGTGATTGCAACATCACCTCACA
The DNA here is from genome assembly GCA_031181145.1 of Microvirga sp. Taxonomy (GTDB): domain Bacteria; phylum Pseudomonadota; class Alphaproteobacteria; order Rhizobiales; family Beijerinckiaceae; genus Microvirga. The sequence goes on from JAPSLB010000033.1 coordinate 324, forward strand.
AAAGCCATGCCTGGGAGCGACCGCGCCGTTCAAGCTCGTTTCAGGTCGAGTTCCTAGGATTTCAGCCTTTTCCATGATTCGAGCTCGCCCGGTACGAGCGCGAGGTCGCGCCCCCAGGAGGTGCGCATCGACCACCATTGCTGGCGGGCGGTGGCCGGAACGGAGCCCTCACGTCCCGAGTTTCAACATGGAGCCCGGATACACAGCATGCGAGATCCCCGATTCAAGAAGTACGATTCCGCGAAACGCTGGGGGAGGACCCATGCGGCCTATGTCGGGGCCTTCCTGGGAATCGCGATCGGGATGGCCCATCAGGGCTACCATGTTCTCTTCAACGACTTTCCGGAAGGAAACCCGTTCGTTCACATCTCGCTCGAGTTGATCGGGCTTTCGGCAGCCGGCGCCTTGATCATGGCGGCCGTCGCCGAGGTCCGGAACCGGATCGCCGACCCGGAAGCGCCCGCAGGTCGCTCCGCCTCCAATTCGGAATCCTGAATGGTGTCTCCACCGCTCAAATCAAGCCGGAGCAAACCGGCATCTGTTCCATGCCCATTGACAATGCCTTGGACGAGACGGCGGGGCTCGGCCGGACGGCCGGCGTCCTCTCAGTCCCGCGACCACTCGGTCGCCAACACGATGTGGGTCGTGGCGGTGGCCACCCCCTTCGCCTCGGCGACCTGATCCCTGATCGCGTTGAGGGTCGCGTTGGAATCGCACTCCACCATGACCATGAGGTCGATGGAGCCCGTCAGCGAGTGGCAGGCCGTGATTTCGGGAATGCCGGACAGCACGGGCACCACCTGCTTGCAGCGGAAGCCCGGCTCGAAGGTCACGGCGATCATGGCCCTCACAGTGGGATCGCGCTCAAGGCCGAGCCTCACCGTATAACCCTTGATGACGCCTTCGCGCTCCAGACGGCGCATCCGCTCCTGGGTTGCGCTGCGGGACAGCCCCACGTTGCGGGCAAGCCCCACGAGGCTCGCGCGGGCGTTCTTCCGCAAGGCCGCAACGAGGATCCTGTCTTTGTCGTCCAGCATGGCGCCCCATCTGCCGCGTAAGGTTCTATGACCGGCATTTAGCCGGTCAGACCGTCATTTTGTCGAGTGAAACCGGCCGACTTCTCATGAAGACTTTGGGCTCGTTTCACAAGGAGCCTCCGATGCCGTCCAACCTCATAAACGCGGTTCTTCTGCCCATCGACATGCAGAAGGCGTTCGACGATCCCTTTTGGCCTCGCCGCTGGAACGATGCCGTCGACGCCAAAGGGCTTCTGCTGCTCGACACCTGGCGGGCGGCGAGGATGCCGGTCATTCATGTCAGGCACGATTCGGTCGAACCCGGCTCGACCCTCGCCCCGGACCGTCCGGGCAATGCCTTCCGGGACGGGTTCGGCCCGCAAGGCGACGAACCGCTCGTCACCAAGAGCGTGAACTCGGCCTTCATCGGCACCGACCTCGATCAGCGCCTCCGGCGGCTTGGGGCCACGACCGTCGTCGTCTTCGGCATCTCGACCGACATGTGCGTGTCGACCACCGTGCGCATGGGAGCCAACCTGGGCTACCGCATGGTCCTGGCGGAGGATGCCTGCGACTGCTTCGATCTGCCCGACGGAAGGGGCGGCACCATCCCGGCCGAAACCATCCATGCCGCCCATGTGGCGACGCTGGGCTTCGAGTTCGCTGAGGTCGTCACCACGCGGGAGCTGGTTCAGTCGCTCGCGGGAACCGGGGCGGCCGCGGCCTGAAGCCGGCCGCCCGCGCAGCGCCCTCAGGGTTGCGAATGGCCGGGGACGGGTCCAGCGGAGGCGACGGGGTCCGGCGATTCAGCCCTCCCCGAGCCGAGCCGCGCCACCCCGTCCCTGGCCCGCCGGGATCCGCAAGAGGCCCTCCCCATCTTCGCCGGCGCAACGGATGGCCTGGGTCATTGCTTCGACCGCGGCATCCCGGTCGAGGGCGCCTTCGCGCACGAGGGTCCGCCACGTGAAGAAGCTGAGGGCCAGCCTCAGCATCGCGCGCTGCCCCGCGTTTAGCGATTCACCGAGCACCTCGTTGTAGGCGGCCATGTACGGTCCGAAACGCAGCGCGGCGACTTCCCTTGTACCAGGATGGTATTCGGCATCGCGCAGCACGCATGCCGCCATATCGGCATTGCGCTCGTACCAGCCGTAAATCGCCTCAAGGCCGCCCCGGAGCCGCTCGCTCCGGTCCCCGATCCTGCGCCAGTCCGCAGGTTCGGGGAGAGGATCGCGCTCCATCGCCAGCCCCGAGCAGGCCATGAGAAGACTGCGCTCGTCCGGAAAATGCGCATAGAACGTGTGCCGCTGAACGCCGGCCCGTTCAGCCACCATGCTGACGGTCGTGAAAGCCGGGCCGACGGTGCTGTGCAACTCCACCGCGGCCTCGACGATGCGGCGCCGGGTCTCCGCCTGCTGCTCTGCGCGCCGTTTAAGGGTGTAAGTCCGCGCCATGGCCTATTTCACTACACATGCATGTGCATTCATATTGACGAGGCCTCCGAATTTCAATACACACATCTGTACAACCAAAACATGCTGGCGTCCATTGTCGTCCCTGTGGCGCCCGGCAGCCATCCAAATGATTGCGCGGAGGAAATTATGGAAACCAAGATCAGTGAAATTGCCAATGGCATCTATAGGCTCTCGACCTTCGTGCCGCAGATCGCCCCACCGGCCGGGTTCACCTTCAATCAGTTCCTGATTCTGGGCGACGAGCCGCTCATGTTCCACACCGGCCTGCGGAAGATGTTCCCGCTGAACCGGGACGCGGTGAGCCGCATCATCCCGCTCGAGCGTCTGCGCTGGATCACCTGGGGACACTATGAGGCCGACGAGTGCGGTGCGATGAACGAATGGCTCGCGGTTGCCCCGATGGCGCAGCTCGCTCACGGCTATACCGGCTGCAACGTATCGGTGAACGACATGGCGGATCGCACGCCTCGCGAGCTGAAGGACGGCGAAGTGATCGACCTGGGCGGAGGAAAGAGGGTCCGCTATATCGACACCCCGCACACGCCGCACGGGTGGGATGCGGGCGTCGTTTACGAGGAATCGACCGGGACCCTGCTCTGCGGCGACCTCTTCACGCAACTCGGGAATGGGCCGGCTTTGACCGACGGCGACATCGTCGGTCCGGCGATCGCAGGCGAGGATCTGTTCAAATATTCCGGCCTCAGCCCGAACATGGGAGCGACGATCCGAGACCTCGCGAAACTGGCGCCGCGCACGCTGGCCTTGATGCATGGCTCGTCCTTTTCGGGCGATTGTCAGGCCGCGCTTCACGCGCTCGCGGATGATTACGACCGTCGCACCGCCGATTTCAGGCACGCGATTCTGGAAGGCAAGGTCGCCTAGATCATGAGGCGGACGGTTCTCGAGGGGCTGGCGTGCTCGCGCCCTCAATAACAGTCAAGGTACGGGAAAACGACATGCTTCGAAATGTATGGCCGACCATTCTCTCACGATTGCTGGCCGCCATTCGCTCCCGCAAAGGCTCCGGGACGGCTCCGATCGAGGCTCGCACGACTTGGCGAACCGCGATCCTGGAAAAGCGGTGAGCAGGCGAGCCGTCCCTCGGCGAAGGGGCGCGACTACCCCTTCGGCAGCATCTCCTTGACCAAGCCGCTGGCCTTGGCGAAATCCATGCGCCCCGCATACTTGGCACGGAGGGCCGCCACGACCTTCCCCATGTCCTTCATGGAGGCAGCGCCCGTCTCGGCGATGGCAGCCTCGATCGCCGCCTTCGTCTCGGCCTCGTCCATCTGCTTGGGCAGGTAGGAGGAGATTACCTCGACCTCGTTCTTCTCGGATTGCGCGAGCTCGGTCCGGCCGCCCTGCTCGTACATGGCGATCGATTCTTGGCGCTGCTTCACCATTTTCTGCAGCAAAGCCAGGATGTCCTCGTCCGACAGCGGCTCCTTGCCCGCGCCGCGGGCCTCGATGTCCTTGTCCTTCAGGGCGGCCTGAATCAGGCGGATCGCGCCAAGCCTGCTCTTGTCTCCGGCCTTCATGGCCTCTTTCATGTCGGCGGTGAAACGTTCGCGCAGCATTGCGGATCTCCTTTGAATTTAAAGCGGCTCAAGCGTTGACGGGACGCGAGCGGCCCCTTAAGTCACGGGGACAGTTCACGGCGGCCCGGTACGGGCCTGCTCAAGCACGGCCTGTCGGCCCCGGACTTACAAGAGATCATGACGATGCTGCAAGACAAAGACACGGCGGGTGGCTGGGAAGAGCCGCGCGCGACGGCCGTTCTCGTGCTCCAAGATGGCACGGTTCTGGAAGGCTTCGGCGTCGGCGCAGAGGGCGAGGCTACCGGGGAGGTCTGCTTCAACACGGCGATGACCGGCTACGAGGAGATCCTGACGGATCCATCCTATGCCGGTCAGATCATCACCTTCACCTTCCCACATATCGGCAATGTGGGCACGAACGAAGAGGACATCGAGAGCGTGAACGCCGCCTCGTCCTCCGGCGTGCGCGGCGTCGTGCTGGCAGCCTCCATCACCGAGCCCTCCAGCTGGCGCGCCTCCCGCGACCTCGACGCATGGCTGAAATCCCGCCAGATCGTCGGCCTCTCCGGCATCGACACCCGTGCGCTCACGGCCCTGATCCGTGACAAGGGCATGCCGAACGCGGTCATCGCCCATAACCCGCAGGGCGAGTTCGACCTCGAAGCTCTCAAGGCCAAGGCTGCCGCCCTCCCCTCGATGGACGGCCAGGACCTGGTGCCGCTGGTCACCAGCTCCCAGCGCTTCCATTGGGATGAGACCACCTGGACCAAGGGCGAAGGCTACGGCCATCAGCAGTCCGAGGCAAAGCATCACGTGGTGGCGATCGATTACGGCGTGAAACGCAACATCCTGCGCCTTCTCGCCCGGGCCGGCTGCAAGGTGACCGTCGTGCCCGCCACGGCAACCGCCGAGGACGTTCTGGCCCTGAACCCGGATGGCGTGTTCCTGTCCAACGGACCGGGCGACCCGGCCGCGACGGGCGAGTATGCCGTGCCGGTGATCCAGAAGGTGCTCGAGAAGAAGATCCCGACCTTCGGCATCTGCCTCGGGCACCAGATGCTGAGCCTGGCCGTGGGCGCCAAGACCAAGAAGATGCACCAGGGGCATCACGGGGCGAATCACCCGGTGAAGGACAAGACCACCGGCAAGGTGGAGATCACCTCCATGAACCACGGTTTCGCTGTGGATCCGGCAACGCTCCCGACGAACGCCGTCGAGACCCATGTCTCCCTGTTCGACGGCTCGAACTGCGGCATCGCGCTGACCGACCGTCCGGCCTTCTCGGTGCAGTATCATCCTGAAGCCTCCCCGGGCCCGCAGGACAGCCACTACCTTTTCGACCGCTTCGTGAAGCTGATGGATGACGGCAAGGCGAAAATATAGCCCCTGAAGCTATGGAGGCGGCCGCCGACATCCCGTGGGCCGTTTCCCCTCAGTCGATCGACCTTCGGCGGCGCACCCACACGGGTCGCGACCGCCGAAATCACGGCGCAGCAACTCCCGATCCATCCAAAATCCATTGCTTTGAAACGAGATCCGCCCCGGAAGCCTCTTCCGCGCGGCTCTCCCGTCTCGGCATCCGCTGAGCCGCACCCAGCTCCCGACAAGAATCCCAGCCCCGATCCCGCCAACGGCGCTCAACGTCGATAACTTCACTGCCGTTTCAGGAAGACCATCAATCACCGCAGCAAGTGCGAATGCCCTCCATCCTTCCTCTTGCCGCCCGCCCTTTCATGATATATCATGACGTCAGAGCCGCTGAATCGTCAGCTCTATGAAGGCGATTCGAGACGTCGGCAGCCGCGACAAACGCGTATGTTGCCTCCGCCGCCCAGATCGCAGTAACAAATGATTAACCATAAAAATCAATGATTCCGGATTATATTTGGGGGCTTTCTCCGATGGATTTCGATCACGATTCCGGCGAATTCAGCCGCTGGCACAATCTCTTCACCTTCCACCTCGGCGTTGCCGTCACGCTGTCCTGGCTGACCTCGCTCTATGCTGCCGCCTATGCTCCATGGGTGCGCAACATCCGCCCACTGATCGACCCTTCCAATGTAAGCCAGGTTGAAAGCACCTGGTCTTATCTCTTCGTCTTCCCCGTGGTGCTGACGACGGCATGGCTGATCTCGATCTTCGGCCAGAACGTCTTCGCCAGATTTCGTCTGCTGCGGAACCAAGCCGTCGAGTTCGGCATCGCGGGGGTGGTAGCCTTTGCCATGTTCTATCTCTCCATCGACCGCGCCGTCGCGGCGATGCTGCTCGGCATGTGAGCCTTACGTCACGGTCCAGCTCGATCTTTCGCCCGGGCCATGCGTTCCCCCTTGCAACGAAAAGGGAGATCCGCATGGCTCAGGCAAAAGGATATGGCGATCCGAGCAGCTACAACGCACCGCTCGGTACGGAGACATACGTCTTCCAAAGCAACGGCATCGTGCCGAACTCATCCCTGCCGCTGATCGTCCGCCGCGGAGCGGTTTCGCCGTCACAGGACGATCCGGCGAAAGCCTTCAAGGCCACCTTTGGCAAGAACGGCTGGACGAATGCGTGGTTGGACACCATCCACGATTATCACCATTACCATCCGAATACTCACGAGGTGCTGGGCATCGTCTCAGGCTCCGCCTCCGTTCGCTTCGGCGGGGAAGATGGGGAACTCGTCGCCGTCTCCGCGGGTGACGTCGTCATCATCCCGGCAGGCGTGGCCCATGCCCTGATCAATGCGAGCGACGATTTCGCCGTGATAGGCGCCTACCCGGATGGCCGGGACTACGACACGGTCCGCGACGATCCCGGAGCGCTGGCATCCTCCCAGCAGCGGATCGCACAGGTCCCGCTCCCCGATGCCGATCCCGTGGACGGAGCGAACGGCCCGCTGACGAAGCTGTGGTCCTGAACGAGATGACGGAGGCTTGAGCATGGGCTAGGTTCTAGCCCATGACGAGCTGGCGAGACTACTGGAACCAAGACACTCCGATCTATTCGGGCGAGCGGCACAAGCTGTTGCATTACAAGCTCGTGGCGAACGACATCGTCGGCCTCGTCCCCTCGCCCGAGGCCGTCGTGCTCGATTACGGCTGCGGAGAGGCCCTCTTTGCCGATCAGGTCGCGGCCAGGTGCGCGAAGCTCTACCTGAGCGATGCCGCGCCCCTCGTCCGGGAGCGGCTGCAGGCCAGGTTCGGTGGGCACGAGCGCATTGCAATTCTCGCTCCCGATGAGGTTACCGATCTTGTGGACGCATCGCTTGATCTCATCGTGGTGAACTCGCTCCTGCAATACCTGTCCCTCGACGAGCTGCGCTCCTTGCTCAAGCTCTGGCGCGCGAAGCTGAAGAGCGGCGGCAGGCTCGTCGTCGCCGACGTGATCCCGCCGGACGTCAGTCCGATCACGGATGCCAAAGCGCTTCTTTCCTTCGCCTGGCATGGCGGTTTCCTGAAATCGGCGCTCGCGGGCCTCGCCCGCACGGCGTTTTCCGAATACCGCCAGATCCGAGAGGAGATCGGCCTCGCGCAGTACAGCGAGGAGGAGGTGTTCGACATTCTCCAGGATGCCGGTTTCAAGCCGGAGCGCGCCGCGCGCAATCTCGGCCACAACCAGGCTCGGATGACGTTCATCGGTCATGTGACCGACCCCGCCGCGTCTTAAGCGAAGGTCCAGATCCTGTGCGCCACGAAGCTCCACATCATGACCACGCCCGTGGTCATGATCTGTGCAGGCAGGTAAGGACCTCCGAACCAGTCCACCAGAACGTGCATGAGACACCACGTCAGAAGGAAGCCCACGAAGGCGACCACCGCAAAGCGCCACGTCGCCTCCCGGTGCGGGCGGCTGCTTCTGTAAGTATGTCTGCGGTTTAGCCCATACGATACAAATCCGCCCGCCGCGTAGCCGACGAGCGTCGCCGGAACGGGGTGGCTTCCTCCCCCCTCGACGAGGAGGATGAGCAGGCCGTAATGCACCATGGCCGCCACCAGCCCTATTCCGAAGAAGGCTGCGAACTGGCGGGTCAGGCGGTGGAAGGGAGGGAGCGTGTTCACGCGTCTTCGTTAGCCTCTCCCGCGGGCTTCGTCACCTCGCCCCGCTGAAGGCTCCCGGCAATCTTGCGGATTACGGCGCGGGGAAGAAGCTTGGCTCCCAGTGCCCCCAGCCTGTTGGACGCTCCCGCGACCACGATGGCCCTGCCCGCCTCGTAACCGTCGATTCCAATCCGGGCCACCTCGGCCGCGGACATGGCGCCCTGGGTGAACAGCTTGGCATGCTCGACATCCGCCGTTGCAGAGAACTCGGTCTCCGTCGGCCCCGGGCAGAGGGCCGTCACCGTCACGCCACGGGGCCTGGCCTCCTCGTGCAGGGCCTCGGACAGGGAAAGAACATAAGCCTTGGTGGCGTAATAGACCGCCATGTGGGGCCCCGCCTGGAAGGCCGCGGTGGAGGCCACGTTCAAAATGCCGCCCCGCCCGCGCTCCAGCATGCCCGGCAGCACCAGACGGCAGAGGGCCGTCAGCGCCGTGACGTTCAGATCGATCATGGCGATCTGCCGCTCGAACGGCATCGTCGCGAAGCTCCCTCGCAGGCCGAAACCCGCGTTGTTCACGAGTGTATGAACCTGAATCCCCCGGTCCCTGAGCATCTCGACGAGATCCTGAGGCGCCTCGCGGTCTTCGAGGTCGAGAGCCATGACTTCCACGGGGATGTCGTGAGCCCCCTGGATCTCCTCGGCCAGGGCCTCCAGGCGCTCGTGCCGCCGGGCCGTGATGACCAGGAAATAGCCCCTTGCGGCGAAAACCCGCGCCAGTTCCGCACCGATTCCGCTCGATGCCCCGGTAATCACCGCCCAGCGTGCGTCCTCAGCCATCCCGAATCTCCTTCAGAATCCTGCCGTTCAATGGCCGGCGATCATGCCGCATGGGGGTACCTGTCGCCAAATCGTGGCTCAGGCCTTTGAATTTGGACCGTGTCCGTGTAAGAGCCTCTCTCAACCTTCAATCTGACACATCCCGGCTGCGCTTGAAGCGCCGCATAGAGCGGCCGCGCGGCTGGACACGCCTGGGTGGGCCTATGCCGAAGCGGACAGACATCTCCTCCATTCTCATCATCGGCGCAGGGCCGATCATCATCGGTCAGGCCTGCGAGTTCGATTATTCGGGCACGCAGGCCGTCAAGGCCCTGAAGGAGGAAGGCTATCGCGTCATCCTGGTGAATTCGAATCCCGCGACGATCATGACCGATCCGGATCTCGCGGACGCCACCTACGTGGAGCCGATCACGCCCGAGATCGTGGCCAAGATCATCGAGAAGGAGCGCCCGGATGCGATCCTGCCCACGATGGGCGGCCAGACCGCGCTGAACTGCGCCCTCTCCCTCAAGAAGATGGGCGTCCTCGAGAAGTTCGGCGTCGAGATGATCGGTGCGACGGCCGAGGCCATCGACAAGGCCGAGGACCGCCAGCTCTTCCGCGAGGCCATGACCAAGATCGGCCTCGACACTCCGAAATCCCGACTGGCCAACGCCTCGGCTCTCAAGAAGGCCGACCGGGATGCCTATCTGGCCGAGCTCGCACGGCTTGAAGCCCTCGACATGCATCCGGGCGACAAGAAGCGCATGATCGCCGCCTACAAGCTGAAGTGGGACGCGGGCGAGAACGACCGGCGCAAGCGCTACCAGGAGCACGCCATGGGCGAGGCCCTGCTGGCCCTGGCCGAAGTGGGCCTGCCCGCCATCATCCGCCCGTCCTTCACCATGGGCGGCACCGGCGGCGGCATCGCCTATAACCGCGAGGAGTTCCTCGACATCGTCGAGCGCGGTCTGGACGCCTCCCCCACCAACGAGGTGCTGATCGAGGAGAGCGTTCTCGGCTGGAAGGAGTACGAGATGGAGGTCGTTCGCGACAAGGCGGACAACTGCATCATCATCTGCTCCATCGAGAACTTCGATCCGATGGGCGTCCACACGGGCGATTCGATCACGGTCGCGCCGGCTCTGACGCTCACCGACAAGGAATACCAGATCATGCGCGACGCCTCGCTGGCGGTCCTGCGCGAGATCGGCGTCGAAACCGGCGGCTCCAACGTGCAGTTCGCGATCAACCCCGAGAATGGGCGCATGATCGTGATCGAGATGAACCCGCGCGTGTCGCGCTCCTCGGCGCTCGCTTCCAAGGCCACGGGCTTCCCCATCGCCAAGGTCGCGGCGAAGCTCGCCGTGGGCTATACGCTCGACGAGATCGCCAACGACATCACCGGCGGCGCGACGCCCGCCTCGTTCGAGCCCACCATCGACTACGTGGTTACGAAGATTCCCCGCTTCGCCTTCGAGAAATTCCCAGGCGCCGAACCCACCCTCACCACGGCCATGAAATCCGTGGGCGAGGCCATGGCCATCGGGCGCTCCTTCCCGGAATCCCTGCAGAAGGCCCTGCGCTCCCTCGAAACCGGCCTTACCGGCCTCGACGAGATCGACATCGAGGGCCTCGGCAAGGGAGACGACAAGAACGCGATCAAGGCTGCCCTCGGCACGCCGACCCCGGACCGCATCCTGAAGGTGGCGCAGGCCCTTCGGCTCGGCATCAGCCACGACGAGGTCTACGAATCCTGCAAGATCGACCGCTGGTTCCTGGAGCAGCTCCAGGACATCGTCGACATGGAAGCCAAGGTGAAGGCCCACGGCCTGCCGAAGACACCGGGCGCCTTCCGCCAGGTCAAGGCGCTGGGTTTTTCCGACGCTCGCCTTGCGGTGCTGGCCGGCACCACCGAGGCGGACGTGCGCGAGGCGCGCCGCGCCCTTGGGGTGCGCCCGGTCTTCAAGCGAATCGATACCTGCGCGGCGGAGTTCGCTTCGCCCACCGCCTATATGTATTCGAGCTACACCGCTCCGTTTGCGGGCAAGCCCGCGGACGAGGCCAATCCGTCCGATGCCAAGAAGGTTATCATCCTCGGCGGCGGCCCGAACCGTATCGGCCAGGGCATCGAGTTCGACTATTGCTGCTGCCACGCCTGCTTCGCGCTCAAGGACGCAGGCTTCGAGACCATCATGATCAACTGCAACCCGGAGACGGTCTCGACCGACTACGACACCTCCGATCGGCTCTATTTCGAGCCACTGACGCAGGAGGACGTGCTGGAGATCATCGAGACCGAGCGCTCCAAGGGCACGCTCCACGGCGTGATCGTGCAGTTCGGCGGCCAGACCCCCCTCAAGCTCGCCCACGCCCTGGAAGAAGCGGATGTGCGGATCCTCGGCACCTCGCCGGACGCCATCGACCTTGCCGAGGACCGTGACCGGTTCAAGCGCCTCCTGGACAAGCTGCATCTGAAGCAGCCCAAGAACGGCATCGCCTATTCGGTGGAGCAGGCCCGCCTGATCGCCGCCGATCTCGGACTGCCCTTCGTGGTGCGCCCGTCCTATGTGCTCGGCGGCCGCGCGATGGCGATCATCCGGGACGAGGCCCAGTTCGAGGACTACCTGCTCGGCACCCTGCCCAGCCTGATCCCCTCCGACGTCAAGGCGCGTTACCCCAACGACAAGACGGGGCAGATCAACACGGTTCTGGGCAAGAACCCTCTGCTCTTCGACCGCTACCTCTCGGATGCCATCGAGGTGGACGTGGACTGCCTCTGCGACGGCAAGGACGTGTTCATCGCCGGGATCATGGAACATATCGAAGAGGCCGGCATCCACTCCGGCGATTCCGCCTGCTCCCTTCCGCCGCGCTCGCTTTCGAAGGAAGTCATCACGGAGCTGGAGCGCCAGACGAAGGCCCTTGCCCTCGCCCTCGACGTGGGCGGCCTGATGAACGTGCAATACGCCATCAAGGACGGCACGATCTACGTTCTGGAGGTCAATCCCCGCGCCTCGCGCACGGTGCCCTTCGTGGCCAAGGTCATCGGCGAGCCCATCGCCAAGATCGCCGCCCGGGTGATGGCCGGTGAGCCCCTGGCCAAGTTCGCTCTGACCCCGAAGGAGCTGCCGCATATCGGCGTGAAGGAGGCCGTGTTCCCCTTCGCCCGGTTCCCGGGCGTAGACGTGCTGCTCGGGCCGGAGATGCGCTCCACGGGCGAGGTCATCGGCCTCGACCGGAGCTTCGGCGTGGCCTTCGCCAAGAGCCAGCTCGGCGCGGGAAGCCAGCTGCCCAAGACGGGAGCCCTGTTCGTGTCGGTCCGCGATTCGGACAAACCTCGCATTCTTCCAGCCGTCCGGATGCTGGAAGAGGCCGGTTTCCAGATCCTGGCGACCGCAGGCACCCAGAAGTATCTCGCGGAGCAGGGCGTCAAGGCCAAGCGTATCAACAAGGTGCTGGAAGGCCGCCCCCACGTGGTCGACGCCATGAAGAACGGCGACATTCAGCTCGTGTTCAATACCACCGAAGGTGCGGGCGCTCTGTCAGATTCTCGCTCACTTCGGCAGGCTGCCCTCTTGCATAAGATACCTTACTACACCACTCTTGCAGGAGCGATCGCTGCAGCCGAGGGCATCAAGGCCTATCTCGGCGGCGATCTCGAGGTTCGAGCGCTTCAGGACTACTTTGCCTGAGGCCTTCGGGCCTGCACAATGGAACTGCGAAGCTTCTGGTAAGTTTTCGTTGACTTGCGAGGGCGCTGGAAACAGCGGCCTCGTACCTCTTTTTGGACGAGATAAACGATGGACAAGGTCCCCCTGACGATCAAGGGTTTTGCGGCGCTTGAGGAAGAGCTCAAGCACCGGCAGCAGGTCGAGCGCCCGCGGATCATCCAGGCGATCGCGGAAGCGCGTGCGCTCGGCGACTTGTCGGAGAACGCCGAATACCATGCCGCCAAGGAAGCCCAGTCCCTCAACGAGGGCCGCATCCTGGAGCTGGAAAGCCTGATTTCCCGTGCGGAAGTCATCGACGTTTCCAAGCTCTCGGGCGACCGGATCAAGTTCGGTGCGACGGTGAAGCTGGTGGACGAAGACACCGAGGAAGAAAAGACCTACCAGATCGTAGGCGAGCCCGAGGCCGACGTCCGTTCCGGCCGCGTCTCGGTCGCCTCCCCCATCGCCCGCGCCCTGATGGGCAAGACCATCGGCGATACGGTGGAGGTGTCGACCCCCGGGGGCGGCAAATCCTACGAAGTCGTGGGCGTCCAGTTCCGCGTCTGATGCGAAGAGGGGGGCAGACCATGAGAGATCAGATTATGCTCCCTTCAACCCGCCGCTCATTTCTGAAGAGCCTCGCCTGCGCCGGCCTCGCCGGTGCGGGCCTGCTGGCGTATGCTCCGGCTCATGCTCAGACCTTTCCCCGGGCGTTCTCGTCGTTCTCCGTCGACGTCAGGCCGCTGAAGGCGAAGGGATTGGGCCCGTTCGCCGATTTCGTCGGGCAGGCAGCCCTCAATGAGCTGCACCGCTCCTTTGGGGACCGGGTTGACCCACGCGGCCCGCGTCTCGTCCTCGTGATCACGGACGTCTTCCTGACCCCATTCCCCGATGGCGGTTCGGGTTGGCGCGGCCGCGGCGGCGGAGGCGGCAGCCACGACGGCATGGACGGAGAAGTCCTGGCAGTCGGGCCGAGGGGCGAGATCCTGGCGCGCCACCCGCAGCATGCGGTGCTCGACGTGGCGAGGAGAAGTACCGAACCGGACGAACCGGGTCGCGCGGCCGCCCTCGCCCAGCACTATGTGCGGTGGCTCCGGCGCAGACTTTGACCGGGAGCCTTATTCCGTTACTTCAGCCACATCCTCGATGGGTACCAGCGGCTCGTCCTTGATCAGGTCGAGGGTCAGCGCCGTCCGGACGTTACGGACATTCGGCAGAGATGTAAGTTCGGAGACGAGGCCCTGGAAGGAAGCGAGGTTCGGGGCCACGCATTTCAGGATGAAATCGATGTCGCCCGACAGGGTCCAGCATTCGCGGACCATGGACCAGTCCTTCACCCGCTGCTCGAATTCCCGAAGCTCTTTCTTGCCCTGGATATCGAGTTGCACCATGGCGAAGCACACGATCTCGAAGCCCAGTCCCTTGGGGTCGAGAATCGCACGGTAGGCCTTGATGATGCCGGCGCTTTCCAGAGCGCGCACCCGGCGCAGACAAGGGGGCGCCGACAGGCCGACACGGCGGGCCAGCTCCACATTGGTGATGCTGCCGTCGGCTTGCAGTTCCTTCAGAATAGCCCAGTCAATCGAATCGAGGCGTCCGCGCACGGTCACTCCAATGGAGCGCATATCGAAGGGACCTCACGGCCCGGATCATGCACCCCTCAAGCAAAAAACTCGTCTTGGCTGAGTAGACCGTGTAAAGGGTCTGCACAAGCGGGACGGGCGATTAAGTCGCAACGAACCATATGAACTCCACAGGCTCATCGACCGAATGTTGCGCGACAATACCGGCCTTATCACCTGGGTTCTGAGCGACGGCAAGGCCGGTGACGAGCTTCAGGGACTGAGCGTAGCCGAGACCCTGGGGATTCAGCCGGAGATCCGCCGGGTCAAGCCTCGCGCGCCCTTCACATGGATGATGCCCTGGGGGTTCATCGACCCTCGGGAGCGGCCGAGCATGCCCGGCAGCCCCATCGCCCCGCCCTATCCCGACCTGCTCCTCGCCTCCGGCCGAAGGGCCGTTCCCTATCTGCGTTTCGTGAAACGGGCGTCGGGGGCGCGGACCTATACGGTTTTCCTCAAAGATCCTCGCACCGGGGCCGAGACGGCCGATTTCATCTGGTCACCGGACTACGATCGCCTGCGCGGACCGAACGTGCTGACCACGCTGACCCCGCCACACCGGGTCTCTGCCCGGAAGATCGAGCAGGCACGGGCGCATCCCGATCCACGCCTCGCAGCCCTACCCTGCCCTCGAGTCGCGGTGCTCGTCGGCGGCGACAGCCGACATCACCGGTTCACGGACCGGGATGTCGTCCTCTTTCTCGAGCACCTGTCCACCCTCGCCCAGTCGGGCGCCGGTCTGATGATCACGGCGTCCCGCCGTACTCCGAGCTCCCTGCGAGAAGCATTGCCCGATCTCGCCGCCCGGCACGGCGCCTTCTTCTGGGACGGGACCGGGGAGAACCCCTACGTGGCCCTGCTCAGCCTTGCCGACTTCATCGTGGCGACGGCGGATTCCTTCAACATGATCGGAGAGGCGGCCGCGTCGGGAAAGCCGATCCTTGTCTTCGAACCGTCCGGCGGACATCCGAAACTGGATGTTTACATGGAGCGCCTGAGGGCCCATGGAATTGTGCATCCGTTCGAAGGCCGTCTTGTAGGACAGGCCTACGAACCCTTAAATTCTACGCTCAAGATTGCTGCTGCCATTGTCCGGGGCTTCAGCCTTCACCGCCGCTCGCTCGGTTTGCCGGACATTGCGTTTTCACTGGAGACTTCCTGATGGCCCATTCTCACGCCAAGCTCATCATCATCGGCTCGGGGCCCGCAGGCTATACGGCGGCGATCTACGCGGCGCGTGCTTTGCTCGAGCCCGTCATGATCTCGGGCTTCCAGCCCGGCGGCCAGCTCATGATCACCACCGATGTCGAGAACTATCCGGGTTTCGCCGAAGTGATCCAGGGCCCCTGGCTGATGGAGCAGATGCGCCTCCAGGCCGAGCATGTGGGCACCAAGATGGTCTCGGACCACATCACCAAGGTGGACCTGAAGCAGCGTCCCTTCCGCCTGGAGGGCGATTCCGGCGATACCTATACCTGTGATGCCCTCATCATCGCGACCGGCGCACAGGCCAAGTGGCTGGGCCTGCCGTCCGAGGGCCTGTTCCAGGGCTTCGGCGTCTCGGCCTGTGCAACCTGCGACGGCTTCTTCTACCGCAACAAGGAAGTCGTGGTGGTCGGCGGAGGCAACACCGCCGTCGAGGAGGCGCTCTATCTCGCCAACCTGGCCTCAAAGGTCACCCTGGTTCACCGCCGCGATTCCTTACGCGCCGAGCGCATCCTGCAGGATCGCCTGTTCAAGCACCCGAAGATCGAGGTGCTCTGGAACAGCGCCGTGGAAGAAATCTGCGGCACGGAGAACCCCTCTTCCGTCACCCATGTGAAGCTGAAGAATCTCGTCTCCGGCGAGGTCTCGGATTTCAAGACCGACGGCGTGTTCATCGCCATCGGGCACAAGCCTTCGACGGAACTGTTCGCCGGGCAGCTCGACATGAAGCCGGGCGGCTATCTCCAGGTGAAGCCGGGCTCGACCAGCACCAATGTCGCGGGCGTCTTCGCGGCCGGCGACGTCACGGATGACGTTTACCGCCAAGCCGTGACATCGGCAGGCATGGGTTGCATGGCTGCCCTGGACGCGGAACGCTACTTGGCGGCCCTCGAAGCGACGCAGGAGGCCGCAGAATAGGTTTTATTCACAATTGGTTGACCCTTGGGCAGGATTCCTATTGCATCCTGCCCCCGGCTCGGAAGAGATAGGGAGCCCTGCGCCGGAGGAATGCGGGGCATTCAGGGGAATGCCGTGGATTGGGATAAAATCCGGATTTTCTATACCGTCGCAGAAGCGGGCAGCTTTACCCGCGCCGGTGACGACCTGGGCTTGAGCCAATCCGCCGTGAGCCGCCAGATCAGCGCCCTCGAACGTGAGTTGAAGGCGCCCCTCTTCCATCGCCACGCGAGAGGTCTGATTCTGACCGAACAAGGCGACCTGCTCTTCCGCGCCGCCCGGGACATGCGCATGCGCCTGGAGACGACCAAGGCGCGCCTCGTCGAGACGAGCGAGCGCCCCTCCGGAGAGCTCAAGGTGACCACCACCGTCGGCCTCGGCTCCATCTGGCTCGCTCAGCGGATCGCAGAATTCCTGGACCTCTACCCGGATGTCCGGGTGGAGCTGATTCTCTCCAACGAGGAATTGGATCTCGCGATGCGAGAGGCGGACGTTGCCATTCGCCTGCGGCGCCCCGCCCAGCCCGACCTTATTCAGCGACGCCTCTTCACCATCCATTTCCACGTCTACGCCTCGGCCGACTACATCAAGCGCTTCGGTGAGCCGAAGACCCTCGAGGATCTCGACGAGCACCGCATCGTCTCCTTCGGCGGCGATCAGCCGTCATATCTGTTGGCGGTCCACTGGCTTGCGACAGCCGGGCGCGAGGGGCGAGAGCCGCGCCAGTATCATTATGAAGTCAACAACATCACCGCTCTGAAGCTCGCCGTGGAGACCGGGGCCGGCATTGCCGTGCTGCCGGATTACGCGGTGGTGAGCGACTCGAACCTGGTTCAGGTTCTGCGCGACATCGAAATGCCGTCTCTCGACAGCTATCTGGTCTACGCTGAAGAAATGCGGTCGGTTGCCCGCGTTCAGGCCTTCCGCGATTTCCTGATCTCCAAGGCGCAGCGCTGGACCTATTAGGTTGCGGGCCATCGAATCGCCGCTTGGGACGAAAAGCGTGGCAGTTTTACGTCAGCCTTTCGTCTAAGCCATGCGCCCCGCGCAGCCCTTTTATGAGGCATGTTGCATTGCAAATAAGTCGAATGCAGCCGATATGAGCGGTGGCTGATTTCAACGCGGCACCGCTTTTCTTCCTCCCGGCGTTGCCGTGTCGGCCGTTCCCTCTGGAAGGTTTTGACGTAATTTGTCGGACCTCTACTTTCGCCGGGCCTTTGGCCCGGCTTTTTTCTTTTCGGCTCCTCTCATTGGGTGGAAAAGGGGACCCGGTCCTCCGCGTCCCACGATGCGCTCCTGCAAGAGGGGGGAGCATCGGATGGCCCCAAAAGTGAACGTCCGCTTTTGGGTCCGATGCTCTAGCGGGACGATGCGACCTCATCCTTCAGAACTCGGCGCAGCACCTTGCCGACATTGGTCTTCGGCAACGTCTCCCGGAATTCGATCCGCCGCGGCACCTTGTAGCCGGTGAGATTTTCCCGGCAGAAATGGCGCAGTTCGTCAGGGTCGAGGTTCGGGTCCTTGCGTACCACATAGGCGACGACCACCTCCCCCGCCTGCTCATCCGGCAATCCGATGACGGCGGCCTCCATAACGCCGGGATGCTTCACGAGCACCTCCTCGACCTCGTTCGGGTAGACGTTGAAACCGGAGACCAGGATCATGTCCTTCATCCGGTCGACGATCTTCACCTGTCCGTCCGGGAGGATCGTCGCGACGTCGCCTGTGCGGAAGTAGCCGTCCTGCGTCATCGCCCTGGCGGTTTCGTCCGGTTTCTGCCAATAGCCGGCCATCACCTGCGGCCCTTTCACGCACAGCTCGCCGCGCTCACCCGGAGGCAGGACGGTGTCGTCGCTTGCTCGCACCGTCACATCGGTGGACGGCAGCGGATAGCCAATAGTGCCGGTGAACTCCTCGATGTCGAGGCGGTTGGCGCAAACCACCGGAGAGGTCTCCGACAGCCCGTAACCTTCGACGATGGGCTGTCCGGAGATTTCCTTCCATTTCCTCGCCACGGCCTCCTGGGTGGCCATTCCTCCGGAGACGGCAAATACCAATTGCGAGAAGTCGACATCCCGAATACCCGGCGCATGGGCAAGGGCGTTGTAGAGCGTGTTCACTCCGGACATGAGAGTGATTTTGCTCTTCTGGAGCGTCTTCACGAATCCGGCAATGTCGCGGGGATTTGCGATCAGAAGCTGACACCCGCCGATCTTCGTCATGAGCAGCGAACACACGGTGAGGCCGAAGATATGATACAGAGGCAGCGCAGTGACCATCACATGGTCCTCGCGCTCCCCGAAGTACGGGCGCATCCATGCCTCGCATTGCAGCACATTGGCCGCGACATTGCGGTGGAGCAGAACCGCACCCTTCGAGATGCCCGTCGTGCCGCCCGTGTATTGCAGGAAGGCGGTGTCGTCCCGCGTGACGGACACGATATCCGGCTTCCTTCGAGCCCCCTCACTCAGGACCGTCTTGAACGGCACGGATTTCGGCAGGCTGAACGGCTTGACGGCCTTCTTCACGTAGCGCGAAACGAGGTTGACGATGGCACCCTTCGCGCCCAGCAGATCGCCGGGCTTCACGACGACCAGTCGATCGAGCCTGAGATCGGGCAGCGCCTCCTCCACCGTCGCGCCGAAGTTCTCGAGGACGAAGAGGAAGCGCGCTCCGGAATCCTCCAGTTGGTAGGTCAGCTCGCGGGGCGTATAGAGCGGATTCACGTTCACCACCGTGCCGCCGGCCATCAGGATGCCGTAAAGGAGCACCGGATAGGCCATCACGTTCGGCAGCATGATCGCGACGCGATCCCCCTTCCTCAAGCCCTGCTGCTGCAGCCAGGAGGCCACTGCATCTCCGCTGCGGCCGAGTTCCGCATAAGTGATGCGCTTGCCGAAGCTTTCGGCAGCAGCCCGGTTCGGATGATCCGCAATCGCCTTGGCGAAGATGTCGTTGAGAGTGCCGATACTGGCGTCGTCGATGATCTGTGGGACTTGCGACGGATATGATTTGAACCAGGGCCTGTCCAAGGGCGGCCCTGCCGAATCCATGGATGCGGCCGGTTGGATGGTGGCGTTCATTCTTTCCTCCCGCTCCAGGCGAGTCTGCTTCAGAGGAGATGGCGTCTCCGGTGAAGCTTAGATTGGCGCGGAAGGGGAAGTTTGTCGATGGGCGCCCCGGACAGGTGGGGAGGCGCCCACCGAATGGTGCCTCAATGAGCCTTCTGGAGCACGAGATCGGCCGGTTTGCCGCTGAGCTCGGCCATATGATCGAAGCGGGTCGAGAAGGTGCCGACGCCTGCCGTGACCGAACGCAGCTCGACGATCAAATCCCCGATCTCCGATTCCGGGATGGTGGCATTCAGCACCTCCCAGCCGGCCCATCCGGGCCGCCCGTCATAACCGAGGATCTGACCGCGGCGGGCGGTCACGAGGCTCGTCGCCTTGGACAGAGCCTCCGTCGGAATCGTGATTTCCACGGACAGAATCGGCTCCAGCAGCACAGGCTTTGCCTTCGGCAGCGCCTCCGCCAAGGCGAGCTTCGCGGCGGCCTGAAAAGCGGCGTCGGACGAGTCCACCGTATGATAGGAACCGTCCGTGAGGCTCACGGCGAGATCAACCACCGGGAAGCCCAGCGGCCCGTTTTTGAGGGCATCGCGTACCCCGGTCTCCACGGAAGGGATGTACTGACGTGGTACGACGCCGCCGGTGATGCGGTCCTCGAAGGCGAAACCTTCCCCGCGCGGCAGCGGCTTGATCTCTATCATCACGTCGCCGTACTGGCCATGACCGCCCGTCTGCTTGCGATGGCGGCCGCGGGCCGATGCGGGCATGCGGATCGTTTCGCAATAGGCGACGCGCGGTTTGGCGATGTCGACACCAACCTGAAAGCGCGATGCGAGCTTCTCCACGGCCACGCGCAGGTGCATCTCCCCCTGCCCGAGCAATCGGATCTCGCCCATCTCCGGCCGGGTCTCCACGACCAGCGAAGGGTCTTCCTCGGTGATCTTGGCGAGCGCGCTCGAAAGGCGCACGTCGTCCTTGCGGTCTCGCACCTTGAGGGCCACCGCATAGACGGGCTCCGGAGGCGCCGACGAGACGATGGTGTCGGGGCGTGACTTGCCCGACGCGAAGCTGTCCCCCGTCGCAATGCCCTCGAGACGGCCGAAACCCACCACATCGCCGGCGCCCGCCTCGCCCCGACGCGCGGTGTTGCCGCCGACCATCGTGAGCAGGCTTCCGACGCGGCTCTCCGCACCGCGCGACCCAAGCACCATATCTCCTTCGTGGAAGGACCCGCGCATCACGCGCGCCACGGAGAGCTTGCCGCCCTGGCCCATATGCAGGGTCTTCATCACATGGGCGAGCGGCGGCCCCTCCTCCGTAATTCCGAGGCGGACACAGGTTTCCGTGAGCGCCGGCGCCTCATGGCGCAGCGCCTTCAACAGCCGCGTGACGCCGTTGCCGCGTTCGGCCGAGCCGATGAGGGCGGGAACCACATGGCGCTCGCGAAGCTCCCTGGAGAGGTCGTCGAAGATGCGATCCCGCGGCGGCTCGATCTCGGAAATCAGCTCCTCCATCAGCTCGTCGTCGTAATCGGCCAGTCGCTCCAGCATGGCAAAGCGCGCCTCGCGCTCGCGCAGACTTTCCCCGTCGGGCATCTCGACCACCTCGCTGGGCGCATGCTCGCGATAGATGAAGGCGCGCTCCAGGGCGAGATCGATGAAGCCGATCGCGATCCCATCTTTCCAGAGCGGAATCTGACGCAGGAGCAACGGCGTGCGCGACGCCTGCTGCAGAAGGCTCAGGGTCTCGCGAACCCGCTTCGTCGCCGTGTCGATCTTGTTGATGAAGAGGAAGCGCGGAATATCCGCCTCCTCCAGTTCGCGCAGGATGATCTCGAGCGCGGGAATCTTGCGCTCGTCGGACTCGCATACCACGATCGCCGCATCGCAGACGGGAGTGATGTTGCGCATCTCGTGCAGGAATTCGGTGGAGCCGGGGCAGTCGACGAAAGTCATCGTGTCGCCGAGGAACTCGACGGTGGCCACGTTGGGCTCGATGCTCATGCCGTGAGCGCGGGCTTCGGCGCTCGAGTCGCCGACGCTGTCGCCATTGGTCACGCGACCTGCGCGCGAGATGGTACCGGTGCGTTCCAGGATGGCTTCGAGGAGCGTGGTCTTGCCGCTCTGGAATGGGCCAACGATGGCGATGCATCGCGGGCCCGCAGGTCCTCTGCCGTTGGGTGCCATGGTAGTCTCCTCCCTGCCCCCGTCAGCGCGCTCTTGGCGGTCGCGTTGAGGGAATGCTCTGCTTGTCCGGAGGAGTTGGCAAGGGCCTTTTTCTCAAAGAATATTGCCACGCTTCTTGCCGAGCGAGATTTCCGGCGATGCAAGCGCGTTCGCCGCTACGGATGCCGCCTTGGGAAAGAGCCGCATTCACCCGGGTGAATGCGGGCCCCGGCGCTGTGCCGACTATGCAGGAGTGGCGTCCTGGTGCTCGCCGCGGCGCACAACCGTCATCGATAAGATCGTGACCGGCCCTGCCCGGAGGAGGTTCATGGCCGAGACGATCATCTCGGCCAAGCGCTCGGGCGTAATGCTGTCTCCCTCGATGTCGAGGAGGAAATCCTTCGCCTCTACATAGCCGCCATTGGTGAAGTCGACACGGAAGTCCGACTTTACCCGAAAGACGGATTGCTGGTCGACCCGATAGGGCTCCGCCTCGGGATCCGGATGGAATGTCCGAGGCAGGCCCATCAGCGGAGCGATCCGCAGAACCGCTGAATGCGGTTGCAGGCATCCTCCAGCGCCGCATTGGACGTGGCATAGGAGATGCGGAAGTTGGGGCCGAGGCCGAAGGACGAGCCATGCACGGCGGCCACACCCTCGGCCTCCAGCAGTTCGGAGACGAAATCCTCGTCCGTCTCGATCACCTTGCCCGACGGCGCGGTCTTGCCGATGGCCTCGGCGCAGGATGGATAGACATAGAATGCCCCTTCCGGCATCGGGCACTTCAGGTACTTCGTCTGGTTCAGCATGGAGACCACCAGGTCGCGCCGCTCCTCGAAGGCCTTCCTGAAAACCTTGAGGTGGTCCTGGGGCCCGTCGAGCGCCTCGACGGCGGCCCATTGGGAGATCGCGCTCGTGCCGGAGGTCTGCTGACCCTGCACGAAGTCCATGGCTTTGATGAGATGCTCTGGGCCTGCGGCGTAGCCGATGCGCCAGCCGGTCATGGCATAGGCCTTGGAAACGCCGTTCATGGTGAGCGTACGGTCGTAGAGGCCCGGTTCGACCTGGGCCGGCGTCACGAACTCGAAGTCGCCGTAGGTCAGGTGCTCGTACATGTCGTCGGTGAGCACCCACACATGCGGATGACGCATCAGCACGTCGGTGATCGCCTTCATCTCCTCGCGGGAATAGGCCGCGCCGGTCGGATTCGACGGCGAGTTGAGGATGATCCACTTGGTCTTCGGCGTGATGGCGCGTTCCAGCGGCTCCGGCTGGAGCTTGAAGTTGTGCTCCATCGTGCAGTCCACGAAGACGGGCTTGCCGCCGCAGAGCCCCACCATCTCAGGGTACGACACCCAATACGGAGCCGGAATGATGACCTCGTCGCCCGGGTTCAGGGTGGCGAGGAGCGCGTTGTAGATGACGTGCTTGCCGCCGGTGGAGACGATGGTCTGCGAAGGCTTGTAGTCCAGGCCGTTCTCGCGCTTGAACTTGCGGGCGATGGCCTCGCGCAGCGGCACGATGCCGGGGACGGGCGTGTACTTCGTCTCGCCGCGGCGGATGGCGGCGATGGCCGCTTCCTTGATGTTGTCGGGCGTGTCGAAATCCGGCTCGCCGACGGAAAGGCTGATCACATCCCGGCCCTGGGCTTTGAGATCCCGCGCTTTCTGCGTGATGACGATCGTGGCAGACGGCTTGATGCGCGAAAGGGCGTCAGACAAAAAGCCCATGGGAATCCTCCGGTCGGGGCGTTAGGAAGGGAACGTGACGGGGGCGGACCCTAATCCGCCCAAGCTGTCCAAGCAAGCAAAACAGCCCCCCTTAAAACGGGATTTTCAGGAGGCGCCTTTTCATGACCTTTCCCCTCACCCGCCGCATGGCCCTCGGCCTTCTCGCAGGAGCCACCCTGCTCTCCCAGGCCGCCGCCGCGCAGCCCTTCCCCAGCCGTGTGATCAAAATGATCGTGCCCTACCCGGCGGGCGGCCCGACGGACGTGATCGCCCGCATCGTGGCGGAGGAGATGGGCAAGGATCTCGGGCAGAACGTGATCGTCGAGAACCTGGCGGGGGCGTCCGGCGCCATCGGCACCCGCGCGGCCGCCCGGGCCGAGCCCGACGGCTACACGATCGTGTTCGGCAACAACCAGACCCACGGGAACAACATGTTCCTGCTGAAGGACCCCGGCTACGACGCGGTGAAGGACTTCGCTCCTCTCGCAGGCGCAGGCGCCTTCGAGCACGTCTTCGTGGTGAAGAACGACCTGCCGGTGAAGTCGATTCCCGAGCTGATCGAACTCGCCAAGAAGGACCCTGGCAAGCTCAATTACGGCTCGACGGGCGCGGGCTCGGGCTCGCACCTGGCGACCGAACTCTTCATGACCCGCACCGGCACCAAGATGACCCATGTGCCCTTCAGGGGCGCGGCCCCCCTTGTGACGGAACTCATGGCCGGGCGCATCGACGTATCGAACTCAACCCTGCCGAGCGTGCTCTCGCAGTTCCAGGCCGGGCAGATGCGCGCCATCGGCCTTGCGAGCCCGCAGCGCAACCCCCTGGCCCCGGACGTGCCCACCCTGCGGGAACAGGGCGTCACCGATGCGGACGCCGAATCCTGGGCGGCCTTCTTTGCGCCCGTGAACACGCCCAAGCCCATTCTCGACAAGCTCTCGGGCACGATCATCGCCATCCTCAACAAACCCGACGTGAAGGAGCGCATCACGAAGCTCGGCTTTACTTTGAACGTGCGTGATCCCGAGGCGTTCAAACCTTATCTGGACAAGGAGATCCAGACCTGGGCGGAGATCATCAAGGCAGCCAATATCGGCGTAGAATAAACATATTCAGCGCATGTACCCACAAGATGACCGGGCTTGGCCCGGCCATCTTCGTTGCGGCACTTCGTGCTTTCACGCGCCGAGCGGTACGTTAATATTAGTTAATAACTTATTAACGCTTGCATTTAGCATCGTATCTCAAAGAAAGGCTTCAGCACACGCCGGAACTTTCCTGTAATGAATGGGTTTTTTCTCCAAAGCCGTTTCGGCGCTTCATGGGGAATGAGCCAATGAAGACATTCGAGCCTCGAAACCGTGTTGCCTCCCGGGCTCATCGGATGGACCTTCGTCAGCAGACCCGCTGCTCGCTGGCGCTGATCATGCTGATGGGGCTTGCCACCCTTACCGTCCTGGCCACCACCCAGACCCTGTCGGCACACGATACGAGCGCCGTCCACCAATATTCCCTGCGGTAACGCGCGAGTGAACGGCGACGAGGTTGACGCCTCGTACCGAGAAGTTAGCTCTTCGGCTCTGGATCGTCGGAGAGCCTTCAATGACCAAACTTCGCCTCGCCCTTGCCTGTGTCGCGCTTCTTGCCGCAAGCTCGGCCGCTTTGGCCCAGGACACGCAGCGCCTCCGTACCGACAAGGGCGAGGTGATTGTCGAAACCCTCGCCCGCAATCTTCAGAATCCCTGGAGCCTCGCTTTCCTGCCCGACAACCGCATGCTGGTCACCGAGAGGCCCGGGCGGCTGCGCATGGTGGATGCGCAAGGCAATCTCTCCGAGCCTATCAAGGGATTGCCCTCCATCGCGGCACGGGGCCAGGGCGGTCTTCTGGATGTGGCGCTCGACCCGAACTTCGCCCAAAATCGGCTGATCTACTTGAGCTTCGCCGAAGACCGAGGGGAAGGCCGGAACGGCACCAGCGTCGCGCGCAGCCGCCTCAGCCGGGACGGGTCGAGTCTCGAGGACATCGAGATCATCTTCCGACAGGAGCCTTCCTATGCGGGCACCCATCACTTCGGCTCGCGCCTTGTCTTTAGCCGGGATGGCAATCTCTTCGTGACCTTGGGCGAGCGCAACGACCTACGCGATCAGGCCCAGAACCTCGGCAACCACATCGGCAAGATCGTCCGCATCAAGCCCACCGGCGGCGCGGTCCCGGACAACCCTTTCGTCAACAGGGAGGATGCACGCCCGGAGATCTGGTCCTACGGTCACCGCAACGTTCAGTCGGCCACCCTTCACCCAGCGACGGGCGACCTCTGGATCGTCGACCACGGAGCCCGCGGGGGCGACGAGGTCAACATTCCGCAAAAGGGAAAGAATTACGGCTGGCCCGTCATCTCATACGGCGTGCATTATTCCGGCCAGAAGATCGGGGAAGGCACCAGGAAACCCGGAATGGAACAGCCTGTCTATTACTGGGATCCGTCCATCGCACCTTCCGGCATGACCTTCTACACGGGCGACAAATTCCCGGCCTGGCGCGGCAGCATCCTGGTCGGCGCCCTGGCCGGCAGGCTCGTCTCGCGCCTTGAGACCGACGGCAACAGGGTGACCGGGGAAGAGCGCATGTTGCAGAACTTGGGCGAGCGCATCCGGGACGTACGCCAGGGCCCCGACGGCCTGATCTATCTCCTCACGGACTCTCGACAGGGACGCATTCTCCGCATGAGACCCGCGGAATAGGCCTAAAGCCGGGACTTACTTTCCCTGGAAGATGAAGGCTGCGCCCGAGGCGATCAGCACGAAGCCGACGAGGTGATTCCAGCCCAGAGGCTCCTTAAGGTAAATCACTGAGAAGCCTGCAAAAACGATCAGTGTGATCACCTCCTGCATGGTCTTCAGTTCGGCCGCCGAATAGACGGCCGAGCCGATACGGTTGGCCGGAACCGCGAACCAGTATTCCACGAAAGCGATGCCCCAGGAGGCCAGCACCGCGATCCAGAGCGGCGAGGTCTTGAACTTCAAATGGCCGTACCAGGCGAAGGTCATGAAGACGTTTGAGGCAATCAGCAGAAGAACGGGCGCGGTCTGGGGATTCATGGGAAATACGGGGGAGATCATCGGGGCTGCCTCTCTGGCCTATCCCTCCCTGCAATGGTGTCAAGGACTGAAACAGGGCCTCAAGGCCAAGGTGCGCCCGGGAGACCTGACGGGAACCGAACCGAATGCCGTCTCAGGGGTTTTCCTCTCACCGAAGGCAGCAAAGATCGTCTCAAGAGGATTTCGATGGATATCGCGCTCGACAAGGTCTGCGAACTCATTCTCCGGGCCAGGGCCATTGACGTTAAGGAAGGCCCTACCGATCCGGCCTCGGGTTCGAACCCCATCGACGATGGCGCGATCGATGCCCTCACCGCTTCGCCTGACGATGCTACGGAAACCGAGCTTCGGGATGTGATCGCCGGCCTCAACGACGATGAGCGCATCGATCTGATCGCTCTGGTTTATATCGGCCGGGGTGACATGGAGCCGGAGGAGTGGGGCGACGCCGTGCGCCTCGCCCGTGAGCGCGAGGAGGCAAGCAGCGTCTCGACGGCCGACTGGCTGATCGGAATTCCGAACCTTGCCGATCTACTGGACGAAGGTCTCAATGCAATGGGCCGCAGCTGCGCCTAGGACGGGGCTTCCGGGAAGCGCTTTCTCGCACCCGATACTAACGATGCCCGATCGCAGTTCCTGAGGTTTACGCTGTGTGGCAGCGCTCCGGCGGATTTCGACCCAATGCGGCTTCACATAAGGGCGCACTGTTCGCTGCACAGCGACGGTGCCCTATTTGCGACATGGATTGAGCGAACACTCTCCTTGCCTATCGATTGCTCGCCGAAGGAGGACGCTATGACGCCGCGCAATCCGGAAAACAGTTCCGACTTGGATGTGCAGAGGAAACCTCTGCAGGGCATCCATGAAACGCTCGATGACCCCACGCGCGCAGCGGCCGTTTCCCAACCTCACAGCGCGCCTGTTCCCGCGCCCCGGCAAGACGAAAGCGCCGACGGCAAGCTCGCCCTTGACCGTGTCGAAGCCTATCTGAAAGGGCCGACGGCCTTCTCTGCTTGAGAGCTCGACAAGCCACCGTCACCTCCTTCCCCCTATCCTTTTGACTGTCACGCCAGCGGCTGAAGCCTTCCGCTCGGGCCCATTCACGGCAAAACCCGCCTATCGCCGCTTCAAGAAACAAACCTGTCTGACGGCACCGTGGCGATCTTGATTTCGCTCCCGCTGGAAGCGGTACGAGGTCCATGCATAATCCCGTACGCACCGAAAATCCGCCTCGGACGTTGTCGATACCGGGAGAGACATTCCAGCATCTCCTGACACATTCAGACACCTTCCGACAGGAGCAGACATGAGCATTGGCCTTATCGCGCTGCTGGACGATATTGTTGGCTTGGCCAAAGTTGCGGCCGCCTCCCTCGATGACGTGAGTGCGCAAGCGGCCAAGGCGGGTGCGAAGGCTGCGGGCGTCGTGATCGACGATGCGGCCGTCACGCCGCGCTACGTCGTAGGCTTCTCGGCCGCCCGAGAGCTGCCGATCGTCGGCAAGATTGCGCTAGGCTCCCTCAAGAACAAGCTCATCTATCTGCTGCCGGCCGCGCTGCTTCTCAGCTTCGCGGCCCCCTGGGCGATCACCCCGCTTCTCATGATCGGCGGCGCCTACCTTTGCTATGAGGGATCGGAAAAGGTTTTCGAAGCCCTCTTCCCGCACGGCGCCCGTCAGCATGAGGCCGCAGTCGGAGAAGCGGTGCAGAGCGCGCAGAGCTTCGAGGACGAGAAGGTCGGCAGCGCCATCAAGACCGACTTCATCCTCTCCGCCGAGATCATGGCCATCACGCTCGGAACGGTTTCGGAAGCCCCATCCTGGACGCAAGCACTGGTCCTGGCCGTGGTCGGAATCGGCATCACCGCCCTGGTCTATGGCGGTGTCGCCCTGATCGTGAAGGCGGATGATGCAGGCTTGGCGCTGGCTACCAATAACCGTCCTGTTTCAGGCCTCTTGAGCCGCGGCGCGCCGAGCGCGCCCACCGGCGCCGACAGAACCCTGGCTCCCTTGACAAAGGGTTTCGGGCGCGGCCTCGTACGCGCGATGCCCGTTCTGCTGCGCATGCTCGGAATCGTGGGAACCGCCGCAATGGTCTGGGTCGGCGGCGGCATCATCGTACACGGTCTCGAAGGCTACGGCTTCACGTGGCTGGGTCACGCGATCCACGATCTCGCCGCTGCAGCGGCACATGCGGCGCCGGCTTTCAGCGGCGCCGTGGAATGGCTCGTCACGGCGGCGGCCTCGGGCATCTCCGGGCTCTTCCTGGGAGCCGTTCTGATCCCACTCCTCCACTACGTGGCCGTACCGCTGGTGAGGACGTTGAGAGGCGGGAGCCGGAAGGCCGGGAAGCACACAGCCTGAAAGAGAAAAGGGCTCCTCGAAGAGCAGCCCTTTTGCTTCGTCATGCACCTGACAGCGGATGATCAGAGTTTTCCGAGCTTGAGAAACTGCGTCTCTCCGGAGGAGCCGTCCACACCGTCGTTGTCGGTGACGATATAGGCGTCGCCCGCCGCATCGATCGCGAAGCTCTCCACCTTATCGAGCACATAGCCCTTCGGAGCCTGAAGATCGGGCAGCAGATCCCGAAGCTCGGTCTTCTTCACGAGCGGCAGCTCTCCACCGAGAGCCCGCGGCTCCATGTCGGAGATGGCAACCGAATAGAGCTTCTTGATCTTGGCCTTCTCGGCAATCTGGTTGTCGCGTTCGATGACGATCATGCGATCCCCTGCGGCCGTGATCTCCGACAGACCGACCCAGCCGGTCTCGGTCTTGTCGAGGGGATAGCGTACGGCGCCCCAGCTCTTGTCCGAGGGCTTGTAGGCGAGGAGCTTCACCGTCCCGTTGCCGTCATCAGCCCATTCGCGCTGCACGGCAAGCCACACGGTCTCGCTGTCGCCCGAGCCTGTGACGGTGACGCCCTCGAAACCGTAGTTCTTGGCGCCCTCCTCGAGCCCTGCGGGCAAGCCGATCTCCTCCCGGATCTCCCCCTTCGCGTCGACCTTGAGAAGGAGGTTCTTGAGACCCTTCCCGGGATTCCCTTCGGATGCCAGCCAGAATCCCCCGTCGCTCGCCAAGGCGATGCCTTCGAGATCGAGCTTCTCGGCGGCCTGGCCGTTGCGCGTCACAAGCACCTCTTCCGTGATCAGTGCGGGTTTCCGAGTGGCGTCGACGACCAGGATGCGAGGCGCAGCCGGATAGGCGCTGTCGGTCACCGCATAGAGCTTGCCTGCCTGTGTCCTGTCCGCAGCAACTCCGGAAATGGCTCCCCAGGCGATCGGCAGACCGTCGGACTTTCTGACGGAGCGGATCGTCGGATAAGCCGGCGCCGCGCGCTCTGCCCGCTGGTAGATCATCACGTGAGGTGCGGCTCCTCCCTCTCCGTGCAGATCGGTCTCGCTGGTGGCGACGAACAGGTTGCGGGATGGAATGGCCAGCAGACCTTCAGGTCCGATACCCGTCGGCAGAAGCTGGAGAAGCTCGGGAGCCGCGCCCGTGTCGCGGTACACTGCCACGACGGATCCACGCTCGGAACCCGCGAAGATCAGACGGTCCTGCCCGAAGAGACCAGTCTCGATGCCCTCGATTTCGATGCCCTTCTTGTTGCGCTTTTCGGGGTAGTGGCCGAGCGAGACGACCTCGTGCTCCAGGCTCGCGCCGGACTCATACGCAACGGATCCATCCTTGTTGAAGATCGTGAAGCCCCGCGAGCCTCCCTTCCAATCGCCTTCGTTGGCGGTCACGAAGCGGTTGGCGTCGAGCCAGCGCACGGCATCGGGCTCACGAGGAACGCCGTCCAGCGTGCCGGTCAGGTCGATTTTTCCATCCTTCTTAGTATCGATGTTCTTCAGATCGACCGTGCCGGCGGAGAAATGCGTCTCGACCTGGCCGGTCTTTCCGTCCACCACGACGATATGGTTGTTCTCCTGCAAGGTCACGACGATCTTGCCCTCACCCGACACGTCGACGAACTCGGGCTCGGGATCCTCGCCAGCGACACTCGCAAGGTTCGTCATATCGACGGTCCTAAGGGCAGCGCAGTCGAGCTCGTCACCGGTGAGAGAACCGATCACCAGCGCACCTGCGGGCAATTGCGGCAGCGCGCCGTCATTGACCTCTTCGTTGCGCTCGTTCTCGATGGCAATGGCGAGAATTCCGGCGTTCGCGGCAATCGAGTCAGGCTGTCCGGGCAATGCGCATTCGGCGGAAACCTTCCGGCTCGCCAGATCCACCCGCAAGAGCTTCCCGCTTGGGTTGGTGAAGCTCTCGGAGGTGTTGACGGCCACGTAGGCTGCCTTGCCCACCACCTTCACCGAAGTCGGCTCGCCGCCGAGGACCAGCATGCCGCCCGCCTTGGGCTGCGCGGGATCGGCGATGTCGATGAAGCCCAGCGCCTTGCGTGGGCTATCCGTATAGACGAGGAGCCTGCCGTCCTCGCTCGCGGAAATGATCTCGGCCACGGTTTCCGCCTTCATGTCGGCATCGGCCGGCAGGTTGGCGGTGATCGGGAAGCTTGCGATACGGTCGAAATATTCGGCGGCCGGTGCGCCGAGAGCGGTGCCCGACAGCAGAATGGCGGCAAGCGCGCCGACGACAAGAGAACGGTGCATGATATCCCCGCGATATGGTTGAGCTTGGCAGGGCCGTTCTGCGTCAGTCCCATGACGGCGGGATGACGGTCGGGAAGAGAGCTCCGCGCTCTTCCCATGCCGGCTCTTTTGTACCATATTCGTTCTATGGCCAAATCACCCAAGAAGCCCAAGCTTTCCACCGGGAAGGCGTCCAAACCTGAGCTGAAGCCGCTGGATCCCTATCTGGCCGATCTTCTCAATCCCGCCGTCAACCGGGAGCGGGAAGCGGCGGAGGGCTTTGCGGAGCGCGCTCAGGAAACCTTCGTTCATGGCGACGTCGCGGATGTGGATCCGGCGCTCGCCAAGAAGCTGGGCCTGAAAGGTTCCGACGACGGACCGGATGTGTCGAGCGAACTCGGCGATCTGTCACCCGGGTCCGGCGTATCGGCGACGGTCGACGCGCTCACGAGGCTGCTGACGGAAGGCGATCCGCGTTTCAAGAACGGCAAGCCTTGGGTGCCGCACCGCCCGCCACGCCCCGAGAAGTCGGAAGGCGGCATTCCATTCAGGATCAAATCCGATTTCACGCCCTCCGGCGACCAGCCGCAGGCGATCCGCGAACTCGTGGACGGCGTGCGCCGCAACGAGCGCGATCAGGTTCTGCTCGGCGTCACCGGCTCGGGCAAGACCTTCACCATGGCCAAGGTGATCGAGGAGACCCAGCGCCCGGCCCTCATCCTCGCACCCAACAAGACGCTGGCGGCGCAGCTTTACGGCGAGTTCAAGTCGTTCTTCCCCGACAACGCGGTGGAATACTTCGTCTCGTATTACGACTATTACCAGCCCGAGGCCTATGTGCCTCGCTCGGATACCTTCATCGAGAAGGAATCCTCCATCAACGAGCAGATCGACCGCATGCGCCACTCGGCGACGCGCGCGCTGCTCGAGCGCGACGACGTGATCATCGTCGCATCCGTGTCGTGCATCTACGGTATCGGCTCGGTCGAAACCTATACCGCCATGACCTTCTCCTTGAAGGTGGGCGAGCGTATCGAGCAGCGCCAGCTCATCGCGGACCTCGTGGCCCTGCAGTACAAGCGCATCCAGAGCGATTTCGCCCGCGGCACCTTCCGCGTGCGCGGCGACGTGATCGAGCTGTTTCCGGCCCACTTGGAGGACCGCGCCTGGCGCATCGGCCTGTTCGGTGACGAGATCGAGAGCATCGTCGAGTTCGATCCTCTCACAGGCAAGAAGACCAACGACCTCTCTTTCGTGAAGGTCTACGCGAACTCGCACTACGTGACGCCGCGACCGACCCTGCAGCAGGCCGTCAAGGGCATCCAGGACGAACTGCAGCACCGTCTGCAGGAACTCGCCCGCATGGGCCGCCTGCTGGAGGCGCAGCGGCTGGAGCAGCGCACGCAGTTCGACCTCGAGATGATCGAAGCCACCGGCGTGTGCAACGGCATCGAGAACTATTCGCGCTATCTCACGGGCCGCAAGCCCGGCGAGCCGCCGCCGACGCTGTTCGAATACCTTCCCGACAACGCCCTCGTGTTCACGGACGAGAGCCACGTGACCGTGCCGCAGATTGGCGGCATGTATCGCGGCGACTTCCGCCGCAAGGCGACGCTCGCGGAATACGGCTTCCGTCTCCCTTCCTGCCTCGACAACCGCCCCTTGCGCTTCGAGGAATGGGACGCCATGCGTCCGCAATCGATCCACGTCTCGGCAACGCCGGGCAAGTGGGAGATGGAACAGACCGGCGGCGTGTTCGTGGAGCAGGTCATTCGCCCGACGGGTCTCGTCGACCCGGTCGTGGAGATCCGCCCCGCGCGCAGCCAAGTCGACGATCTGCTGCACGAGGTGAAGGAGCTTTCCGCGAAGGGGTACCGCACGCTCGTGACCACGCTCACCAAGCGCATGGCGGAGGACCTCACGGAATACCTCCACGAGAATGGGGTGCGCGTGCGCTACATGCACTCCGACATCGACACGCTGGAGCGCATCGAGATCATCCGCGACCTTCGCCTCGGCGCCTTCGACGTGCTCATCGGCATCAACCTGCTGCGCGAAGGTCTCGACATTCCCGAATGCGCGCTCGTCGCCATTCTCGATGCGGACAAGGAAGGCTTCCTGCGCTCCGAGACCTCGCTCGTGCAGACCATCGGCCGCGCGGCGCGAAACGTGGAGGGCAAGGCCATCCTCTACGCCGATCAGATGACGGGCTCCATGGAACGCGCGATCGCGGAAACGAACCGCCGCCGAGAGAAGCAACTCGCCTATAACGCCGCGCACGGCATTACGCCGCAGAGCGTGAAGAAGAACATCGCGGACATCCTGGAAAGCGTCTATGAGCGCGACCATGTCTCGGTCGATACGGGTCTCGCCGACAAGACGGTAGGCCACAACCTCAAGGCCGTCATCGCCGATATGGAAAAGCGCATGCGGGAGGCGGCCGCGAATCTCGAATTCGAAGAAGCCGCGCGGTTGCGCGACGAACTCAAACGCCTTCAGGCGACCGAGCTCGCCATCAGCGACGATCCCATGGCGCGCCAGAGCGACGTGGAGAAGGATGCCGGCAGATACGGCGGCTCACGCAAATATGGCCGCAACGCCAACCTGCCGCCGAAGGGCCTTCCGGGGTCGGCGGAGGGCGCAAGCGAGAGCGACGAGAATTCGAGTTCCCACGGCCCCCTCGGCAAGGGCCGCTCGGATGAAGGCACTCGCATCCGCAAGCCCGGCCTCGACGAGATGGGCCCCGGCACCGACAGGGAGATCCCGCTGAACTTCCGCGAGCGCCCGACGGGCCGCTCGACCCAGGGCTTCGCGGGCCAGAAGCCGAAATACAAGGGACGCAAGGGACGGTAGGCCGCCCCTTTCCCGGGGCCGGTCACCGCCAGGTCACTTCGAACACGGCCGTCGGTTGCCCGAAGCCCTTCAGGCTTTTCGGCCCGAGAGCGACGACCTGGACCCGGTCGGACAGGGCTTTCGACACCGCTTCCGAGACGAGGATGGTGCCGGGCCTTGCGTGCTGGCACAGGCGCGCCGCCATCTGGACGGTTGCGCCGAACAGATCGTTGCTGTCGGCGACGGGTTCGCCCGCATCGAGCCCGATCCGCACTTGGAGCTTTTCGCGGCTTGCGAGGTTGAACGTGTCGAAGGCCTGCTGAATGGCGCAGGCGCATTCCACTCCGGCCAGAGCATCGTCGAAGGAGGCCATGATCCCGTCGCCCGTGTGCTTGACCTCGCGCCCTCCCGTGCGGTGCAGGGCGCGGCGGACCAGGGCATCATGGGCGCGCACCATCTCGACGGCCCGCACGTCGCCGAGCCGCGCAGTCATCCCGGTCGAGTCCACGATATCCGTGAACATGATGGTGCGCATCGCCGGATCGGCCGATATGCGACCCTGCGCTCCCGTCGGTGCAGGATCGGATACACGCCCGAGAAACGCCTCGACGGCGGAGAGGTCGACCTCAATGACGTCGCGCGCGATATTGCCGTGAGCTTCGTCATGAACCCGCATGGCGGTGTGGATGTCGGGGGCCTCGATGAGGCAGAATGCCGTGCCGCGCGTATCGTCGAACCAATAGGTCAGGAATTTCACGCCGTAATGGCCCTGCAGCTCCAGGTCCTTCCGGTGGGCCTCGGCAACATCCGCCGCCGTCACCCCTCTCAAGTCGTGCCGGTCCAAGTAGATGGGCATCGCTTTCTCCGTCCCCGGGCGAGCGTCTTGACCAGTCTACACCCTCCTGCAGGAACCCGGAACGCCTCGCACCCGCCTTGAGCCAGGACCTTCTTCGAGGCTGCCTGTCAAGGCCGAAGGAGGCGCAGTCGAAGGAGCGAGCGATTGCACCGGCACGGCACGCGCCGCCCCCGTCACCTGGTAAGGGGATGCCAGGTGACGGGGGTCTTTCCCGGCACATGCATTTCGGGAAGAGGGCCGGACCTATTTCGGGAGACGCAGACATCGACAGGACGACATCTACAGGTTTTGAAGAGCCTCCCGACAGCTTCCGACGACACCGTATCTAAGATGTCATCGGTGTCGCGGATGTGCGGTTGCGCACGAGCTTGGCCATACGGCGCCCGCCTTCCGGATCGCTCGGATACCAACAGCCTGACAGCAAGAAGGCGGGCTCGAGCCCGCCTTTTGCAATTCGCCTTTCTTCGCGCCCGCTCAGAGCCGTCCCATCAGCAGAAGAACGATGAGGATGAGCAGGATGACGCCAAGCAGGCCGCTCGGGCCATAGCCCCAGCCTCGGCTGTAGGGCCATGCGGGCACGGCGCCGATGAGCAGAAGAATGACGAGAATGAGCAGGATGGTGCTAACGCCCATGATGTTGCCTCCAATAGGGGTTTCCACCTTAAGGCTGCCTCCCTCCGGATGGACCCTCCATAAGCCGGAAACCGCAGCCCTCGGTCGAAACTGAGTTGCTGGAAGGGAAACTTGGCTGTTTGGATTTGGTTCCCAACCAGTGGGAGCGGCAGGCTGCCGGAATCTCTTCCGTGACGGAACGATCAGAACGGCTTGGCGTTACCTCCACGGCGATTGGGTGCCGCCGTGAGCGTGACCCCTGCGGGAGGTCGCCACCTCAAGACGGATCAGGACGACCCGATGCAAAAAAAGTTTCCAAAGCACATGTCTCAATTCGATCCAGAGCCTGTTCCGGGCCTCCGAAAATCATCGTCGCCGGCGCTCAGCCGTTCGGTCCAGGCCCAACTCGGCCAGCGTCTGCGGCAATTCTACGAAGCGCTGGCGCTCGGCGAGCAGCCGGTTCCAGATCGCTTCATCGAGATCATCAATCGCTTGGACGAGCGAAAGCCGGAGAAGCAGCAATCATGAGCATCGACATCGATCTTCGCGACTCCATGCTCAAGGCGACGCCGAACCTGCGCGCCTTCGCCATTTCTCTGACGAACAACGTGGACCGCGCGGACGATCTCGTGCAGGAGACATTGATGCGGGCGATCGCCAACATCGACCGCTTCCAGCCCGGCACCAACATGCAGGCGTGGCTCTTCACCATCCTGCGCAATCTGTTCCATTCCGAGTACCGCAAGCGGCGCCGTGAGGTGGAGGACGCTGACGGTAAATATGCGGCCGCTCTCTCCGTGCAGCCCGATCAGTTGCCGCATCTCGATTTCGAGGACCTGCAGAAGGCGTTGGCGCGCCTGCCGCACGACCAGCGCGAGGCGCTGCTGCTGGTGGGCGCCTCAGGCTTCTCTTACGAGCAGGCCGCGGAGATCTGCGGCTGCGCGGTGGGCACCATCAAGAGCCGCGTGAACCGGGCGCGCAACCGCCTCGCGGAGCTGATGCACTTCGATGACATGGACGAGGATATCGGCCCTGACCGCGTGACGCTCTCGGTCATGCACGCGGTCGCCTGACGCGGCGCGTCGCGCCTCAACGGCATAAGCCCGGCAGAGCGGCCGACCCGCTCCCGGGCTTTCATTCATCGGATATGGCGGGACTGGGCATGCGCGGCGTCGGGAGGCGCGCCAGCCGGACTACCGGCGCCGGAACTGCTGGTTGCCGCGCTGCGGGGGACGCGGACCGGACGATGCACCCGAATCCTTGTGGCGGAAGATGAGCCGGCCCTTCTCGAGGTCGTAGGGCGACATCTCGACGGTCACGCGGTCGCCCGCCAGCGTCTTGATGCGGTTCTTCTTCATCTTGCCAGCAGTGTAGGCAATAACCTCATGGCCATTGTCGAGCTGCACGCGATAGCGCGCATCCGGCAGAATTTCAGTCACAAGCCCTTCGAAGGTGATCAGTTCTTCCTTTGCCATGCAAAGCCTTCCTCATAACAAAAAAGCCGCTCCTCAGGCGGAACGGCCGATAAGCAAGAGAGCGCGCCGGGCACGCTCTCCAGTATCAAACCTTACGCGTTCTGCAGGTTCACTGCAGAGGTGCGGCCGGTGCGCTGGTCCGTCTGGAGCTCGTAAGAGATCTTCTGACCCTCGCGCAGGCCACGCATTCCGGCGCGCTCAAGCGCCGTCGCATGGACGAATACGTCCTTGCCGCCGTTGTCGGGCTGGATGAAACCATAACCCTTGGTTTCATTGTACCACTTCACGGTTCCCTGTTCCATGGGAAATCCTTTCACTGTCGCTTGCACGTGGGCGGGGGGCCAAGGCCGAACCGCCCGTTAGTCGATATTGGTAGAGAGAAGGAACGTGCGCCCGGCAGTGCCAAAGCGAAGTAGCCCAGTCGTCCGGCCAAATGTCGATGCCAGAATAAGTAGGGGAAGGATTTGGCAATTGCAAGGCAGGACAGCTAAGCCTTGTTGGGTAGGCCCGTCAGGCGGGCCGGTCGCCGCGAAGCCCTGAAACGAGGGCCTGCAGGGCCTGCTCCCCTTCCTCTGTGAAGCGGATCTCGTCGCCGTCCGCTTCGATGAGGCCCTGCCCCGTCAACTCGGACACGGCCGCGTCGCTGGCCTTATGGCCGCTCCCGTCGCGCTGCACCACGCTTCTGACGATCTGGCCACTGGATAGTTGATGATAGGCCGCGAAGGCGAAGACCGCCAGAGCCTCGTCACTCAAACCCGATAATCGCGTCATGGAGAACCTCTGCCTTCAGACTCGCCGCGTTCCCGTCAATGCGCCCCCGGCGTACCCGTTCAAGCGGGACTGTGGAAAAAGCGGGTCGAGGAACGGCTTTTGCGGCCTCACGTTGTCGGAGCAAGGCCGCGCCCCAAGGCGGGCCCATTCCAGCACAGGAAGGAGCGCTCCCATGGCGAACGATCGCTACCGCGACGATGACGACGGCTACATCGCCCGTCGAGGCTTCGGCAACGAACGCACCGGCTACGAGAGGACGCCCAGGCGCGATTACGGGGATTCCGCGGGCTACGGTTCGGGCGGCTCCGCCCGCGACTGGTCTGACGTCGTCGGTGAGGACCGCGACTATGATCCCTCCTCGCTCTTCCGTTCGGGGCGGGATCGAGACCGGGAACGGATCCGAGACTGGGGCACGCCCCGCTCCGCTGGGTCCCACGGGCGCGGCCAGGACCGGTACGGTTCGGACATGTTCGGGCGAGGCTCGCGCGACTATGACGAGGACAGAGGGTTCCTCGACCGGGCCGGAGACGAGGTGCGCTCCTGGTTCGGCGACGAGGACGCGGAGCGTCGCCGCGACCGGGACATGCGCCAGGCCGGTCAGCATCGGGGGCGAGGCCCGAAGGGCTATCAGCGCTCCGATTCCCGGATCCTGGAAGACGTGAACGACCGCCTCACGGAGGACCCGCATCTCGACGCCTCCGAGATCGAGGTGTCGGTGTCGAATCGGGAGGTCACTTTGAGCGGCACCGTGAACAGCCGTTTCGAGAAGCGGCATGCGGAGGACATCGCGGAAACCGTCTCGGGCGTCACCCACGTGCAGAACAACCTGCGCGTTCAGCAGGCCGCCGAGATGGGCATGGGCGGCAGCATGCTCTCGGGAACGGGCGCCGCCGGAGCCGGAACGGTCGGCCGCCCCGAGACGAACACCGCAGACGCGGAAAGCACCGGCGGCCGCAAACGCGGCGTCTGACCGCCCGGCTTTATGGAGGACGTCTTTTCCCCTGAAAAACCGTTGATCATTGGCCCGGATGCGCCCCGCCCTCTTGGGAGCGGGGCGCTCCTGTCGTACCAGGACTTGCCTTTTCCCGCATGCGCACGAGGTCATAATGACGGGAAGGATGAGGATGACAATGGCAGGTATCTCCGTCACGCTCGAAGGCGACAACATTCAGATCGCATTCCAGAAGGATGAGCAATCGACCGCCGTGGTCATGGACCCTCATGCCGCCCGCTCTCTGGTCAAAGCCCTCAGCCAGCTCCTCATCGCCATCGGCGAAAGCAGCGAGGACCAGGAGGAGGTTCCGGAGGAACTGGTGGAGGTCACCTCCTCGACCATCGACGTTGGAACCGACGAGCATGGATTTGCGGTGGTTGGCCTGCAGGCCGGGATGCTGCCCCCCTTCCTGCTGCGCCTCAAGGACGACGAGGCCCGTCACATTGCCACCAGCCTGCTCGAAATCCTCAACAGCCCGAGGGATGTGCGGACCTCTCACGGGGATCACTAGCCGCAACGGTCTTCGAGCCTGCTGCGGAACTTCATATCTGCCATACGGTTGTCGAACGCGGGTCATCATCGGCCCCGCTTTGGACAAGGCCTATGGCAGCGCACGACCCTGACCTCACCTCCAATGCTTCCCACAGCATTCCCATCATGGATGCGAAGGCGGAGCCAACGCTCAAATACCCGGAATCCGAAGCCTTCTATGCCGAAGCCTTGAAGGAACTGAACCAGCTGGGCCTGCCCTTCCTGCTCGCCGGAACCTATGCATTGTCGGCTTATACCGGCATCACGCGCCCTACGAAGGACCTCGACATCTTCTGCAAGGCCGGCGACTACACCCGCGTTCTGTCGCACTTCAAGAGCATCGGATATTCCATCGAGATCGAGGACGACCGCTGGCTCGGCAAGGTGTTCAAGGGACAATACTTCTTCGACGTGATCTTCGCCTCCTCGAACGGCACGATGCCGATCGGTGACCCCTGGTTCGAACATGCCCGGCGAATCGAGGTGTTCGGCCATCCGGTGTGTATTGTCGGCCCGACCGAGCTTGTCTGGTCCAAGTGCTTCATCCAGCTCCGCCACCGCTATGACGGCGCGGATGTGGCGCACACGATTCTCAAGGCGCACGATCAGATCGATTGGCACCGCCTGCTGGCGTACATGGAAGTCCATTGGGAGGTGCTGCTCATGCACCTGCTCAACTTCCGCTGGATCTATCCCTCCGAGCGCGACAAGGTCCCGCGCTGGGTCATGGACGAACTGCTCGACAGATTGGCCAAGCAGCTCGACCTGCCACCGCCGCAGATGAAAGTGTGCCGCGGGCGGATGTTCTCCCGGGTCGATTACGAGGTTGACGTGAAGCAATGGGGCTTCGCCGATGTGGGCGGCGAAGGTGAATGGCGGAATGAGTGATGTTGAGAGGCCACTGAAGGTCGCAGCCATGGGCGATCTTCACGTGCGTGAAGACAATGGCATATCCTATCGCGATCTGTTCGGCGAAATTTCCAAGGAAGCGGATGTTCTCGTCCTTGCCGGCGACCTGACGGATCTCGGCAAGCCGGACGAGGCGGAGATCCTCGCTCAGGATCTCAAGGCCTGTTCGATTCCGGTTGTGGGTGTGCTCGGCAATCACGATTACGAGTGCGGCGCGCCCGATGAGGTCGCACGTATCCTGCGCAATGCGGGCATGAAGGTGCTCGACGGCCAATCGGTGGAGATCGACGGCGTCGGATTCGTCGGCGTGAAGGGCTTCGCGGGCGGCTTCGGGCGGCGCATGCTCGGCTCCTTCGGCGAGCCAGCCATAAAGCAGTTCGTCAACGAAACCATGAACGAAACGCTTCGGCTCGAGAACGCCATGCGTCAAGTTCGCGCCAAGCGCTCCGTCGTCATTCTGCACTATGCGCCGGTTGCCGACACCATCGAAAGCGAGCCGCTGGAGATCTATCCGTTCCTCGGCTCCTCGCGCCTGGCCGAGACCATCGACCGCTTCAAGGTCAACGCCATCGTGCACGGCCACGCCCATCGCGGCCGCTTCGAAGGGCGCACACCGGGCGGGCAACCCGTCTATAACGTCGCCAGGCACATCGAGAAGCCTACGGGCAAACCCTACGCGATCCTGGAAATCTGATCCTTCGACCCTTGGAGCCGCGTTCCCGGATCGGTCGGGTTGCCGGGCAAGTAATCGGGCTCGGAGCCCGGCCCCTTCGGATCCGTAATCCCCGGGTCGTTCACGGGGTAAGGCGTGCGCGGACCGGTCGGTCCCGTATCCGGCAGATCGCCGGGATCGGTGCCGGGCGGCGGGACTTCGCTTGGAACGTTTCCACCCGGCAACGGCTCGTCTGTCGGCATTCCTGGATTGACCATCCTTGTCATCCCTGTCGAATTTTCCGTGATCGAGTCAACCGGCCCATGCCGATCGGGTTCCGAATGTTGGGTTTCCTGGAACCCCTGTCCGCCTCATCCGTTCCATCGCCGTCCCCGAGAGCATCGGCTCCGAATGCGGAATGCGGTTTTAAGGATCGGTCCGATGCTCCCTTTCAAGCGGCGCATTGTCCTGTGCGGAACCGGATGTTCGCGTCGGCGAAGAACGGTTCCACATTTCCGCACGATGGGCCCAGACAACGGAGAGCATTATGCCCGACATTCAACAGGCCAAGATCCTCATCATGGCGACGGACGGCTTCGAGCAATCGGAGCTCATGGTCCCGCAGCAGAAGCTTTCGGAAGCGGGCGCGGCGGTCGAGGTGGCTGCGCCCAAGTCGCGCATGAATCAGGCGGAGATCCGTGGCTGGGACGCGAAGGACTGGGGCAAGAGCGTGAAGGTCGACAAGGATATCGAGAGTGTCGATCCTTCTTCCTACGATGCGCTCGTGCTGCCCGGCGGGCAGATCAATCCCGACAAGCTGCGCGTCGAGCAGAAAGCCATCGAAATCATTCGCGCCTTCTACTCGTCCGGCAAGGTCATCGCCGCCATCTGTCATGCCCCGTGGCTGCTCGTGGAGGCAGGCGTGATCAAGGGCAGGAAGTGCACCTCCTATCATTCCATCAAGACGGACGTGATGAATGCCGGCGGTGAGTGGCGCGATGAAAC
The DNA here is from genome assembly GCA_031181145.1 of Microvirga sp. GTDB lineage: Bacteria > Pseudomonadota > Alphaproteobacteria > Rhizobiales > Beijerinckiaceae > Microvirga. The sequence continues at coordinate 41,968 of JAPSLB010000033.1, forward strand.
GGTGGTGACGGATCAGGGCGTGATCACCAGCCGTAATCCGGGCGATCTCGACGCCTTCGTCAAGAAGATCATCGAGGAGGTTCGCGAGGGCTCGCACGCGGATCGCCGCCAGGCTGCCGAGTGACCGGAGCGATCGCTCATCGGGATCGCGCAAACAAAAAGCGGCCGGTGAGAACCGGCCGCTTTCGTATTCTGTTCAGGGCGAGAGTTTAGGCCTGCTGAATCGCGGAGATTTTCCAGGGATTGCCCTGATCGCGGCGGAATGTCCACAGCTCCGTGGCTTCCTCCGGCTTCGACGGATCGCCTTCCAGCACCCGGCCGGTAGCCTTGTCGGTCAGCACGTCGATCAGCGAGAAGCGCATGGCGACGGTCGCGTACTCGGTCTCACCTTCGCGCCATGCCTCCGACAGGTCACCCTGAAGCAGACGCACGTCCGAGACCTTGTTCACGACGCCGCGGGCGTTGTTGTCGTTGAGTTCTTCCTGGATGTACCCCGCCATTTCAGGCGTGGCGATGCTCCAGAGCTTCTCGATGTCCTGACGCGAGTAGGCGTCCTGCAACTCGACGAGCGAGCGCTCGAAGGCCGCATAATCCTGCTCGCCGATGGCGATCTCGTCGCGCACCTCGGTGCGGCGGCGAGACGGGTTCAAGCCGCCCAGGGCTCCGCCGAGAGCGCCGCCGCCCAGACCGCCCAGTCCGCTCGCCATGGGGCCGCCCGCTGCGGGACGAGCGCCTGCCGGAGGCACGCTGCCGCCCGTCATCGTGCGATGATCCCCCTGCGGACCAGCATAGGACGGTTCCTGACGTCGGCGGAACCACTTCATGGCGAAGGAGATCAGCAGCACGATCAGGCCGATCTGAAGCAGAAGCCCCATGACGGAGGCGAGCCCCGCGAGGCCGCCGAAGAAGCCGTTGCCCATGAGCATGCCGAGCAGGCCCGCGCCGAAGAGGCCGGCCATGAGGCCCGTGCCGAATCCGAAGCGGCGCGGCTGTGCCACGTTCGGAGCCGGAGCGCCGGGCCGGTTGAGGTTCGGACCCTGGTTCGGAACTTGCGAGCGCTGGATGGGCGCAGCGGCATCGGGCGCCGTCCGGGTGGCCGGCGGCGGAGTATAGGTGCGTGCGCCGCGCGATCCGAAGCTGCCCCGTCCGCCGACGCGGGCCTCGGCGGCGCTGCCAGCCAGAATCAAGGCGGCAGCCAGAGCGACCATGACGCGGCTTCGGCGAGAAGCAAATTTCATCATCGTTTCGTTTCATCCCCTCGGAGCACGACGCTCCTGCTTCCTATGTGGTAATGGCCCGTCCCCTGTGAAAGGTCCGGGCCGCCGATTCCAATGCCTCATCGACAGGATCGATTCGAAGAGGATTAACGGTTTCTCCCTTGTTTGTCCTGCTTGAGCGCATCGATGCGCTTGGAGGCCTCGGCCTTGTCGAGCTGCGGGTTGAACGCTTCCGGATCATGGGCCTGCTCGGAGAGTGTCTTGAGATAGGAGGCCTGGGCGCCGGTCATCGGCTCGTGCCCCGTCACCCAATCCTCGGGATCCTTGATCCGGTTGTCCTCGGCATTCAGACCGACCTTCGGGTTACCTGCCTCTGGAGCGCGCTGGCGCTCATGCCTCCCTCGGCTTGAGGCTTTGCTGCGCGATGTCATGCGGGGCTCCTATTGTTCATCATTTGTTCCAGGACGAGAACATTTGAATCAGGGCCTTGGTTCCGCAACGGAAAGACGGGCTACCCCGGGCGACTCGTCCCCATTATCCACAGGCCGGGCGCTCGACTCTCGGCCGAGCCTGTGTTCTCACTTTGTTCCGATTTGCAATGATGGATAGGTGACCATGCGTAAGCCGGCTGGCCTGGAGCGGCTCTATGTGGACTTCGATTCCTTCTTCGCCAGTGCCGAGCAACACCTGCAACCCCACCTTCGCGGCAGGCCTATCGGGGTTATTCCCGTTGATTCCGAGCATACGGGCCTGATCGCCGTCAGCCGCGAGGCGAAGGCGCTCGGCATCAAACGGGGCGCCGGGGTGCGCGACGTGCGGCGGCAGTTCCCGGATTTCATTTTCGTGAACGCGCGGCACGAGCGTTACGTGCAGCTTCACCGCACCATCGTCGAGGTCATCGATGCCGTGGTTCCGGTGAAGGCCGTCTGCTCCATCGACGAGGTGGTCTGCGCGCTCCTGCCCTCTGAGCAGGCGGAGGGGCTGGCGCTCGGCCGGCGCGTAAAGGATGCGATCGCCACAAGGATCGGCTCCACCCTCACCTGCTCCGTGGGGCTTGGCCCCAACGATCTCCTGGCGAAGATCGCCGCCGAAATGCATAAGCCGGACGGGCTCGCCGCCATTCGGCCGGGCGACCTGCCCGGTCCCCTCCTCTCGCTGGAGCTCACCGATATTCCCGGCATCGCGCGGGGCAATGCGGCTCGCCTCGCCCGCGCCGGGATCACCGACATGGCGGCCCTCTGGCGGCTCCAGCCGAAGGCCATGCGCCGCCTCTGGGGCAGTGTGGAGGGCGAGCGGATGTGGATGGGGCTGCACGGCTATACGATCGAGCGGCCCGAGACCCGGCGGCGCATGTTCGGCCACGGGCGCGTGCTCCCTGCCGATTGGCGGCATCTGGGCGGAGCCTATGCCGCGGCCCGCGCCCTGCTGGTGAAAGCCTCGCGCCGCATGCGCCGAGCCGGCTTCTCGGCCCGGGCTCTCGCGCTCTGGCTGACCGACCGGAGCAGCGCCGGCTGGTACGGAGAAGAGCGCTTTGCTCCCACCTGGGACGATCCCTCGCTTCTGACTGCCCTGAGCCGCCTCTTCCACCACGCAGAGCGGGAGGACATGCGCCGCAGCCGTAGCGTCCACGTGACGCTGCACGACCTCGTTCCCCTGCAAGACATCGAGAAGGATCTGTTCGGATATACGGCGGAGGCGCAGCTCAAGCACCGCATGGAGGAGCTGTCCGCCATCGCCGACCGGCTCAATGCCCGCCACGGGCAGACGCTCCTGCACTGGGGGCCTCTGGTGGACATTCCCGGCGGCTATGCGGGGGCCAAGATCGCTTTCAACCGCATTCCCGACGCAGAGGATTTTTGACAGGTCCTCGCCGCTATGCACCCTGAGGTCATGCCCGGCCTTTATGCCGGGCATGACGAGTTGCGTTGCCAGGCTTCAAGCGGCCTTGGCCTTGGGCTGCACCTCGGCCGTGTAGTCGTCCATCAGCATCTTGGTGATACCGCCGGGCGTGTAGGTGTAGGGGCCGACCTCCGACACGGGTGTCACTTCGGCCGCCGTGCCGGTGATGAAGCATTCCTGGAAGCCGGAGAGCTCCTCCGGCATGATCCGGCGCTCGGCGACTTCGAGGCCTCGGCGCGTGGCGAGTTCGATCACGGTCTGGCGCGTGATGCCGTCGAGGAAGCAATCGGCGATCGGGGTATGGATCACGCCGTCCTTCACGAAGAACACGTTAGCGCCGGTGCACTCGGCAACGCGGCCCTGCCAGTCGAGCATGAGCGCATCGGCATAGCCCTTCCGCTCCGCTTTGTGCTTTGAGATTGTGCAGATCATGTAGAGACCGGCTGCCTTCGCCGTGGACGGTGCGGTCGCCGGATCGGGGCGGCGGTAATCCGCCATGTCGATGCGGATGCCCTTCATCTTCTGGGCCGGATCGAAATAGCTCGGCCATTCCCATGCGGCGATGGCGAGATGGATCTTGTTGGCCTGAGCGGCCACACCCATCATCTCCGACCCGCGCCAGGCGACGGGACGCAGATAGGCGTCCGTCATGCCGTTCTTCTCCAGCACGAGACGCTTGGCGGCGTCGATCTCGGCCACGCTGTAGGGGATTTCGAAATCGAGGATCTGGGCCGATTTCTTGAGACGCTCGGAATGCTGAGTCGACTTGAAGATCTCACCCCCATAGGCGCGCTCGCCCTCGAACACGCTCGAGCCGTAATGGAGGCCGTGCGAGAGGACGTGGAGCTTGGCATCCTTCCAGGGTACGAGCTGCCCGTCGTACCAGATCCATCCATCACGTTGATCGAAGGGGGTCGCGGACATCGTCTTCTCCTTAACTGCCGACCTTTGTGGCAAACCGGGGCCGTGTAATTTCCGGTCGCATCCGTGATCTTTGGGTTGCATTCATTTCACGAAAGCGGCTTGACGAGTAACAATCGTCCTGAGATATGTCAACAAGGCTGACATAAAATCGGATACGGACGGTGCCAGACGCGATCCCGGCTTTCAAGCGACACTCCTCCGACCAGAGCCCCGACAGGGATATCCTGGCCGAAATGCCGGCCTATGACCTGATCGAGCTGCTCTTCTTCGCCTATCGCGACTTTGTCAGCGACCCGGACAGGATTCTGGACGAATATGGCTTCGGTCGGGCCCATCACCGGGTCCTGCATTTCGTCAGCCGCCAACCGGGACTGACGATCGCCGAGCTTCTGGACATCCTCAGGATTACGAAGCAGAGCCTGAACCGCGTCCTCAAGGAACTGATCGAGAAGGACTTCATCGAAAGCCGGACAGGGACCGCCGACCGGCGCCAGCGGCTGCTCTACGCCACTCCGCAGGGCCATGACCTCGCCCTGAAGCTCGCCAAGCTCCAGACCCGCCGGATCATGCGGGCGCTGGCTGATGCGGAGCCCTCGGGCCGGGAGGCCGTGAGCCGATACCTCCTAGCCCTGATCGACCCGGATGACCGTGAGCACGTGAAGCGCCTCGTATTCGGGCAGGACAAAACCTGATAAAGCAGGCGGGTCTCTTACTTCAGCGCCCCCGAGCCCATGGAAGCGATCCGCATCGATATCCCTGACCACGCCCCGCACGTTCTCGTGGTGGACGACGACCGGCGCCTTCGCGACCTCCTCACGCGGTTCTTGTCCGAGAACGGCTATCGCGTGACGGCGGCGGCCAGCGCCGCGGAGGCCCGGTCCAAGACCGAAAACTTTCTGTTCGACGCCCTCGTCCTCGACGTGATGATGCCGGGCGAATCCGGCTTCGACTATGCCCGCAGCATCCGGCAGACATCGCAGGTTCCGATTCTGATGCTCACCGCGAGGTCCGATACGTCCGACCGGGTGACGGGTCTCGAGATCGGCGCTGACGACTATCTCCCGAAGCCTTTCGAGCCCCGAGAACTCCTGCTGCGCCTCGGCAACATTCTCAGGCGGGCCGTTCCTGCGGCGGGAGCGCGAGGCGGGAATGTGCCCGAAATCGTCCATTTCGGCCCCTTCTCCTACCGTTTCGACCGCGGCGAACTGCGTCGCGGTGACGAGGTCGTACGCATCACGGAGCGCGAGCGTGAGATCCTGACGATCCTAGGCTCCGCGACCGGCGACAACGTCCCGCGCGAAGCCCTCGCGGGCAACGGCGCCGCCGCCAACGAGCGCACGGTGGACGTGCAGATCAACCGTCTGCGCCGCAAGATCGAAAACGATCCCGCCAACCCGGTCTTCCTGCAGACCGTGCGCGGGATCGGCTATCGTCTCGTGATCGACCGATGAAGATCGGCGCAGCCCTCAACTACACGCCGCTCGACCATGCGGCGCGCTGGTTCGGCAGGTTTCTGCCGAAGGGGCTTTATGCACGCGCGCTCATCATCATCATCGCTCCGGTCATCCTGCTGCAATCCGTCGTCGCCTACGTATTCATGGAGCGGCATTACGAGCTGGTGACGCGCCGCCTGTCCTCCGCCGTCACGGCGGATATCGCGGCCCTCATCCAGATCTACGAGAGCTATCCGCAGGACAGGGAAGCCTCGACGCTCTCGCGGATCGCCTCCGAGAGCCTGCAGCTCGACATGGATATCCTGCACAACACGGATCTGCCGCCGCCCGGCCCGAAGCCGTTCTTCTCGATTCTGGACGAGACCCTCTCCAACGAGTTGCGCCGCCAGATCGACCGACCCTACTGGCTCGACACCGTAGGACGGTCCAACTACGTGGAAATTCGCATCAAGCTCGATCAGAATACCGTGATGCGCATCCTTGCGCGGCGCAGCCAGGCCTATGCGTCGAACTCGCACATCTTCCTGGTCTGGATGGGCGGCTCGTCCTTCGTGCTGCTCGGCATCGCCATTCTGTTCCTGCGCAACCAGATCCGCCCGATCCTGCGGCTCGCGGAAGCGGCCGAGGCACTCGGCAAGGGTCGCGAGATCGAGTTCCGTCCGCGCGGCGCGCGCGAGGTGCGACAAGCCGGTTATGCCTTCCTCGAGATGAAGCGCAGGATCGAGCGCAACCTCGAACAGCGCACGACGATGCTCAACGGCGTCAGCCACGATCTGCGCACCATTCTCACCCGTTTCAAGCTTTCGCTCGCGCTCATGCAGGAAACGCCGGAGATCGAAGATCTCAAGCGTGACGTGGACGAGATGAGCCGGATGCTGGAGGGCTATCTCGCCTTCGCTCGGGGCGACGGCGGCGACGCGGGCGAGCAGGCGGGCGAAACGGATCTGCGCCAGCTTCTCGCCGAGGTGCAGTCGGATGCCGAGCGCCAGGGCCACGTGACGGAACTCGACATCGTAGGCGACCCGATCATCATCGTTCGTCCCGACGCCTTCCGGCGTCTGCTCTTCAACCTCGTCTCCAACGCCGCGCGCCACGGCAACCGCATCGCGATCTCGGCCAACCACGAAACACGCTGGCTCGTCCTGCATATCGACGACGACGGTCCGGGCATTCCGGCGAACATGCGGGAGGAGGTGTTCAAACCTTTCGTGCGCCTGGACGAGGCACGCAATCAGGACGAGGGCGGCTCCGGCCTCGGCCTGTCCATCGCCCGCGACATCGCGCGCTCCCACGGCGGCGACATCACCCTCGGCGACAGCCCGCTCGGCGGCCTGCGTGCGACGGTGCGGCTGCCCGCTTGACCGGCCCATCACGTCATGGCGGGCCCTTCCCGGCCATCCCGATGAAGGAAAGCGCAGCGCCTCAGTAAACCCGCCCGCCCACCGGCACATCCCTGTCGGGTCTGATCAGCATCACGTCCCCGTTCGCATCCGGCACGCCGAGCGTGAGAACCTCCGACATGAACGGCCCGATCTGGCGTGGCGGAAAATTCACCACAGCGAGCACCAGCGATCCGATGAGGTCCTCGATCGTGTGATTCACGGTGATCTGCGCGGACGACCGCTTGGCGCCGATCTCTGGGCCGAAATCGATGGTGAGCTTGAAGGCCGGCTTGCGGGCCTGCGGGAAAGGATCCGCGGCGACGATGCGGCCGACCCGGATGTCGACCTTCAGAAAGTCGTCGAACGTGATCGTCGGCGTGAGCGATTGCGCCTGGTCCATCAGATGCCCCCTTTTTCGGTCAGATCGCGGCTGCGGGATTGTCCGCATCACCCTCATTGGTGTCGCGCCTCTCGCGCCGCGTGGAGCGACGGCCCTCCCTCAGCGCACGTCCGAAGGCGCGGAACGGTGCGGTCAGTCGACGCAGATCCTCGGCGCCTTCGAGCACACGTTCGCCCCGCCGCAATTCGCGGTCGAGGCGCCCCATGGTCTTGGCGAGGGCCGGGTCGTCGTCGTCGAGCCATGTGCGCATTGTATTGGAATAGACCGCCACCGCGCCCTGAAGCTTGAGCGTGCCGAGCGGCCCTTCCGTGCCGATTCCTGCGGCCGCCAGCATGAAGCGCATGGAATTGACCGCCACCTGGTGCAGGGCCGCGATCGAGAGCGGATCGTATTGGATCTCCCGGAAGATGCGGCGGAGCGCTTCCTTGTAGGGCTCCAGCGCATCGAAACGGCGCATGAGCACGTCGAAGATGCGCTCACGGGCAGGTTCTCCGGCCAGGTCGTCCGTCGTCTCCTCCAGCACCTTGCGGTCGATCCGGCGTGAGAGGCCGCCGAGCACTGCGCCTTTCGACGGGAAGAGATCGCGGAACTCCGCCAGCGAAACGCCCGCGGCCTGCGCGATGTCGCCGATCTCGATGTCGCTCCAGGCCCGCGTGGCGGCAAGCCTCATGAGGGCGTCGATGATGGCGTTGCGCTTGTCGGCCGGGGATTCCAAAGTCATGGCATTCTCCTGAACATGCAATCGTCCCGTTGATCTAGGCGCTCCAGCCCGTCTGTCAGCCCGCAAGTTCTTCCGCACGGCGCTTGGCCGCAGCTACGGCCTCGCGCATGAGGCCCTTGAGACCGTCCTGATCGCGCATGAGCACCTCGAGCGCCGCCGCCGTGGTGCCGCCCGGCGAGGTCACGTTCTGGCGCAGCGTCGCAGGCGGCAGCTCGCTCTGGAACAGAAGCTCGCCCGCGCCGGTCACGGTGGCGCGTGCCAGGCGCCCTGCGAGGTCGGCGGGCAATCCGGCGGCAGCGCCCGCTTCCGCCAGGCATTCGACGAGGTGGAACACATAGGCTGGCCCCGAGCCGGACACGGCGGTCACGGCGTCGATGAGGTCTTCCGACGGCAGCCACTCGACGATGCCGTTGCTGGACAGGAGCGCGTCGGCCGTCAGTCGCTGCTCTTCCGAAACCTCCGGATTCGTCGCGGCGCCGGTCGCGCCGCGTCCGATGCTCGCCGGCAGATTCGGCATGGCGCGCACGATGGCGGACGCGGCGGGAAGCCTGCTCTTCAGGTCCCCGATCGTCTTGCCTGCCAGAATGGAGATGATGAGCGTCCGCGGGCCGAGATATCCGTTCAGGGCGGGCGCGGCCTCGCCCAGCATCTGCGGCTTGATGGCGAGCACGAGGACTTCGGGCGCGGAGAGATCGGCGGGATTGAGCGCGATGCCCTTCTCGGTGCAGAAGCGCGCCATCTCCTCCGAGGGGCGAGGATCGATCACCGTCACGCCGGAGGGCTTCATGCCGACCTTCAGCCAGCCCTCCAGCATGGAGCCGCCCATCTTGCCGGCACCGACGAGAACGAGGGACGAGGGCAGGCGGGCAGGATTGATAGGCATGAGGAGCTTTCCGGCAGATGAGTGATGCGAAGGCCGCTACTATTCACAAGCCGCCCTGCCCTGTCGAGGCTCAATGGATCGTGAGGCTCATGCCTCGCCCTCGGTCTCGAACAGAACGCTGTCGAGCGCCTCGCGCGCTGTCTTGCCGGCCCAGATCACGAACTGGAACGCCTGGAAGTAACGTTCGCACGCCTCTACGGCGACGCGCAGCATGGTCTCGCACTGTCCCTGCGTCGGATCCGCGCCGCCCGCCAGCAGGAGGGAGTGGCGGAACATCACTACATTCTCCGTGCTCCACAGATCGAAATGGCCGACCCAGAGCTGCTCGTTGATGTAGGAGATGAGCTGGAGCACGTCCTGGCGGCGCCGCTCAGGCACTTTGAGATCGAAGGCGCAGGCCACGTGAAGGGCCTCCACGTCCTCGATCCACGTGAAGGCGATATCGTAATCGGCCCAGCGCCCAGCCACGGAAACCGACATTTCGTCAGCTTCCGCACGATCGAAAATCCAATGACGCAAGGAAGCCAGCCGCTCGACAACGTCGAGGGGGTGTTCCAGGCGATCGATTTCGATGTGATGCTGAGACATGTCGACCCAAAAAAGCTGTTTTGCCTGCAATATGGTAAACACAAGCAGGCAATATCATTTCGTAAATTCGAACAATATTTGCTAAGAGCTCCCCGAATACACAGAAGCACCCGAGATTCTTGCCACGTCATGCCCGAATCAGCGCATGAATCACAGTCTTAGATTTTGCCCTTGCTCACAATGCGCCTTCAGGACCTGTCCACAACAGGAGGGATGCGCCCGAAGCAGGGTTCCTCTACCTCGAAAGGCTAGGCTGCTGGGGAGCTGGCGGGGTCGGCGGACTGGGCGAGCCTTTCCTCCAGGACCTTCAGGCGGGCCTCCAGGCGCTCGTTCTCGGCCCGGGCTGTCAGCACCATCTCGCGCAGCACCTCCACCTCCTCGCGGGTGGCGACGTCCATGTCCTTGATCAGGCGCTCGAATTGGCTGCGGACCACGGTCTCGACCTCGCGCCTGACACCCTGCGCGGCGCCCGCGGCATCGGTGGCCAGACGGGCGAGTTCATCGAAGATCCGGTTGGAGGATTGGGTCATGATCGAAGGTCCACACCATTTGAGAGGCTTTTGAGCCCAGGAGAGGCAGATGTGGGCGCATTTGCCCGAATCTGCAACAGGGTTGACGATCCGTCCCCACCCGGTCCAATGGCACAGCGTTCATCAAAGGCCCGCCATGCCTCTGTCATTTCCCATCCTCGACCCTGTCGCCTTCTCGATCGGCCCCTTCGCGGTCCGCTGGTATGCGCTCGCCTATGTGGCGGGTCTTCTGGGCGGCTGGTTCTATGCCAAGCGCCTCGCGGCGAAGGCGGAGCTTTGGGGGTCGCTGCGCCGGCCGAAGCCCACGGATATCGATGACCTCATCGTCTGGGTCGCCCTCGGCGTCGTGCTCGGCGGGCGCACAGGCTATGTGCTGTTCTATAACCTGAGCGCCTATCTCCAGAACCCGCTCGAGGCGCTTGCGGTCTGGCGTGGCGGCATGTCGTTCCATGGCGGCTTCCTGGGGGCGGTGCTGGCCCTCGCCCTCTTCGCCCGCTCGCGCGGGCTCAACGCGCTCGCGCTGCTCGACATGGCCGCCGTGGTGACGCCCATCGGCCTCTTCTTCGGGCGCATCGCCAACTTCATCAACGGCGAATTGTGGGGCCGCCCCGCCCCCGATTTTCCCTATGCGGTCGTGTTCCCTCACGCGGGGCCGGAACCCCGGCACCCGAGCCAGCTCTACGAGGCCTTCGGTGAGGGCCTTGTGCTGTTCGTCGTCATGGCGATCGCCGCCCGCACCTTCGGCTTCAGGCGCCCGGGCCTTCTCGGCGGTATTTTCGTGCTGGGATATGCGATGGCCCGCATCGTGTGCGAGTTCTTCCGCGAGCCCGATGCGCAGCTCGGCTTCCTCTTCGGCTCGTCCGTGCAGGGCCTTGGAGGCGGCGTCACCATGGGCATGCTGCTCTCTGTGCCGATGGCGATCGTGGGCATCGTCTTCATCATCATGGCCCTGCGCGGCTATACCCGTCCCGCAAAGACCGCCGAGGCCGCATGAGACCTCTCGGCGAGCATGTGCGCGAGATCATCGCCCTCGAGGGGCCGATCACGGTCGAGCGCTACATGAGCCTGTGCCTGAGGCACTACTACGCCACCCGCGACCCGCTGGGCGCGGACGGAGACTTCACCACGGCGCCCGAGATCAGCCAGATGTTCGGAGAACTGATCGGTCTGTGGATGCTGGAGGTCTGGAACGGCATGGGCCGTCCCCACCCGATTCATCTCGTGGAGCTGGGTCCGGGACGCGGCACCTTAATGGCGGACCTCCTGCGCGCATCGAAACTGCTGCCGGATTTCCGAGCCGCCGTGCGGGTCCACCTCGTGGAGACGAGCCCCGTCCTGCAGCAGCGCCAACAGGCGACGCTCGCGTCCTCCGGTTTTCCCGTCCAGTGGCACGCGAGACTGGAGGACGTGCCGGAAGGCCCGTTGCTCCTCGTCGCCAACGAGTTCTTCGACGCTCTGCCCGTGCGCCAGTTCATCGCCACGGAACGGGGCTGGTGCGAGCGCCTCGTGGGCCTCGAGGGGGACCGCCTGATCTTCGGCCTGCGCGCCGAGGCCGAAGAGCCGCTCGGCATGCCGCTGCGGATCGGCGACGTGCTCGAATGGCCCTCCCTGTCCATCGACATCATGCGGGAGCTCTCCCGCAGGCTGGCGCGCGGCACGGGCGCCGCCCTCGTGATCGATTACGGCTATTGGGGACCCGCCTTCGGCGACACGCTTCAGGCCTTGAGGAAACACGCCCGTGTCGATCCGCTGGCCGAGCCGGGAGAGGCCGATGTGACGGTTCATGTCGATTTTCATCGCCTGGCGCAAGTCGCCTCGGCGCAGGGTCTCCAGCCCCACGGCCTTGGCACGCAACGCGATTTCCTCCTGGCTCTCGGGATCGAGGCGCGTGCCTCCTCCCTCAAGAAACGCGCCACGCCCGCTCAATCCGTCGCCATCGATACCGCGCTCGCGCGCCTGACGGAGCGCGGCGACACGGGCATGGGAGACCTCTTTAAGGTTTTGGCCGTTACCCATAAGGGTCTTGAGGCCGTTCCCGGGTTGCCCCCCCACTCTTAATCTCCTTGAAGTTCAAAGCCGCATGTTCATCCAAGCTCCCGCCCTCTCCTCGCTGTCGACGATCCGCCACGCCTTCTTCACACGCCAAGGCGGCGTCTCGGAGGGCATCTACGCCTCTCTCAACGGAGGCATCGGCTCCTCGGACGAGCCGGAGCGGGTGCAGGAGAACCGCCGGCGGATGGCAGAGGCGCTGCATGTCGCGCCGGATGCGCTGATCAGCGTGTATCAGGTGCACTCGCCGGATGCGGTTCTCGTGGAAGGCCCCTGGGGTCCCGAGCGCCCGAAGGCCGACGCCATGGTCACGAAGGTGCCGGGCCTCGCACTCGCCATCACCACGGCGGATTGCGGCCCGGTGCTGTTCGCGGACCCGCGGAGCGGCGTCATCGGCGCGGCCCATGCCGGCTGGCGCGGAGCGGTGACCGGCGTTCTCGAATCCACGATCCAGGCCATGGAGCGCCTCGGCGCGGAGCGCAGCCGGATCGTTGCGGTGCTGGGCCCGACGATCAGCCAAGCGGCCTACGAGGTCGGCCCGGAATTCGTCCGGCGCTTCGACGAAGAGGCGCCCGGACACGAGCGCTTCTTCCGGCCCGGCGAGTCACCGGATCGTGCCATGTTCGATCTTCCCGGCTTCATCGGCGCCCGTCTGACGGCAGCGGGGATCGGCAGCTTCACCGATCTCGGGCTCTGCACCTATTCGGACGAGGAGCGGTTCTTCAGCTATCGCCGCACCACCCATCGCAAGGAGCCCGATTACGGCCGTCTGATCTCTGCGATCGCGCTCACTCCCTGATGCCCGCCACGTCCGGCGTCTCCCAGGCGAGATGCTGGCCGCCGTCGACGGCGACCATCTGGCCGGTGACGCTGCGCGCGCCCGCTAGATAGACCACCGCATCCGCAATCTCGTCCGGCGTGCCGCCATGGCCGAGGAGCACCGCGCGGGCCTGCTTGTCGAAATCCTCGTTGCCCTGACGCTCGTTCGCCAATGTAGGGCCAGGGCCGATGGCGTTCACGCGTATGCGCGGCGCAAGTGCCTGGGCCATGGTCCGCGTCGCCGTGAATAGGGCCGCCTTGGTCAGCGTGTACGAGAAGAATTGCGGTGTGAGCTTCCAGACCCGCTGGTCGACGATATTGACGATGGAGCCCTCGCGGTCGGGCGGCAGCTGACGTGCGAAATCGCGCGCGAGAAAGGCCGGCGCGCGAAGGTTCACGGCAATGTGCCTGTCCCAGCGCTCCAGCGAGAGAGTCGCGATTTCGTCCGGCTCGAACTCCGATGCGTTGTTGACGAGCAGCGTCAAAGGGTGGCCTAGGGCCGCGACCGCATCGTTCACCAGACGGTCGACCGCCGAAGCATCCGCAAGATCGCCCCGCACCACCGCGGCCCGCCCCCCCTCCGCCTCGATCCGGGACGCCATCTCCTCCGCCACATCCGTGGACCGGCGGCAGTGAATCGCGACGCCGTAACCCTCACGCGCGAGACGCTCGACGATGCTTCGCCCGATTCTCTTCGCTCCCCCGGTGACGAGCGCAACCTTAATCATTCTTTACCCCCTTGAAATGTTAGCGCGTATCATCAATTGCGGCATCGCCAAGAAAATGACATTTTTCGACTTCGGCTGCGAACTTACAGCCGAGTTCCGCGTTGTGGAGTCCAGCGAGGCCATAAGGGGAAATCCAGAATACAACGCCACATTGCTGCCACAGTGCCTTTCGGGTGTTGTGGTTGTCATGTCACAGCCCTCGTCCGGTTGTCGCTCTATAAACGGATAGTGCCCCGCTCGAGCCAGGCGACCCTTGGCTCGTGCGGAGTATGACATCGATAAGGAAAGAGAAACCATGAAGAAGATTCTTCTCGCTAGCGTCGCTCTGTTCGGCTTCGCCGGTGCTGCTTCGGCTGCGGACCTTCCGTCCCGCTACGCTCCCCCGGCTCCGGTCGTGGCGGCTGCCCCGATCTTCACCTGGACCGGCTTCTACGTCGGTGTGAACGCCG
>JAPSLB010000034.1 GCA_031181145.1 Microvirga sp.
AGCGGCTGTCACCGAGGACAACGAGGAGTATTGGAGATACACCTTCACCGGCTTGGCTGCGGCGCTCGAGGTGATGATGGATGTGGTCAAGTTCGACGCGTCCGCCATGACCGGCGCGCCGGTGGGCACCATCCGCACCACCGACTTCGAGATCACGGTGACGGACGGGGCGCTCGGCCGCGAGCCCGTTGTCGAGCAGGTTCAGGTGAAGTCGGTGGTGGGCAAGGCGGGCTTTTCCAGCTTTGTGGCTCCACGCGAGCTGGCTGCGGCCGGCACCAAGGTCGGCGACCTCACGGCGGCGGATGCGGAGGGCAACGCCTTCTCCTACCAGATCGTGCTGGCCGACGGCACGCTGGCCAACAGCGACGGCCGCTTCAGGATCGGCGCCGACGGCAAGTCCATCGAGGTGGCGGACGGGCGCAAGCTCGATTTCGAGCAGGCCCGCAGCCTCGGGCTCAAGCTCAAGGTCACGATCGCCGACGGCGACCAGGATCCCGCCAACGATCTGTGGTTCCTGCAGGACGTCACCATCGCGGTGGCCGACTGGGTGAGCGAGCGCGTGACGGGCACCGCGGGCAACGACCGGATCCTGGCCAACGCGGGCAACGACGTGCTCAACGGTGGCAACGGCCACGATACGCTCATGGGCGGGGTCGGCAACGACCGGCTGGTGGGCGGAGCGGGCAACGACTGGCTCTATGGCGGGGCAGGCAACGACGTGCTGTCGGGCGGCGCGGGACGGGACGTGTTCGTGTTCAACACCGCCCTGAATGCCAAGACCAACAAAGACAAGATCACCGACTGGGACTACCGCCTCGACACGATCCGGCTGGAGAATGCGGTGTTCAAGGCGCTCAAGAAAACCGGCACGCTCGCCAGCAAGCACTTCAAGCTCGGGGCGGCGGCGGGGGATGCCGACGACTTCATCGGCTACAACGGCAAGACCGGCGATCTCTGGTACGATGCCAACGGCAGCAAGGCCGGCGGCCAAGTGGTGTTTGCCAATATCGGCAAGAACAAGGCCATCTTCCACACCGACTTCGTCGTCATCTGACACGAAGCCCACCCCACACCCGATCCCCGGCAGCGGATCTGCCGGGGCTATCAAGAGCGGTCACGGGGACACCCGGTTCGCTGTAGGAAGCAATCTTCGGCTGTCAGCCGAGCTGAACAACCTGAAGCGCCCCTAGTAGGGGCAGGGCGGAGAAAGACACCGCTCAAAGCATTCGCCGTCGCGAGGGTGCGAGAACTGCCTCTAATTGCCGTTCCCGGATGGATAGAGGCAGACCTTCCATCGCTCGATGATACTTTGTAACGTAGCATTAATTGGCATTGTCTGGTCGCAGTTGCTGGACAGTGCTTCAAGCAGAAACGAAGGATGGTTTCCATGGCCCTTGGCTTAACCTTGAACGGACCGGACGACATCGAGGCGACGGATTTGGGTCCGAGCGTTTTCGCGTTCGGCGGCTTTGTGATCACCGGGGACGGTACGCTGACCCTCACGATTGCCTTCGACGAGGATGATGGCGTGCTCGAGAACATCGGGGATGTTGAGCCCACGTTCATCGGCGGGCAGATCAGGTACACCTTTACGGGCACGCAGGATGTCCTCGGGATCCTGCTCAATAGCCTCACGTTCAACCCGTTCAACCGGGAGATGGCGTCCGACACGCCGGTGAGGACGAACTTCGAGGTGACCCTGGACGACGACGACCCCACGACGGAGGCGATCACCAACACCGAGCTGGATGTGTATACCACCATTCTCGGCAATCAGGCGCCGGAGGTGACGGTGACGGGCGGCGTAACCAAGGTGGTGGACACGGGCCTCGATTGCCATCCGTTCAACGGACTCAACGTCTTCGACGGGGAGCACGATACCCTGACGTTGACCGTGAAGTTCCGGAAGAGCGACGGGGATCTCGTGATCCCGGAAGGGATCAACTGGACAAGGGTGGACATCACGGAGAACGGCGGCGCCGAGTACCGGATCTACACCTTCACCGGCTTGGCTGCGGCGCTCGAGGTGATGATGGATGTGGTCAGGTTCGACGCGTCCGCCATGACCGGCGCGCCGGTGGGCACCATCCGCACCACCGACTTCGAGATCACGGTGACGGACGGGGCGCTCGGCCGCGAGCCCGTTGTCGAGCAGGTTCAGGTGAAGTCGGTGGTGGGCAAGGCGGGCTTTTCCAGCTTTGTGGCTCCACGCGAGCTGGCTGCGGCCGGCACCAAGGTCGGCGACCTCACGGCGGCGGATGCGGAGGGCAACGCCTTCTCCTACCAGATCGTGCTGGCCGACGGCACGCTGGCCAACAGCGACGGCCGCTTCAGGATCGGCGCCGACGGCAAGTCCATCGAGGTGGCGGACGGGCGCAAGCTCGATTTCGAGCAGGCCCGCAGCCTCGGGCTCAAGCTCAAGGTCACGATCGCCGACGGCGACCAGGATCCCGCCAACGATCTGTGGTTCCTGCAGGACGTCACCATCGCGGTGGCCGACTGGGTGAGCGAGCGCGTGACGGGCACCGCGGGCAACGACCGGATCCTGGCCAACGCGGGCAACGACGTGCTCAACGGTGGCAACGGCCACGATACGCTCATGGGCGGGGTCGGCAACGACCGGCTGGTGGGCGGAGCGGGCAACGACTGGCTCTATGGCGGGGCAGGCAACGACGTGCTGTCGGGCGGCGCGGGACGGGACGTGTTCGTGTTCAACACCGCCCTGAATGCCAAGACCAACAAAGACAAGATCACCGACTGGGACTACCGCCTCGACACGATCCGGCTGGAGAATGCGGTGTTCAAGGCGCTCAAGAAAACCGGCACGCTCGCCAGCAAGCACTTCAAGCTCGGGGCGGCGGCGGGGGATGCCGACGACTTCATCGGCTACAACGGCAAGACCGGCGATCTCTGGTACGATGCCAACGGCAGCAAGGCCGGCGGCCAAGTGGTGTTTGCCAATATCGGCAAGAACAAGGCCATCTTCCACACCGACTTCGTCGTCATCTGACACGAAGCCCACCCCACACCCGATCCCCGGCAGCGGATCTGCCGGGGTTTCGTCGTCTCATCGCTTCCTTCCGGATCCGTTTCCGAAGCGCCGGGACTGACTGTCTCAGCCGTGAGATATCCCGAGCGGCCATTCCTTGCTGTGCTCGGACATGGAGGATGCCAGGCGTGTGGCTGCATGGGCGGGACTCGCCCAGCATTGAAGGCGGAGTATCGGCCCCGGCAGCCCCAGGAGCGGGAAGGGCGCTACTTCCATACGCTCGCCTCGGCGCAATTCCCCCAGATCAGAAACGGCCCTGCCTCGTCTCGTGCCTTCAGCAAAACCGCTCCAGCCGGATGATCCGGCAAGGTTCTCCGGCCTGGGCCGCGGGAGCGTGAGGCGGCCTGACGAGGAGGACCTGCGAGCGTTCGAGGATGCTCAGCATGGACGAATCCTGGACCATGTGCGGCGTTGCCACCGGGAGCGGCATGCGTTCGATGCGCTGGGTGAGGGCTATTTCGAATTCCTCGAAAGCGAGCGAGGCGCGCATGTAATCCTGCCTCGGGCCGGTGGCGGGCAGGTCCGCACCGAGAATGGCGGCTTCCGTCGGATCCGCATCTGGCTGCGCGTCGCCGAGCAGGGCGCGAATGGCCGGTACGAGGAAGAGGACAGCGCAGACCAGGGTCGAAACCGGGTTGCCGGGGAGGCCCAGAAACAGCATGCGCCCGAGCTTGCCGTGCATCAACGGTTTCCCCGGGCGCAGGGCCACGCGCCAGAAGCCGAGTTTCATCCCCTGGCGCTGCAGCGCCTTCTGCACGAGGTCGTGTTCGCCGACAGACGCGCCGCCGAGCGTCACGAGAATGTCCGCGTCCGCATCGCGGGCCGCCTGGATCCGTTCCTCAAGGGACTCGAGCGTATCGCACGCGATACCGAGATCGATGGCCTCTGCCCCAGCCTTCTCCACCATCATGGCGGTGGCGGGAAGACTCGACGCGGTGATTTGATCGGGCCCCGCGGGTTGGCCTGCCCGCACCAGTTCGTCGCCCGTGGCCAGGATGGCGACACGAGGCTTGCGTCGCACGGGAAGCGTTCCATGACCCATGGCGGCTGCCAGGGCGATATGGCGGGAATCGAGGCAGAGCCCCGCCTGCAGCAGCACATCGCCTGCCGCGAAATCGAGACCGCTCTTGCGGATGTGCTGGCCGTGCCGCGGGCGCTCCTTCACGATCACCCGATCACCCGTGGCTTCGGTATCCTCCTGGATAACGACGGTGTCCGCACCATCCGGCAGGGGCGCGCCGGTGAAGATCCGCACGGCCTGCTGCGGCCCTACCGCGCCGGGAAAACGCCGCCCCGCAGCGCTCGCGCCGATCACCTGGAACGTTGCAGGCACCTGCGCCACATCGGCGCTGCGCAGGGCATAGCCGTCCATGGCGGAAGCGGGGAAGGGCGGCTGGTCGCGCAAGGCGCTCACATCTTCCGCCAATGCACGCCCGGCGCAGGCGGACAGCGGCACATGCTCGGCGGATACAGGCTCCTCGATGCTTGCCAGCACGCGGGACAGGGCATCCTCGACCGGAATCAGGCTCATGGCGCTTCATACACTCCCGAGCGGCCGCCGCTCTTCATGCGAAGCCTTATGCTCTCGATCCGCATGCCTTTGTCGGCGGCCTTGACCATGTCGTAGATGGTGAGGCACGCGATCGAGACGGCGGTGAGCGCTTCCATCTCGACACCGGTCGGCCCGGCGACCTTCACCTCCGCGGTCACGCGCACCCCGGGGAGAGCGTCATCGAGGGCGCAATCCACCTTCACCTTCGAGATGAGGAGCGGATGGCAAAGCGGAATGAGCTCATGGGTGCGCTTCGAGGCCATGATTCCCGCAAGGCGCGCGGTGCCGAGCACGTCGCCCTTCTTGGCGTCGCCCTGACGGATCAGCGCCAGAGTCTCCGGCAGCATCACCACGCATCCTTCCGCGATCGCGGTGCGGCTCGTGATGTCTTTCCCCGAGACATCGACCATATTGGCTTCGCCGCTCGCATCCAGATGCGTGAGCTTCATCATGCCGCCTCGCCAAACAGGAGACGCCGGGTGGCCGCCGTCACATCCGCCTGACGCATCAGGCTCTCGCCCACGAGGAAGGTGCGGATACGCACCTTCTCAAGGCGCTCGATATCCTCAAGGGCGAAGATGCCGCTCTCGCCGACGACGATGCGGTCGGACGGGATGAGCGGGGCAAGCTCCTCGCTCACGGAGAGCGAGACCTCGAAGGTGCGCAAGTTCCGGTTGTTGATGCCGATCAGCTTCGTGCCGAGCGGAATGGCGCGTTCCAGCTCCGCGCGGTCGTGGACTTCGACGAGCACGTCCATGCCGAGTTCGTGCGCGGTCTCGATGAGCGCGCGGGCTTCGTCGTCCGATACGCTCGCCATGATGACCAGGATGCAGTCCGCGCCCCAGGCACGCGCCTGATAGACCTGATAGGGCTCGAACAGAAAATCCTTGCGCAGCGCAGGGAGACCGGACGCTTCGCGAGCCTGATTCAGGTATTCCGGCCTGCCCTGAAACGAAGGCTCGTCGGTCAGGACGGAGAGGCATGTCGCTCCGCCTTTCGCGTAGGCCCTGGCGAGGGTCGGCGGGTCGAAATCGGCCCGGATGAGGCCTTTCGAGGGGCTTGCCTTCTTCACTTCCGCGATCAGGGCGGGGCGGCCCTCCGAGAGGTGCCGCTCGATGGCTTGAGCGAAGCCGCGGGTGGGCGGGGCAAGCAGCGCGAGCCGCTTCATCTCGTCCAAGGGAATGGCCGCTTTCGACGCCGCGATCTCCTGGCGCTTATAGGCTTCGATCTTGCTGAGAACGTCGGTCATCGTGGCCCTCACGCATTCGAGACCTGGACGAGGCGCTCCAGCTTGCCCTTGGCGGCGCCGCTGTCGAGAGCCTGCGTGGCGCGCTCCAGACCGTCGCGCAGGTTCGCGGCCGCGTCCGCGATCACGAGGGAGGCCGCGGCGTTGAGCAGGGCCACGTCGCGATAGGCATTGCGGGAACCGTCGAGGACGGCGCGCAGGGCCCGCGCGTTGTGCTCGGGGTCGCCGCCCTTCAGATCTTCCAGCTTCGACGTCGGCAGTCCGACCTCGTCGGGGGTGACGGTGAAGCGGCGGATCGCGCCGTTCTCGAGCGCTACGACGAATGTGGGACCCGTGGTGGTCATCTCGTCGAGCCCGTCGGAGCCGTGCACCGTCCAGACCCGCCTGGAGCCGAGCTCCTTCAGAACCTGGGTGAGGGGGTCGAGCCAGGCTTCAGAGAACACGCCGAGAAGTTGATTCCTGGCGCCTGCCGGATTGGCGAGCGGTCCGAGGAGATTGAAGATCGTGCGCGTGCCGAGTTCCACGCGGACGGGAGCCACATGGCGCATCGCGGCATGGTGCGTCTGGGCGAACATGAAGCACAGGCCTGCTTCGTTCACGCAGCGCTCCAGGCCCTCCGGATCGAGGCCGAGCTTCACGCCGAGCGAGGACAGCACGTCGGCCGTGCCGGATTTCGAAGAGGCCGCGCGGTTCCCGTGCTTGGCGACCGGAACGCCGCAGGCTGCGACGATAATCGAGGCGAGCGTCGAGATGTTGTAGCTCCCGGAATGATCGCCGCCGGTGCCGACGATGTCGATGGCGTTTTCGGGAGCCTTCACCGGCAGCATGCGGCCGCGCATGGCCGTGACCGCGCCGACGATCTCGTCGAGGGACTCGCCGCGAACCCGGAGCGCCATCAGGAACGCGCCTGCCTGCGCCGGGGTCACCTCGCCGGACAGAAGGTCATCAAACGCCCATCGCGCCTCGTCCCGGGTCAGAGCTGCGCCGGTTGCGACTTTCGCGAGATAGGACTTGAAGGATTCCATTGGGTCAATGCCTTGTTCAGCGGCGGGTTTAAGCAGGGCTTGCGCCGTTCGGGCGGCGCCTCTCGTTCCAGGCGGCCGCCAGATCGAAGAAGTTGCGCATGATCGTCGTTCCGTGTTCCGACAGAATGCTCTCGGGATGGAACTGCACGCCATGGATGGGAAGGGAGCGGTGCGACAGGCCCATGACGAGACCGTCGGCCGTCTCGGCGGTGATAGCAAGCTCGCTCGGGCAGGTTTCCCGGTCCACGATCAGCGAATGATAGCGGGTCGCCTTGAAAGGGCCGTTGATGCCGCGGAACACGGTTTCCCCGCGATGCTCCACCTCGGAGACCTTGCCGTGCATGGGAAGAGGCGCGCGAGACACCGTGCCGCCGAATACCTGACCGATGGTCTGAAGGCCGAGGCAGACACCGAAGGTGGGGATTTCAGGCGAGGCGCGCTTCACGAGATCGAGGCAGATGCCTGCTTCATTGGGCGTGCACGGTCCCGGTGACAGCACGATGGCGTCGGGCCGCGAGGCCAGCACTTCGTCCGTGGTAAGGGCGTCGTTGCGCACCACGTCCACCGAGGTTGCGAGAGGGCCGAGCAGATGCACCAGATTCCAGGTGAAGCTGTCGTAATTATCGATTACGAGTACGCGGGTCATGGCCCACCGACGTTCGCGTATGCGGCGGGTCCGGTCAAGGGAGGCATTGGCGCGGCATTGGTCATTGTCCGATCCTCGCCTGGCTTGCGAACCGCACGGCCTCTTCCGCCGCCCGGAACAGGGCCTTCGCCTTGTTGATGCATTCCTGCTGCTCCGAGGCCGGATCGGAGTCGTAAACGATGCCCGCGCCCGCCTGGACGGCCATGCGCCCGTTCTTCACAACGGCGGTGCGCAGCACGATGCAGGTGTCCATCTCGCCATTGGCGCCGAAATAGCCGATGCAGCCGGCGTAGGGCCCGCGCTTGTCCTTCTCCAGCTCGTCGATGATCTGCATGGCGCGCACTTTCGGCGCGCCGGAGACCGTGCCCGCTGGGAAACCCGCCGCGAGGGCGTCGAGGGCGTCGAACGAGGGGTCGAGGCGACCCTCCACGTTCGAGACGATGTGCATCACCTGGCTGTAATATTCGAGGAAGAAGGAATCCGTGACCTGCACGGTGCCCATCTCTGCCACGCGGCCCACGTCGTTACGCCCGAGATCGAGCAGCATCAGGTGCTCGGCGCGCTCCTTCTGGTCGGCGAGGAGGCTTTCCGCATGAGCCCGGTCCTCGGCGGCCGTCCTTCCGCGGGGGCGCGTGCCGGCGATCGGCCGGATCGTGACCTTGCCGTCGCGTACCCGGACCAGGATCTCCGGCGAGGAGCAGACGATCTGGAAATCCTCGAAGTCCAGATAGCAGAGGAAGGGAGCCGGATTGACCCGCCGCAACGAGCGGTAGAGCGCGAAGGCGGGAAGGGGGAAGGCGGCCTCGAAACGCTGCGACAACACCACCTGGAAGATGTCCCCGGCGCAGATGTATTCCTTGGCCTTCGCGACCATGGCCTCGAACTCCTCCGGCGTCGTGTTCGACACCGGGAAATCGGCATGGATGGCGGTTGGATCGCTGCGGTCTTCGATGGGAAGCGGCAGTTCGAGCGCCTGCGTCACAGCGTCGAGACGGGCGAGGGCGGACTCGTAGGCTGTTTTCGCCGGGACCCCGGATTGCGGGCGCACCGGTGTGATCAGGGAGATTTCGTCCTTCACCGCGTCGAACACCACCATGATGGTCGGCCGGATGAGGATGGCATCCGGCACTTCGAGCACGTCCGTGTTGGGCTCCGGCAGGCGCTCCATCTGGCGCACCATGTCGTAGCCCAGATAACCGAAGAGACCCGCCGCCATGGGCGGAAGATCGTCGGAGAGCGGCAGGGCGCTTTCCTTGATGAGGGCCCGCAGGCTCTCCAGGGCGGGGCGTCCGTCGGAGACGAACCGCGTCTCACCGGCCAGCGCGTTGCGGTCGATCGAGGCGACGCCGTTATGGCATCGCCAGACGAGATCCGGATCGAGACCGATCATCGAGAAGCGGCCGCGCGTGGCGCCGCCTTCGACGGATTCCAGCAGGAAGGCAGAGCCCTTCCGGTGGTGCCGCAGCTTGATGAAGGCGGCGACGGGGGTGAGAAGGTCTCCGACGAGGGTGGCCCGCAGGACACCTGCCTCGCCGGCCTTGTAGGCCTCCGCGAAAGTCTCGAAATCGGGCGCAATGCTCATGGGTCAGAATTCGCCGCTGCCGATGGCCTGCTGGAAGGCCTGCTGGTTGACGGTGACGCCGAGATCCTGGCGGGCCTGGGCAATGTACTGGTTGATCAGATCGTCGCCGATGCCGTTACGCAGCTGGTTCTCGATGTTCTGCGCCTCCTGGGTCGTGGTGATCATCGCCGGGACGGTGGCCGCGGTGACCTTGTAGACGACGCGGGAATCCGCGCCATTGGCCGCATTCCCGGCTTTGCCGACCGGCGTCGCGAAGATGCGGTTCACGGCTTCCGCCGAGAGATCGTCCTTGGCCGCATTGCGGGCGAGGTCGGCTGCGGCCTTCACCGGCGCATTGGCCTCCTGCGCCACGGTCTCGATGGCCTCGCCCTTGTCGAGGCGCTCGGTCATCTCACGGGCCTTCTCGGCGAGGCGCTGGCTGATCTGGTCCTCACGCCATTGCGCAGCCACCTGGTCGCGCACTTCGTCGAGGGTCTTCTCGCGGGAGGGCTCGATACCCGTGACGTCGTACCAGACATAGCCGGAATCGGCGCGCAGGGCCTCGTTGTCGACACCGATGTCCGAGGCGAAGGCTGCCTTGGCGACGGCATCCCGCTCGGGGACGTTCACTGGGTTCCCGGTCTTGTCGAGCCCCTGGGCATTCATGGCGGGGACCTGGACGAGCGTCAGGCCCTTCTCCGTGGCAATGTCCGCGAGCGGCTTGGCGCCTGCGCGAAGATCCTCGATCTCGTCGTGAATGCTCTCGATCCGGCTTTGGGCGCGCTCACGGGCGATTGCGGTGCGAATCTCGGCAGCAACCTCCTCGAAGGGCCGCACGGATTCCGGCTGAATCCGGGTCACGCGCACGAGCACCGGGCCGAAGCGGCCCTGGATCGGGTCGCTGACGCCGCCCTCCGCGAGGCTGAATGCCGCATCGGCCACGGCAGGGTCGAGCATCTCGGATTTGGCAAAAGTACCGAGTTCGAGGCCGGCAGCGGCGACGCCGCGCTCGGCAGCAACGGCCTCGAAGGCCGAACCTTCCTTGATCTTGGCTGCGGCGGCCTGGGCGTCCTCCACGGCGGTGAACGGGATCTGCTGGATGGTGCGGCGCTCGGGCTGGCCGAAATTCGCCTTGTGTTGCTCGTAATACTGGCGCGCATCGGCTTCCGAAACGTCATCGGGCTTGGCGATCGCGACGGCGTCCAGCGCCATGACGTTGACGGCGCGATATTCCGGGGCGCGGAAGCTACCCTTGTGCTCCTCGTAGAAGCTCTGGAGCTGCTCGGCGGTCGGGGCGGGGACATCGCCCGCCACCGCGGCATCCAACACCACATAGGACGCCGTGCGGCGCTCGGCGGTAAAGCGGTGGAGGGCTTCCTTGGCGGCGCCCGGAACGGTCGGATCACCGGCAAGGGCTTCCGCCAGATGGGCGCGGATCATGGAAGCGCGCTGCTCCTCCACGAAGCCGGCTTCCGACAGGCCTGCGTTGCGCAACGCCTGATCGAAGAGGGCACGGTTGAACTGGCCGTCCGTCCCCTTGAAGGCAGGGTTCTCCATGATGGAGCGGGCCACGAGTTCGTCGGAGACGGAAAGCCCGAGCCGCTTTGCCTCCTCGGACAGGACGGCCTCCGTGACGAGGGAGTTCAGCACCTGCTGGTCGAGACCGAACATGCGGGCCTGCTCAGGCGTGATCACCGTGCGGAACTGGCGGCTCAGCTGCTGGATCTGGTTGGTATAGGCGTTGCGCACCTGATTGACCGAAATGGTCGTATCGCCGACCTCCGCAACCGTCGAGGCGGGGCTTACGCGGAAAATGTCGCCAATACCCCAGATGGCGAAGCTGACGATCAATGCACCGAAAAAGACGGTGGCGATGATTTTGCCGACCAGGGTCTGCCCAGCCTTGCGCATGTTCCGAAGCATCGTGAACCTGTTCCCAAAAAAACTCGTTTAACAGGCCGATAGCCCATCGAAGGCCCGGGGAAAAGGGCAAGTCCGGTTGAAAGAAGCCTCAAGGCTCTGCTACTGCCAAGTTATCAAGCCTCACAGGAGTTCGAGAATGAGCGTCGAATGGCCGCGCCCGTTGGTGGCCGGAAACTGGAAGATGAACGGTCTTATGAGGTCCTCGGCCAAAACTCTGGGGGAAATTCATGCCGGCTACACCCCCGGCCTGAGGGCGAAGGTCGATCTCCTCGTCTGCCCGCCGGCAACGCTCGTTTCCGCCTTCGCTCACATGTCAGTGGGCACCCGGGTCGCCATCGGCGGCCAGGATTGCCACGCCAAGGAATCGGGCGCTTTCACAGGCGATCTCTCCGCCGAGATGCTGGTCGACGCGGGCGCTACCTATGTCATCGTCGGGCATTCCGAGCGCCGCCAGTATCATAAGGAAAAGGACGCCGACGTCTGCGCCAAGGCCGTCGCGGCCCATCGGGCGGGCCTGACCGCCATAGTCTGCGTGGGCGAGACCCGCGAGGAACGGGAGGCCGGCAAGACGCTGGCGGTCGTCCGCAAGCAGCTGCGCGGCTCGATCCCGGTCGATTCCAACAGTCATAACCTCGTGGTGGCCTATGAGCCGGTCTGGGCCATCGGCACCGGCCTGACGCCCACAGCCGCCGACGTCGCCGAGGTGCACGCCGCCATCCGTGAGGAGCTTAAGCGCCTCGTGGGCAAGGCCGACCATGCCAAGGTGCGCATTCTCTACGGCGGCTCGGTGAAGCCCTCGAACGCGGCCGAACTCATGGCCGTGGAGAACGTCAACGGAGCCCTCGTCGGCGGCGCGAGTCTCGTGGCGGCCGATTTCCTGGCGATTGCAGGGGCTTATCTGGGATAACGCTTCATCGCTCACCCAACTCGTCATGGCCGGGCTTGCCCCGACCATCCATGTCTACAGGACCCGTACCGGGTCGAGGATGTGGATCCCGGGCACCAGGCTGGGGATGATGGCGAGGGGATGATGGAGGGCGCTTCAACAACAAAAGCGCCCTTGCGGGTCTTTGATCCTGCGCCCACCTATGCTACAGGCCGCCGCAACGAACGGATTGCGAGCGGCTGACGCATTTTCAAGCGCAGCCGCTTGAGGTTTTTGGAACGATGCAAACAGTTCTCATTATTGTCCACCTGATCATCGTGCTCGCCTTGATCGGCGTGGTGCTCCTGCAGCGCTCCGAGGGCGGCGGCATGGGGCTCGGCGGCGGCGGCGGAGGCGGCGGTGTGTCCGGTTTCATGACCGGTCGCGGCCAAGCCAGCGCGCTCACCCGCACCACCGCGGTCCTGGCCGGTCTGTTCTTTCTGACGAGCATCGCGCTGACGGTGATGGCAACCTCGGGCAGCGGGCCGCGGTCGATTCTCGACGGCGCGACGCCGGCGGCACCCGCAGGAGGGCAGGCGCCCGCGGCTCCGCAGGGCGGCAGCGTGCTCGAGCAGTTGCAGCGTCTCCAGGGCGACCAGTCGGCGAATCCGGCTCCAGCGCCCAACGCTCCGGCACCGGCGCCCGCAGCGCCTCAGCAGTAAGCCAAGCAGCAGGGCCGGAACTCCGGCCCTCTTCTTTTGTGGATGGTTTTGGAGCGGCAGGATTCGCGATTGCGAATCGGCGCTCCTTATTGATGGATAGGGGTCCATGACGCGGTACGTATTTATCACCGGCGGCGTGGTGTCTTCGCTCGGCAAGGGTCTTGCTTCGGCTGCCCTGGGAGCGCTTCTTCAAGCACGCGGCTACAAGGTCAGGCTTCGCAAGCTCGACCCATATCTCAACGTCGACCCGGGGACGATGAGTCCCTATCAGCACGGCGAGGTCTTCGTGACCGACGACGGCGCCGAGACCGACTTGGACCTGGGCCATTACGAGCGCTTCACGGGCGTTCCGGCCTCCAAGGCCGACAACATCACGACGGGGCGGATCTATCTCGACATCATCACCAAGGAGCGGCGCGGCGACTATCTCGGCGCAACGATCCAGGTGATTCCGCACGTGACGAACGCCATCAAGGACTTCGTGCTCACCGGTAATGAAGGCTTCGATTTCGTGCTTGTCGAGATCGGCGGCACGGTGGGTGACATCGAGGGGCTGCCGTTCTTCGAGGCGATTCGCCAGCTCGGCAACGACCTGGAGCGTGGCCAGGCGATCTACGTCCACCTGACGCTGCTGCCCTTCATTCCGTCGGCGGGCGAACTGAAAACCAAGCCGACGCAGCACTCAGTGGCCGAGCTGCGCTCCATCGGCATCCAGCCCGACATCCTGCTCTGCCGCACGGATCGCGAGATCCCGAAGGACGAGCGCCGTAAGCTCGCACTTTTCTGCAACGTGCGCGAGACGGCCGTGATCGAGGCGCGGGACGCCCGCTCGATCTACGATGTCCCCCTCGCCTATCACGAGGCGGGTCTCGACAGCGAGGTTCTGGCGGCTTTTGGCCTGGATACCTCCAAGAACCCGGATCTGAGCCGCTGGACCGGGATTTCCGAGCGCGTACACAATCCCGAGGGCGAGGTGAACATCGCCGTCGTCGGCAAGTACACGGGCCTCAAGGATGCCTACAAGTCGCTGATCGAGTCCCTTCATCATGGCGGCATCGCCAATCAGGTGAAGGTGAATCTGCACTGGATCGAAAGCGAGATCTTCGAGAAGGAAGATCCGGCTCCGTTCCTCGAAGGGATTCACGGCATCATGGTGCCCGGTGGCTTCGGCCAGCGCGGCGCAGAGGGCAAGATCCGGGCGGCCCGGTTCGCCCGCGAGCGCAAGGTGCCGTATTTCGGCATCTGCTTCGGCATGCAGATGGCCGTGATCGAGGCGGCCCGTTCGCTCGCTGGAATCAAGGACGCGAACTCCACCGAGTTCGGCCCTACGCCGGAGCCTGTCGTGGGCATTCTCACCGAATGGCTGCGCGGGAACGAGCTCGAGAAGCGCGTGGCGGGCGGCGATCTCGGCGGCACCATGCGCCTGGGCGCCTATCAGGCGAAGCTCAGCCCCGGCAGCAAGGTGGCCGAAATCTATGGCGGCACGGAGATCTCCGAGCGCCACCGCCACCGCTATGAGGTCAACATGGCCTATCGCGAGCGGCTCGAGGCCAAGGGGCTGCGCTTCTCCGGCGTTTCCCCCGACGGCGTCCTGCCCGAGATCGTGGAATACGAAGACCATCCCTGGTTCATCGGCGTCCAGTACCATCCGGAGCTGAAGTCGCGTCCCTTCGATCCGCATCCGCTCTTCAGGAGCTTCATTCACGCGGCCGTGGTGCAGAGCCGCCTCGTTTGAGATCGAATTGAAAGACGCCGGCGGGACCTCCCGCCGGCGTTTTCGCTTTGAGTTCGTGCTTGCCGCCCTAGGTTACTTGGCTCCACTGATAGGAAAGCGCTTGATGAGCCGCCGCATCGATCACCTCGTCATTGCCGTCCGCGACCTCGACGGAGCCGCCGACTTCTACCGACGTCTCGGCTTTCAGGTCGGTGCTCGCAACCGGCATCCTTGGGGGACGGAGAACAGGCTCGTGCAATTTCCGAGTGCATTCCTCGAACTGATCACGGTGGGCGAGGGGGCTCAGATCCTGCCGCACAGGGAGGGGCATTTCAGCTTCGGGGGCTTCGTACGGGATTATCTGAAAGAGCGCGAGGGCCTCGCCATGTTGGTGCTCGACAGCCAGGACGCCAAGGCGGATGCCGCATTCTTCGCCGAGAGGAGCATTGGCGCGTTCGAGCCGTTCCATTTCGAGCGAACAGGCAGGAAGCCCGACGGCAGCGAGACGAAGGTGGCCTTCTCCCTGGCCTTTGCAGCTGACGAGAATGCGCCGAAGGCGGGCTTCTTCGTATGCCAGCAGCATTTTCCGGAGAATTTCTGGAATCCGGCTTTCCAGGTTCATGAGAACGGGGCCACCGGCTTGGCGGCCGTGGCGCTCGCGGCTCCGGAGCCTGACCGCTGCAAGCAGTTCCTCATGGCCTTCACGGGTATCATCCCGACGAGTCCGGCTCTGCATGATCTGTCGTTTCGGCTGGCCGATGCGCATCTCGACGTGATGACGCCGGACGACGCCGCCGAGAACTATGTTTCGGTTGAGGCCGAGCTGGACCAGCCGTCCTTCGTGGCCTTCACGGTGCGGGTGGAGGACGTCCTCGTGCTCTCCAGGCGACTGGATGCGGCGGAAGTCCCGTATCAGCATGTGGGCAGCCGCCTCGTCGTGCCCGCGAGCGCGGCTTCCGGCGTCGCCATCGCATTCGAGGCAACACAATAAATTAACCATAACCCTCTTACGGTCACGTCAGGTGAATCGTAGGGGCTGATCGTGACTTCCACTCTGGCCGGTTTGTTCGACTTCCTGGTCTTCTTCGTTATCTCCGTCGGGCTGGTGGCGCTGTATCTCGGCATCTACACGCTCGCGACCATGCACAACGAGTTCGCCCTGATCCGGCAGAACGTGATCTCGGCCTCTACCGCCCTCGGGTTCAGCCTGGTCGGCTTCGCCCTGCCGCTCGGCAGCGCCATCGTTCACGCCCAGGGAATCGTTGACCTGCTCGTGTGGGGGCTCGTGGCTCTGGCCGTTCAGATCGTGGTGTACTGGCTGGTGCGCATCGTGATGCCGAACCTTTCCCAGCGGATCGCCGGCGGCGAAATGGCCGCCGCCCTGTTTCTCGGTGCCTCGTCCCTCTCGGCCGGCATCATCAACGCGGCCTCGATGACGTTCTGACGTGGGTGCGGCATGATCTGCGGCTCGTGGATCGGGATGCGACGGGGGCACGAAACTATGGCACAATGCCACTTCCCGTCCGGCGCGAAACGGAGTAGGTGACGGCACATGACCGACACCAAACAGACCCCTTCCGTCGTCGAGGCAGGCTCCGTCCGCTTCGGCAATCATCTGCCGCTCAGCATCATTGCCGGGCCCTGCGCCATGGAGAGCCGCGAGCACGCGCTCGAGATGGCGGCGGCCCTCAAAGAAATC
Organism: Microvirga sp.; assembly: GCA_031181145.1. GTDB lineage: Bacteria > Pseudomonadota > Alphaproteobacteria > Rhizobiales > Beijerinckiaceae > Microvirga. The sequence continues at coordinate 16,003 of JAPSLB010000034.1, forward strand.
ACGGGCAAGCTCGGCCTCGGGCTCGTCTACAAGTCGTCCTTCGACAAGGCGAACCGCACCTCGATCTCGAGCGCCCGCGGCATCGGTCTCGACAAGGCGCTTTCCGTCTTCGCCGAGGTGAAGGAGAAGTTCGGGTTGCCGGTCATCACCGACGTGCACGAGAACGACCAATGCGCTCCGGTGGGCGAGGTGGTGGATATTCTCCAGATCCCAGCCTTCCTCTGTCGCCAGACGGATCTTCTGGTCGCCGCCGCCCGGACGGGCCGCGTGGTCAACGTGAAGAAGGGTCAGTTCCTGGCTCCTTGGGACATGGCGAACGTCGCCGAGAAGGTGAGGGCGGCCGGCAACCCGAACGTGATGCTCACGGAACGCGGCGCCTCCTTCGGCTACAATACCCTCGTGTCCGACATGCGCAGCCTGCCGATCATGGCCGAGACCGGCGCTCCGGTGATCTTCGACGCGACCCACTCCGTGCAGCAGCCCGGCGGCAAGGGCTCCACTTCGGGCGGCCAGCGGGAGTTCGTGCCCGTGCTCGCCCGCGCGGCTGTCGCCGTGGGCGTGGCGGGCGTCTTCATCGAGACGCACCAGGACCCGGACAAGGCGCCCTCCGACGGCCCCAACATGGTGCCGCTCAAGGAATTGGAAGCCTTCCTCGCCCAGCTGAAGGCCTTCGATGCGCTCGCCAAGGGCGGCGCGTCGTAACAATTTCACCGCATGCCCCTGGCTCCTCAGGTCATCGCCGGTCTCATGCCGGTGATCCCGATGCGAAGAGCGCAGTGCTCGTCCGGAGCAAGATGGTCGGCAGGAGCCCGGGCATGACGCCGAGGGGTGCTCATGATTTCAGATGAGGGCAGGTTTGCATTCCTGCGCCTCCCTTAGCGGCAGGGCCGTGATATGGAACGATAAGGCTCCATCTCGCGGCCTTCTTCGTCAGAGCGTCATGTCCTCGCGCAACCTCATCCTCATCCTCGCCGTCAGCGGCTTCGCCAGCACCTTTTCAGCCCGCGCGGTCGAGCCCATGGTGAGTGTGATCGCCCGGGACCTGAATTCCTCCGCGCAGACCATCGCGCTTCTCTCCGCCGCCTTCGCGCTGCCTTACGCGTTCATCCAGCCGGTCCTCGGCCCCATCGGCGATGCGCTCGGCAAGGAGCGTGTGATGAAAGTGGCCCTGGCGCTCCTTCTCCTGGCGCTCGCCGGCTCGTTCTTCGCGCCCAATGCCGAAACGCTCTTCGGCCTGCGGATCGTCGCCGGCGCTGCGGCGGGCGGGGCCGTGCCGCTCTCCATTGCACTGATCGGCGACCGGGTCGCGGTGGCCCAGCGCCAGGTGGCCCTCAGCCGCTACCTCGTCGCGGTAATCGTCGGGCAGCTCGCCGGATCGTCCATGGCGGGTCTTTTGGCGGAATGGATCGGCTGGCGCGGCGTGTTCGGCCTTTCCACCCTCATGATGGCCTGTGCGCTCACCGCCACGGCAATCGGCTTTCGCGGGGCTCTTCCAGGCGGAAAGTTCGATCCCCGCACCGCGATTCTCCGCTACCGCGATATTCTGTCCAATCCGCGTGCCCTGTTCCTCTTCGGCTCCGTCTTCGTTGAGGCCATCGCGATCTTCAGCATCTTCCCCTATGTGGCGCCGCTGCTCGAGGAGCGCGGCGGGGGTGGGGCGGCCCAGGCCGGTTTCGCCATCGGCGGCTTTGCCATCGGCGGTCTCGTGTATTCCGCGCTCGTGACGTGGATGCTGAGGAATCTCGGCATCGGCCGCATCCTCATCGGTGGCGGCCTCTGTTCGGCGGCTGCCCTCGTTGCGTTGGGCTTCGCCGGAGACTGGAAATTCGACTTGGCGGCGCTCCTGCTCATGGGCCTCGGATTCTACATGCTCCACAACACCTTCCAGGCGCAGGTCACGGAAGTTGCGCCGCAGGCGCGGGCCTCCGCGGTGGCGCTCCATGCCTTCTCGTTCTTCTGCGGCCAGGCGCTCGGGGTCGTCCTGATGGGGTTCGGGCTGCGGCATATCGGGCTCACCGCTTCGACCGCCACGGCCGCCTTGATCATTCTCGGCGTGGGACTGACCGCCTCGATGGTGCTGAGGCGGCCTGTTCCTTAGCGGGCGCGGTAGGGCGCAACCCCCTGATCGGGCAGCCACAGGTTCTTCGGCAGCTCGCCCGCCTGCCAGAATACGTCGATGGGGATGCCGCCACGCGGGTACCAGTAGCCGCCGATGCGCAGATAGCGGGGCTCCAGCAGCTCGGCGAGGCGCTTGCCGATCGCCACCGTGCAATCTTCATGGAATGCGCCGTGGTTTCGGAAGCTGTGCATGTAGAGCTTCAGAGACTTGGATTCCACGAGCCAGGGACCTGGAACGTAGTCGATCACCAGGATTGCGAAATCCGGCTGGCCGGTCACGGGGCAGAGGGACGTGAATTCAGGCACCGTGAAGCGGGCCAGGTAATCCGTGTCGGGATGCGGGTTCGGCACCCGGTCGAGCGTTGCTTCCTCGGGGGTTTGGGGCGTTGCGGTCGTCTGGCCGAGCTGGAGATGGGGCTCCGTCATGTATTTCACCTTGGATCAAGACGTTATGGACTGCTCTCGTCCTTGCCCGCTTCTGCGTTTCGGTCAATAAGCCATTCCATGACGTGAGGCCGCATCGGCCGCTCTTCAGCCCCAGGAGTCTGCTTCATGACCGCGATCATCGACGTTTTCGCCCGCCAGATCCTCGACAGCCGTGGCAACCCCACCGTCGAAGTGGATGTCACCCTCGAGGACGGCTCCATGGGCCGCGCGGCCGTGCCCTCGGGCGCATCGACGGGCGCGCACGAGGCGGTCGAGCTGCGGGACGGCGACAAGTCCAAATATCTCGGCAAGGGCGTGCTGAAGGCCGTGGACGCCGTGAACAACGAGATCCTCGACGCCATCGGCGGCATGGATGCCGAGGAGCAGGTCGCCATCGACGAGACCATGATCGAACTCGACGGCACTCCTAACAAGAGCCGTCTGGGTGCCAATGCCATCCTCGGTGTGTCTCTCGCGGTCGCCAAGGCGGCGGCCGAGGCCTCCACCTTGCCCCTCTACCGCTACGTGGGCGGCACGCAGGCCCGCGTTCTCCCGGTTCCCATGATGAACATCATCAATGGCGGTGCGCACGCGGATAATCCCATCGACTTCCAGGAATTCATGGTCATGCCGGTCGGCGCGCCGTCCCTGGCGGAAGCCGTGCGCATGGGCGCGGAGGTATTTCATACCCTTAAAAAAGCCCTCAAGGACGCGGGCCACAACACCAATGTGGGCGACGAGGGCGGCTTCGCCCCGAACCTTCCGTCCGCCGAGGCCGCGCTCGACTTCATCATGAAGTCCATCGAGCAGGCCGGCTACAAGCCGGGCCAGGACATGGTGATCGGCCTCGACTGCGCCGCCACGGAGTTCTTCAAAGACGGCGCCTATCATTACGAGGGCACGGGCCAGAAGCTCTCGCCGCAGCAGCAGGCCGAGTATCTGGCGAAGCTCGTTTCCGCCTATCCCATCGCGACTATCGAGGACGGCATGTCCGAGGACGACTGGGAGGGCTGGAAGGCCGTGACCGACCTCATCGGCTCCAAGTGCCAGCTCGTGGGCGACGATCTGTTCGTGACGAACGTGAACCGCCTCTCGCAGGGCATCAAGCAGGGTGTCGCCAACTCGCTTCTCGTGAAGGTGAACCAGATCGGCTCTCTGACGGAAACGCTCGCCGCCGTCGACATGGCCCACCGCGCCGGCTACACCGCCGTCATGTCCCACCGGTCGGGCGAGACGGAGGATTCCACGATCGCCGATCTGGCGGTCGCCACCAATTGCGGACAGATCAAGACCGGCTCTCTCGCCCGCTCTGATCGGCTGGCCAAGTACAACCAACTCATCCGCATCGAGGAGGAGCTGGGCTCCCAGGCACGCTACGCAGGCCGCGCGGCGCTGAAGGCGCTCGCGTAGGATCACTTCTTTCAGTTGCTGAAAGGGCCGCCTTGGGCGGCCCTTTTCTTTTTACATTTCCTGATTACGTCCTGGCTGGGCCTGTTCCGGCCATCCCGATACGGAGAACCACCGCATTATTGCTCGTCTTCACCCGCACATGGCGGGGACGACGAGGAACGGGATCACCGGCCTCTAACGCCTTCTTAACCATGTGCGGTCTAGAAGGATCTCATGGTGATCCGCAGGCGACTGAGACGATTCTTGATTCCGCTGGCGCTCTACAGCGTCTCGGCGGCAGTGGCTGCCTATTTCGTGCACCACGCCCATAGCGGAGCGCGCGGCATCGAGGCTCAGCAGCAATACGAAGCCCAGATGGCCGAGCTGAACCGGGAGCTGGAGGACCTCAAGGCGGAGAGGACTCAGTGGGAACGCCGCATCGCCTTGCTCCGAAGCGACCAGATCGACCGGGATCTTCTCGAGGAGAGAGCGCGCGTAATGTTAGGACGTGTCCACAGGAACGATCTCGTCATCATCACAGGCCCTTAACCAATCTAGCCCCAAAGAATGAATTAACTGAATTACTGTTAATTCGAAATTACCTAGGCAGATCAGTGAGTTGCGCGATTCATTGTGCAGCGCAAAAGGTCGTTTGGGGCTCTCGATTTCCGATTCCGACTGCGCTACAACTTTCGTCGAGGAAATCCTTCGGAGGAACCGATGGCTGTTGCTGCCCGCAAGGCGGGCCGTGCCGGTGCAGGCGCGGCTAACAAGTCCACTTCCAGCAAAGGCTCTGCCCGCAGAGCCGCCCCCAATATCCCCCAATTCGACAAAGATCAGGATCTCTCAGCATACAATGAAATGCTGTTGATCCGCCGTTTCGAGGAGAAGTCCGGCCAGATGTACGGCATGGGCCTCATCGGCGGTTTCTGCCACCTCTATATCGGCCAGGAGGCCGTGGTCGTCGGCATGCAGATGGCGACGAAAGAGGGCGACCAGGTGATCACCGGCTACCGGGATCACGGTCACATGCTCGCATGCGGCATGGATGCGAAAGGTGTCATGGCCGAGTTGACAGGGCGCCGCGGCGGCCTGTCGAAAGGCAAGGGCGGCTCCATGCACATGTTCTCCAAGGAGAAGCATTTTTATGGTGGCCATGGCATCGTCGGCGCGCAGGTGTCGCTGGGCACCGGCATCGCCTTCGCCAACCACTATCGCGAGAACGGCAATGTCTGCTTGACCTATTTCGGCGACGGAGCGGCCAACCAGGGCCAGGTCTACGAGAGCTTCAACATGGCGCAGCTCTGGAAGCTGCCCGTGGTCTACGTGATCGAGAATAACCGGTACGCCATGGGCACGGCGGTCAACCGCGCCTCGGCGCAGACCGATTTCTCGAAGCGCGGCGTGTCCTTCGGCATTCCCGGCGAGCAGGTCGACGGGATGGATGTCCGCGCGGTCTACGCCGCCGGCCAGCGCGCGATCGAATATGCCCGCTCCGGCAAGGGGCCGTACATTCTCGAGATGCAGACCTACCGCTATCGCGGTCATTCCATGTCCGATCCGGCGAAGTACCGCACGAAGGACGAAGTGGCCCGTATGCGTGAGGAGCACGATCCTATCGAGCAGGTGCGCCGGCGCCTCCTGGAGAGCTGGAAGCTCTCCGAGGAGGAGCTCAAGGCCATCGACAGCAAGGTGCGTGAGATCGTCAACGAGGCGGCCGAGTTCGCCACGCACGATCCGGAGCCCGATCCGTCCGAGCTCTACACGGATATCCTTCTCTGAACACGGTTCAAGAATGAGGGGATCGGGCCTCTGATCGGCCCGCGTCCTCCTGACAGACGGCGGCGCGCCGAGCGCCGCTCCGAAACTTTCGCCGCAGCGACAATCAACACGAGTCTTTCATGGCGACCGACATTCTCATGCCCGCCCTCTCGCCTACCATGGAGCAGGGCAAACTGGCCAAGTGGCTGAAAAAGGAAGGCGACAAGGTCAAGCCCGGCGACGTGCTGGCCGAGATCGAAACCGACAAGGCGACCATGGAGGTCGAGGCGATCGACGAAGGCGTCCTCGCCAAGATCCTGGTCTCCGACGGCACCGACAACGTGGCCGTGAATACCCCCATCGCGATCCTGGCGGACGAGGGCGAGGACGTGACGGCGGCAGCCTCGCGCTCGCCGGCGCAGGGTGGTGGCGAGCCGCCTCCGGCACCCGGACCGAGCGCGCCGCAGCAGGCTCCCGTCCCGGATATGCAGGCCGAAGGCATGACGGATCGTCCGGCTCCCGCCGAGCGTCCGCAGCAGACGGATCTTTCGATGCCCGCCGCTCCTTCGGTGATCACGAGCCGTACGAGCGACAACGCCATGGCCGAAATTCCGGAAGGCACCGAGATGGTCAACATGACCGTCCGCGAGGCTCTTCGCGATGCCATGGCCGAAGAGATGCGCAACGACGAGAGCGTCTTCGTCATGGGCGAAGAGGTGGCGGAGTACCAGGGCGCCTACAAGGTGACCCAAGGGCTGCTGCAGGAATTCGGCGCCAGGCGCGTCATCGATACGCCGATCACCGAGCACGGCTTCGCAGGCGTCGGCGTCGGCGCGGCCTTCACGGGCCTCAAGCCCATCGTCGAGTTCATGACCTTCAACTTCGCCATGCAGGCGATCGACCAGATCATCAACTCGGCTGCCAAGACCCTCTACATGTCCGGCGGTCAGCTGGGCTGTCCCATCGTGTTCCGCGGCCCGAACGGCGCTGCGGCCCGCGTGGCGGCGCAGCACAGCCAGGACTACTCGGCCTGGTACTCCCAGATCCCGGGCCTGAAGGTCGTCGCGCCGTACACGGCGTCCGACGCGAAGGGATTGCTCAAGAGCGCGATCCGCGATCCGAACCCGGTGATCTTCCTCGAAAACGAGATTCTCTACGGGCAATCCTTCCCGGTGCCGAAGCTCGATGATTTCACGATCCCGATCGGCAAGGCGCGCATCCACCGGGAGGGCAAGGACGTCACCATCGTGTCCTTCGCCATCGGCATGACCTATGCGCTCAAGGCCGCGCAGGAGCTGGAGAAGGAAGGCATCGACGCCGAGGTCATCGACCTGCGCACCATCCGCCCCATGGACACGGAGACCATCGTCGCCTCCGTCATGAAGACGGGCCGCTGCGTCACGGTCGAAGAGGGCTGGCCGCAATCCGGCGTTGGCGCGGAGATCGCCATGCGCATCATGGAGAACGCGTTCGACTATCTCGACGCGCCCGTGGCCCGCGTGACCGGCAAGGATGTGCCGATGCCGTATGCGTCGAACCTCGAGAAGCTGGCGCTGCCGTCCGTGGCCGAGGTCGTTCAGGCGGTGAAGGCCGTCTGCTACAGGTGAGATCATGAAAGAGCGGAAATTCGAAGCTCTCAACGTGCCGCCCGATGCGCTCGAGAAGGGCGGCGTCGAAATCCTGAGGGCTTCGGTGGTCGACGGGGCGGTGAGCATCGCGCTGCGCCGCGCCTTCGACGATCCGTTCACCTGGGGCGTGCTCCTGGTGGATCTCGCCCGCCACGCCGCGCGCGTCTACGCCATGGAAACCGACCTCTCTGAGGAGGAGGCCTTGGCGGAGATCGTTTCGGGCATTCAAGCCGAGCTGGACAATCCAAGCGACCCCGGCTCGTCGCAAGCCGTCAATTGATTGAAGATCAGGATCCAACACGCCATGCCCATCAACATCCTGATGCCTGCTCTCTCTCCCACCATGGAAAAGGGCAACCTTGCCAAGTGGCTGAAGAAGGAAGGTGATACGGTGAAGTCCGGCGACGTGATCGCCGAGATCGAGACCGACAAGGCCACCATGGAAGTGGAGGCGGTGGACGAAGGCGTCCTCGCCAAGATCGTCGTGCCCGAGGGCACGGCGGACGTGCCCGTGAACCAGGTGATCGCGCTGATCGCCGGCGAAGGCGAGGACCCGAAGAGCATCACGGCTCCCGCAGGTGGTGGCGCTCCGGCCCCGAAGGCCGAGGCCGCGCCGGCCCCAGAGGCAGCGCCCGCGCCGCAGGCCAATGCGGTCCCGGGCGATCAGGCGGCGCACATGGCTTATGCCCGTGTCGATCAGGCGCCTGCCGGTCCGGCTCAAGCAGCGAAGCCCGACGGGGCAGGGCAGCAGGCGCGGGGCACCCGCGTGTTCGCCTCGCCGCTCGCCAAGCGGATCGCCCGCGAGGCCGGCATCGATCTCGCGTCGATCCAGGGCTCCGGCCCGCACGGCCGCATCGTCGAGAAGGATGTGCGCGCGGCCCTTCAGGGCGGCGCCAAGCCGGCCGCGGCTCCGGCGGCCCCTGCGGCTCCCGCCGCGAGGCCCGCGCAGCCTCCGGCTCTCGCACCGAGCATGGGGGCGGATCAGGTCAAGGCCATGTTCGAGGCCGGAACCTACGAGGAAGTGCCGCTCGACGGCATGCGCAAGACCATCGCCAAGCGCCTGGTGGAATCCAAGCAGACCGTTCCGCACTTCTACCTGTCGCTGGATTGCGAGCTCGACGCGCTCATGGCCCTGCGCGAGCAGATCAATGCGGCCGCCGGCAAGGACAAGGACGGCAAGCCCGCCTACAAGCTCTCGGTGAACGACTTCGTCATCAAGGCTCTCGCGGTGGCGCTCCAGCGCGTGCCTGCCGCGAACTCGGTGTGGGCGGAGGATCGGATCCTCCGCATGAAGCATTCGGACGTGGGTGTCGCCGTCGCCATCGAAGGCGGTCTGTTCACCCCTGTCGTGCGCAAGGCGGAGCAGAAGACGCTCACCGCCATCTCGGCCGAGGTGAAGGACATGGCGGCGCGCGCCCGCAACCGCCGCCTGAAGCCGGAGGAATACACCGGCGGCTCGACGGCCGTGTCGAACCTCGGGATGTACGGCATCAAGGACTTTCAGGCGGTCATCAACCCGCCGCACGGCACGATCCTCGCGGTCGGCGCAGGCGAGCAGCGGGTCGTGGTGAAGAACGGCGCTCCCGCCGTCGTGCAGGCCATGACCGTGACGCTCTCCTGCGATCATCGCGTGGTGGACGGCGCGCTCGGTGCCGAACTCCTCGCGGCCTTCAAACAGCTCATCGAGAACCCGATGGGAATGCTGGTGTAAGACACGCGACTTCATGGCCGGCCCCGTGCCGGCCATCCACGCCTTTTGAACGGCCCGGCGCGCGAAGACGCGGATGCCCGGGCCAAGCCCGGGCATGACGGGGGAATTCCATGGCAAACCAATACGACATCATCGTCATCGGCGGCGGGCCCGGAGGCTATGTCGCCGCGATCCGCGCGGCGCAGCTCGGGTTCAAGACCGCGGTCGTGGAGCGAGAGCATCTGGGCGGCATCTGCCTCAACTGGGGCTGCATCCCGACGAAGGCGCTGCTGCGCTCGGCGGAAATCTACCATTACATGGAGCACGCCAAGGATTACGGCCTGTCCGCCCAGGGCATCGGCTTCGACGCGGCTGCCATCGTGCAACGCTCGCGCGGCGTGTCCGGCCGTCTCAACGGCGGCGTCGGCATGCTGCTGAAGAAGAACAAGGTCGACGTGATCTGGGGCGAAGCCTCCATCTCGAAGCCCGGCGAGGTCGTGGTGACCGCCACGAAGAAGCCTGCCATGCAGCCGCAGGCTCCGGCGCCGAAAGGCATCCTCGAGCCCGGCACGTATCAGGCGAAGCACATCATCATCGCCACCGGCGCTCGCCCGCGCGTGCTGCCCGGCATCGAACCGGACGGCAAGCTGATCTGGACCTATTTCGAGGCCATGGTCCCGCAGGCCATGCCGAAATCGCTGCTCGTGATGGGCTCCGGCGCCATCGGCATGGAGTTCGCCTCGTTCTACCGCACCCTGGGCGCGGAGGTGACGGTGGTCGAGGTGCTGCCGCAGATCCTTCCCGTCGAGGATGCGGAGATCGCGACCCTTGCCCGCAAGCGCTTCGAGAAGCAGGGCATGAAGATATTCACGGGCGCGAAGGTCACGAAGGTGGAGAAGGGCGCGAACTCGGTGACCGCCACCATCGACGACGGCAAGGGCGGTTCGCAGACGATCACCGCCGAGCGGATGATCTCGGCGGTTGGCGTCGTCGGCAACATCGAGAACCTCGGTCTCGAGAAACTGGGCGTGAAGATCGAGCGTGGAATCATCGTCACGGACGGCTTGGGCCGTACCAACGTGCCCGGCATCTATGCCATCGGCGACGTGGCGGGCGCTCCCATGCTGGCTCACAAGGCCGAGCACGAGGGCGTGATCTGCGTCGAGACCATCAAGGGACAGCATACGCATCCGATGGACAAGGCCAAGATCCCCGGCTGCACCTACTGCAATCCGCAGATCGCCTCCGTGGGTCTCACCGAGACCAAGGCGAAGGAGCAGGGCTACGACATCCGCGTCGGGCGCTTCCCCTTCGTCGGCAACGGCAAGGCCATCGCGCTCGGAGAGCCGGACGGCCTCGTGAAGACGATCTTCGACAAGAAGACCGGCCAGCTTCTCGGCGCCCACATGATCGGCGCGGAAGTGACCGAACTCATCCAGGGCTTCGTGATCGCCATGAACCTGGAGACAACGGAGGAAGAGCTGATGCACGCCGTCTTCCCGCATCCGACCCTGTCCGAAACCATGCATGAGAGCGTCCTGGACGCCTATGGGCGCGTGATCCATATCTGACGGGAGGGCCCGGCCCGGAAGACGGGGCATTCCCGAACTGTCGGGGAACAATGGGCTACGGCATCTCTTTTCCATCCGCCAACGGATACGGAGCACGAGATGCAGCGCCTTCTTTCGAGCCTCGCTTTTCTGATGTTTGCAACGCTCGCCCATGCCCAGGACACCGCGCCCGTGGTTCCGACCCAGGAGGCTGCCGGGACGACGGGCGACACGATCCTGATTGCCGTGATCGCCATCGCCTTCGTGGTCGTGGCGGTCGCAGTCTTCCTGTTCATCCGGCGCGGCGGGCGGGCCCGCATGTGATGTCTCTCGGGTGATCTCCGCCGGGCCTTGACCGCCTGAGGTTTCGCCGTTGCTTCGTCCTCCATTCTGGAAGACACACTTTCCACGCCTCGAAGGAGAGACACCATGGAGATCAAGCGAAGCGGGTCGCAGCCCTCCGGCCGGGGGCCGTCCGAGTGGTTTACCGGATCCGTGCGCATCGACCCGCTGTTCCCGGCCAACGCTCCGGCGCGGGCAGCGGGAAACGCGGTCACCTTCGAGCCCGGCGCGCGGACCGCCTGGCACACCCATCCGCTCGGCCAAGTGCTGATCGTCACCGCCGGATGCGGCCGGGTCCAGCGCGAGGGCGGCCCGGTGGAGGAGATCCGCCCGGGCGACGTAGTCTGGTTCGAGCCCGGAGAGAAGCACTGGCACGGCGCTGCCCCGACCACAGCCATGACCCATATCGCCATCCAGGAAACGCTCGACGGCAGGGCCGTCGATTGGATGGAGCATGTCACCGACGACGAGTACGAGGCCTGACGGGAGCTCATCCCGTCGTCTCCGCACGTTCCCTCATCATCCTGGACGACTCCTGCATCCGCATTGACGTCCCTTCGCGCCCGCCGCAGATTCCCGTCTTGCAAGAATCGGAGAGGGGGCCATGGCAGAAGAGAGCGACGTGCGGGACGGCGGGTGCCGGTGCGGACAGGTGCGTTTTCGCGTGAACGCGAAACCCGTCATGACCATGGCCTGCCATTGCACGGGCTGCCAGCGCATGACCGCGAGCGCCTTCTCCTTGAGCGCGCTCTACGCGAGCGACAGCTTCAAAGTGGTGCAGGGTGAGCCCGTCATCGGTGGGATGCATGGTCCGGCGCGTCACTTCTTCTGCCCCCATTGCATGAGCTGGCTCTTCACCCGCCCCGAAGGCCTCGACGCCTTCGTCAATGCGCGCGCGACGATGTTCGACGATGCGCGGGATTTTACGCCCTTCATCGAGACCTATACCAGTGAGGCGCTGCCCTGGGCCAAGACGCCTGCTTTGCACAGCTTCGAGCGATTCCCGCCCATGGAGATCTATCCGGAATTGATGGCGGAGTTTGCGGGAGGGCTTCCCGAGGGCAGAGACTAAGCTCACCTCTGCGGGCCATCAGAGAGCATCGCGTGACGTAAGCGCATTCTCCGCATCCTCTGAGGTCGGTTCGATGTTGCTCTGTTACTGCCACGAGGCTCCGCATATTGATCGAGATCCGGCGCTCCCACTGCTATCCCGGCCCTGCACCGAGGACCCCGTCTCTGGACCGATGCTGCTTCCGAAGGCGTGCTGACCGGACCAAGTCCGGCCATGACGACGGAAAGAGCATGAGAGTCTCACCACCAGGAACACCCGAACACCGTCCGGGGCGATGAGGGAGAGGCAGGGAGGAAAGTGGGTTAACCGCTCCCGCAAGCGGGCCTTGCCACAACCCGGCTCTGCGGCTTTGGCATTTGCGAAGACGGCCCAAAAGCCTTAAATCAGGCCAACACCCCCGAAGGGCAGTCTCCCTTCGCCCATAAGGTTCATTGCTTCATGGCCGTCGTTCTCGACCTTCTGAACAAGGACAACCGTCCCCGTCACCCGGAAAAGGCGCATCGGCCGGACCAGCCCGTTCAACAGCGCAAGCCCGACTGGATCCGCGTGAAGGCTCCGGGCTCGCCCAAATGGGCGGAGACGAACCGCATCGTGCGCGAGAACAAGCTCGTGACGGTCTGCGAGGAGGCCGGCTGCCCCAATATCGGCGAGTGCTGGGAGAAGAAGCACGCCACCTTCATGATCATGGGCGACACCTGTACCCGGGCCTGCGCCTTCTGCAACGTGAAGACCGGACTGCCGGAAGCCCTCGATCCGCACGAGCCCGAGAACGTGGCCAAGGCCGTCGAAAAACTGGGCCTGGAGCACGTGGTCATCACCTCGGTCGACCGCGACGACCTGGCCGACGGCGGCGCGCAGCATTTTGCCGATGTGATCCACGCCATCCGCGCCCGCTCCCCTAAGACCACCATCGAGATCCTGACACCCGACTTCCTGAGGAAGCCCGGGGCGCTCGAGGTCGTTGTCAAAGCCAAGCCCGACGTGTTCAACCACAATCTGGAGACGGTGCCGTCGAAGTACCTGAAGGTCCGACCCGGCGCGCGCTATTTCCACTCCATCCGCCTGCTGCAGCAGGTCAAGGAGCTCGACCCGACCATCTTCACCAAGTCCGGCATCATGGTGGGCCTGGGCGAGGAGCGGAACGAGGTTTTGCAGCTCATGGACGACCTGCGCTCGGCGGATGTGGATTTCATGACGATCGGCCAGTACCTCCAGCCCACGAAGAAGCACCACCCGGTGATCCGCTTCGTCACGCCGGACGAATTCAAGGCCTATGAAACCACTGCCTATGCCAAGGGTTTCCTCCTCGTCTCCTCGACACCGCTGACGCGTTCGTCGCATCACGCGGGCGAGGACTTCGCCAGGCTCAAGGCGGCCCGTCTCGCCAAGCTCGGCTAGAGTTTCGGATGGGGGCATGCATCGCATTCTCGTCATCGGCAGCCCGGGTGCGGGCAAGAGCACCCTGGCCCGGCGCCTCAGTGAGCGGCTTGATCTGCCGCTGATCCATCTCGACCGGGAATATTTCGGTCCCGGTTGGGCGACGCCGCCACGCCACGAATGGCGTGAGCGGGTCAGCGCGCTCGCCGCCCGTCCCGCCTGGGTCATGGACGGCAACTACGCCTCGACCTTCGACATCCGCGTGCCTCGCGCCACCGCCATCGTCTGGCTGGACCTGCCGCGCTGGCGCTGCGCCTTGTCCGTGCTGTGGCGCGTGGTCCGGAATTACGGCCGGGTCCGATCCGATCTCGGGCCCGGCTGCGCCGAAAAGTTCGACCTGTCCTTCATGCGTTGGATCTGGTCGTACCCGGTCAAGATGCGCCCCAAGACCGCCCGGATGCTGGAACGCCTGCAGCCCGGTCAGCGGGTCTTCGTGCTGCGCTCGCGGTCCGAAATCCCGGGGCTGGAATCCCATTTCACCCTCGCCAAGGAGGCCGCCTGAACCATGCCGACCTTTCGCATGACGCGAACCGTCAAGCACACGCCGGACCAGATGTTCGCCCTGGTGGCTGACGTGGAGCGTTATCCCGAGTTCCTGCCGCTCTGCGAGGAGCTGCGCGTCATCCGCCGGGTGCAGAGCGGGGAGGGCGTGGAGACCCTCGTGGCCACCATGAGCGTGGGCTACAAGGCGATCAACGAGAGCTTCACCACCCGCGTCACCCTCGACGAGCCGCGCTTGCGCATCGGAGTCGAATACGTGGACGGGCCTTTCAAGTATCTCGAGAACCGCTGGAACTTCCGCGCCGTGCCGGGAGGCTGCGAGGTTGAGTTCTACATCAATTACGAGTTCAAGAGCTTTGCGCTCAGCATCCTCATGGGCAGCGTCTTCGACAAGGCCTTCCGGAAGTTCACCGAGGCCTTCGAGCAGCGGGCGGATGCGGTCTTCGCAGCCTGATGCGAGTCAGAGCGCGAGAGCCCGCTCGAGAAGACCGAGCGCATCCTCGACCGCGCACCGGCGCACGGCCTCCCTTCCGATGTCCCCATAGCGGCGCTCCAGGTGCAACGTGGTGAAGCCCTCGCGGGCGAGACCGAAATGGACGAGGCCCACCGGCTTCGTGGCCGTTCCGCCGCCCGGGCCCGCAATGCCCGTGATGCCGACCGCCACGTGGGCGTGCGAACGGGCCAGCGCCCCTTCGGCCATGGCGCGAGCCACGGGCTCGCTGACCGCGCCGTGGGCCGCGATGAGGTCCGCCGGAACGCCGATCGCTTCCGTCTTCGCCTCGTTCGAATAGGTCACGAAGCCGCGCTCCACGACCGACGATGAGCCGGCGATCTCCGTCAGGAGCGCCGCCACGAGCCCGCCCGTGCAGGATTCCGCCGTCGCCACCTTCAGGCCTTTCTCCTGGTACGCCTTGAGAAGCGCTGCCGCGCGCAGTTTCAGGTCAGGATTCATGGGGCATCTCCGGCAGGCGGATCGTCGCCGCCGCCTGAGCGGCGATGCCTTCGCTGCGCCCGGTGAAGCCGAGCTTCTCCGTCGTCGTGGCCTTCAGGGACACCTGATCGAGCCGCAGGCCCGCGATTTCCGCGATCCGTTGGCGCATCGCCTCGCGATAGGGGCCCAGGCGCGGCTTCTCGCAGAGAAGGGTCGCATCGAGATGGTCGACCAGGCCGCCGCGCCCCCTCACCAGGGCGACGGCGTGCGCCAGGAACCGGTCGGAGGATGCGCCCCGCCATTGCGGATCGCTCGGCGGGAAATGGGTGCCGATATCCCCATCCGCCAGGGCGCCGAGCAGGGCGTCTGTCAGGGCATGAAGAATGACGTCGCCATCGGAATGGGCGACCGCGCCCCGGTCGTGCGGAACCTTGATTCCACCGAGCCAGACGTGATCGCCTTCGCCGAAGGCATGCACGTCGAATCCGGTTCCGAGCCGGGTCACGTAATTCATCGGTAAGCCTCTCAATCGCCTCTCGGCCTCGGGGAAGTCGGACGCGTGGGTGAGTTTCGTGTTGAGGGGATCCCCTTGGAACACATGAACCGTAAGCCCGGCCCACTCCGCCAGAGCCCCGTCGTCCGTGAAGTTCCCGAGATCGGCGGCCGCCGCCTTCCGGTGCGCTGCGAGCAGAGACGCGAAACTGAATGCCTGCGGCGTCTGCACTGCTCGAAGCCAGGCGCGATCCGGCGTCGAAACGACTTCGTCTCTGGGGCTGACCACCTTGATCGTGTCGGTGACGGCAACTCCCGGCACGGCTGCCTCCCATTCTTCGGCCGCCTTCGCGGCGCGCTCGATGAGAGCCCCGCTTGCAAACGGACGAGCGGCATCGTGAATGAGGACGAAAGATGGGCTGAGGCTCGAAAGCGCCTCCAGCCCGTTGCGAACTGAATCCTGCCGTGTTTCCCCACCATAGGTCACCGGAAGCAGGGATTCGGTCAGGCCGGCCGGAAGCGCGGCGATGCTTTGCCGATAGAGGTCCCGGTCATCGGGGTGGATCACCGCAAGCGTCTTTCCAACTCTCGGATGGCGAAGGAATGCTTCCAGAGTCAGGGTCAGTACGGGCTTCCCGGCCAGGGTGCGGTACTGCTTGGGAGTTCCATCGCCGGCTCGCGATCCACGTCCTGCAGCAACAATGAGGGCGACGACTGACATCATGTGGGTTCTCCACGGCACGCGCTCTCCTAAGCGTGACTTGAAAATAAGGCAAATCTCTCTGTTGGGACTTGCGCTCTTTGCCGGGATGGCTAGTAAATAGGCATAATGGAACCTGATCAAAAAATAGGCGGAGATATGCGGGTAGGGCCTGTCGAGGTTGCTGTCCCTGTGATCCTCGCGCCTCTTTCCGGCGTCACGGACGCAGCCTTCCGGCGTATCGCGAAGCGCCTGGGGGCCGGGCTCGTCGTGTCCGAAATGGTCGCGTCCGACGAACTCGTCCAGGGTTCGGAGGAGGCGAAGCTCCGGGCCGAAGGGTCCGGGATCGAACCTCACGTCGTGCAGCTGGCCGGATGTGAACCCCGCTGGATGGCCGAAGGGGCCAGGGTCGCGGAGGCGGCAGGGGCCCGGATCATCGATATCAACATGGGCTGCCCGGCCAAGCGTGTCACCGGAGGCTACTCGGGATCGGCTCTGATGCGGGATCTCGACCATGCGTGCCGTCTGATCGAAGCAACGGTTCAGGCCGCTTCGGTTCCCGTAACGGTGAAGATGCGGCTCGGATGGGATCATGCCTCCCTGAATGCTCCGGAACTTGCCCGGCGCGCCGAGGCTCTCGGTGTCAGAGCGGTGACGGTCCACGGCCGAACCCGGCAGCAATTCTACAAGGGCCAAGCCGACTGGGCTGCCATTGCCCCCGTTGCGGAAGCCGTGGGCATCCCCGTGGTTGCCAACGGCGATGTCGGCTCAGTCGAGGATGCGCGAAAGTGTCTGGCCCTGGCGAAGGCCAAGGCCGTGATGATCGGTCGTTCCGCCATCGGCCGCCCTTGGATCGTCGGTCAGATCGGCGCGGCCCTCCGGGGGGAAGCGATCCCCGAGCCGTCTCCGGACGAAAGGACGGAACTGGCGCTGGAACATTATGACGGACTCCTTTCGCTCTATGGCGCCAAGGTCGGAATCCGGCATGCCCGCAAGCATCTCGCGGCCTACGCCGATGCAGCGGCCGAAGACGGTTTTCACGTGCCTGCTGACATTCGGGCCGGGTTGGTCACCTCGGATGATCCGGCAACCGTGGTGTCGCTGTTGCGCTCCCTCTACGTTCGCCAAGTTCGGAAAGCGGCATGACCCTGACGATCAACGATCTCATCGTGAACGCGCTGCCTTTGCCGGTCCTGACCATCGGCCAGAAACACAGCATCGTTCACGCCAATGCTGCGGCGGAGGCGTTCTTCGATGTCAGCCTGCGCATGATGCAACGCCAGAAACTTACCGATTTTCTGCCTTTCGGCTCTCCGGCCTTGTCCCTCGTGGAGGATGTCCGGAAAAGGGGGGCAAGCGTCAGCGAGCACCGTGTCGACATCGGCAGTCCCCGTCTCGGGACGGAACGGATCGTGGATGTTTTCGCAACCCCTCTGGGGGACGCCAGCGACAACGTCGTGGTGATGCTGCAGGAGCGCACCATCGCCGACAAGATGAACCGGCAGCTCACGCACCGGGGAGCGGCCAGATCGATCACGGCACTCGGTGCGTTGCTGGCGCACGAGATCAAAAATCCTCTCTCAGGCATTCGCGGTGCCGCGCAGCTCCTCGAACAATCGGCGGATGAGAGTGACAGGCTTCTTACCCGGCTGATCTGCGACGAGACGGACAGGATCGTGAAGCTCGTGGAGCGGATGGAACTCTTCGGCGACGAGCGGCCCGTCGAGCGCGGTCCCGTGAACATTCATGGGGTCCTCGATCATGTGAAGCGCCTCGCTCAATCCGGTTTTGCGCGTCACGTCCGGTTCGTGGAGAACTACGATCCTTCCTTACCGCCGGTACTGGGCAACAGGGATCAGCTGATCCAGGTGATCTTGAACCTTGTAAAGAACGCGGCCGAGGCGGTTGGGATCGATGCGACGGACGGGGAAATCATCCTGTCTACAGCGTTCCGGACCGGCGTCAGGCTGCAGGTACCGGGCTCGCAGGAGCGCGTGAGCCTGCCTATCGAGCTGAGCGTCAGCGACAACGGCCCTGGAATTCCGCCGGAATTGATGAGCGATCTTTTCGATCCCTTCGTCACCACGAAGGTTCAGGGCAGCGGCCTGGGGCTTGCCCTGGTGGCCAAGATCGTTGGCGATCACGGCGGCATCATCGAATGCGATCCGGCGCCGAGACGGACGACTTTTCGAATTCTCCTACCCATGCACCGTGCCGCTTCGGGCAGCGATGCCGATATGTGAGGTCAAGACATGCCAAGTGGACACATTCTTCTCGCGGATGACGATGCGGCCATTCGGACTGTCCTGAACCAGGCGCTGTCCAGAGCAGGGTATGAGGTCCGCTCCACCAGCAATGCCGCGACTCTCTGGCGCTGGGTTGCGCAAGGTGAGGGCGACATCATCATCACCGATGTGATGATGCCCGACGAGAATGCCTTTGACCTTCTTCCGCGCATCAAGAAGCTGCGGCCGGAACTTCCCATCATCGTCATGAGCGCGCAGAACACGTTCATGACTGCGATCAAGGCCTCCGAGCGGGGTGCGTACGAGTATCTGCCGAAGCCCTTCGATCTCAAGGAGCTGGTTGCAGTCGTGGGGCGTGCGCTCTCGCGCCCTCGGGCGGCCGCCCCCACCGCCAATGCTGGCGAGAACGAGGACATACCCCTCGTCGGACGCTCCCATGCCATGCAGGAGATCTACCGGGCCCTTGCCCGCCTGATGCCGACGGACCTGACCGTGATGATCACAGGCGAGTCGGGCACCGGCAAGGAACTCGTTGCGAAGGCCCTCCACGATTACGGCAAGCGCCGCCATGGCCCCTTCGTTGCCGTGAACATGGCCGCCATCCCGCGCGAACTCATCGAATCGGAGCTCTTCGGACACGAGAAGGGGGCGTTCACCGGGGCAACGGCACGCAATACCGGACGCTTCGAGCAGGCGGAAGGCGGCACGCTTTTCCTCGATGAGATCGGCGACATGCCCATGGAGGCACAGACGCGCCTCCTGAGGGTGCTCCAGCAGGGTGAATACACGACGGTCGGCGGACGAGTGCCCATCAAGACCAATGTCCGCATCGTCGCCGCGACGAACAAGGACCTGCGGGTGCTCATCCAGCAGGGCCTCTTCAGGGAAGACCTATACTTTCGCCTCAACGTCGTCCCGCTGCGCCTGCCGCCCTTGCGCGAGAGGGTCGAGGACATCCCTGATCTCGCGCGGCACTTCTTTTCCCTCGTGGAAAAGGAGGGGCTTCCGCGCAAGCAACTCGACGCCGAGGCCATGGACCGCCTGAAGCGGTACCGCTGGCCCGGGAATGTTCGGGAACTGGAGAATCTCGTTCGTCGTTTGGCGGCCCTCTATCCGCAGGATACGATTAACGGCGCCATTATCGATGCGGAACTCGATCCCCAGCCCCTTCTGCCGCCGCAGCCGGGAGGCAAGCCCGGTAGCCTGGCTCAGCAGAATCCGGAGGGGCTTTCGGAAGCGGTCGAACGCCACCTGGCAGAGTATTTCTCGGGATTCCGCGACAGCCTGCCGCCTCCCGGCCTTTACCATCGCATCCTGCGCGAGATCGAAGGGCCGCTGATCGGAGCCGCCCTGGCCGCGACCAGAGGGAACCAGATTCGCGCCGCCGAACTCCTGGGGGTCAACCGGAATACATTGCGTAAGAAGGTGCGAGACCTGGAACTGATGGTGGTTCGAACCAATCGGCCTTGACCGGGCAGCTGTAATAATTTGACCACAGTGTTGTGTTGGTGCATCACCCTCCAAAGGGTGCCGCACGGGAGGCGCCCGGGTTTGCGGGGCCTCACGTCTTGACCGAGCAGAGCATTCACGAACATCGCCAAGCGGCGGAACCGGCTCAGGGCAGCCTTGGCTGGCTGGGCTATGGCGCCGTGCTGGCGGCCCTCGGATCAGCCCTGACCACGTTCCTGGTGCTTTCCGGCGCGACCCCGATCCTGCCGACGAACAACGTGGTCATCGGGATGTTCGTCATCAACGGACTCCTGATCACGCTGCTCCTCGGTATCGTTGCCTGGCAGGCGAGAAGGCTCGTGCGCGAGCATCGGGCAGGGGCGGCCGCCGCCGGCCTTCATGTGAGGATCGTGGGCCTGTTCAGCCTCGTGGCCGTCCTCCCTGCGATTCTCGTGGCCGGAGTAGCGACCGTAACCCTGGAGCGCGGCCTTGATCCTTGGTTCACGGGCCAGATCCGGGAACTCATGTACAATACGGTCGAGATTGCGCGAGCCTATCGGGAGATGCAGTGCCGGATGCTCGCGCGGGAAACGAATTTGATGGCTGTGGATCTGAACCGCGCGAAAGTCATGTATGACGCGGATCGGAGGCTCTTCCGGGAATACATGAACTACCGCTCGGTAGCTTTGGGCTTCCCCCTGGCAATGATTCTGGAACCGGACGGCACCGTCGTCGAGAAGATCGAGTCGAAAAAGCTCGAAGGTATTCCCGAGCCGAAAGCTGCCGATTTGCAGGATGCCAACGGGCAGGAGCCCTGGTGTCTGTTTCCGCGGACAGGCAATATCGTGGTCTCCGTCCTGAAGCTCGAGGCGCACAACGGGCGTATTCTCTACATTGCCCGCGAGGTTGATCCCGGGGCTATCGCATTCCCGCCGATTGCCGAGGCCGGCGTTGCCTATTACGAAGCCTTCGATCAAAAGAAGGCGGGCATTCAGTTCGCCTTCGCGTCCATGTTCACCCTCATCGCGCTGACAGTGCTTCTCTCTGCGATCTGGTTCGGACTGAACTTCGCCAACCGCCTCGTAGCGCCGATCCGGCGCCTGATCCATGCGACGGACCAGGTGGCGACCGGAAATTTTTATGTGCAGGTCCCTGTGAAGCGCAGTGAGGGCGACCTCGGTCACTTGGGCGAAACCTTCAACAAGATGACCTCCGAACTGCGCCGGCAGCACGACGGGCTCACAGCCGCGAGCGAACTCATCGACAGCAGGCGACGCTTCACGGAAGCGGTCCTGGCAGGCGTTTCAGCAGGTGTCATCGGCATCAATCCGCGAGGCACGATCACGATCGTCAATCCCTCCACCGAGGCATTGCTGCAGACGCAACGGGAGCAGCTGGTCGGCCGCCCGGTCACGGAGGTCCTGCCGGAGGTCACTCAACTCGTTCTGGAGATGATCCAGGGCCGCCAGCGTCTCATGCAGGATCAGATCCAGATTTCTCGAAAAGGGCGCGAGAGGACCATCAACGTACGCGTCACGAGCGAGCAGACCCGGGATGACAGGCGGGAGCTTGTCATCACCCTTGACGACATCACCGATCTCGTTCTGGCGCAGCGCACCTCCGCTTGGGCCGACGTCGCCCGACGGATCGCGCACGAGATCAAGAATCCGCTGACGCCTATCCAGCTCTCCGCCGAGCGAATCAGGAGAAAGTACGGCAAGGTCATCACCACCGATCGGGAGGTGTTCGACCAATGCACCGATACGATCGTGCGGCAGGTCGACGACATCAAGCGAATGGTAGACGAGTTCTCGTCCTTCGCCCGTATGCCGAAACCCGCCATCGGACAGGAAGACTTGGCAGAAACGATCCGTCAGGTCGTCTTCATGATGCGGATCGCACACCCTGAAATCGAGTTCGTCGACCAGTTTCCTGAGGGCCAAGTGGTTGCCCCCTTCGACAGGCGACTGATCTCGCAGGCGGTGACCAACATCGTCAAGAACGCCACTGAAGCGATTGCCGCCTTGCCCGAAGGCGAACGCGGTCAGCCGCAGATCGCAGTGACATTGGACGACACGCATCCGGATTTCTTGATCCTGGCCGTGACCGACAACGGCAAAGGGTTTCCGGTGGAGGGCCGCCAGCGATTGCTGGAGCCCTACATGACAACTCGTGAGGGCGGCACCGGATTAGGGCTCCCGATCGTTGCAAAAATCCTGGAAGACCACGGGGGGGGCATGGACCTGGTCGACAATCCCGCAGGACGGGGCGGACAAGTTCGCATGTGGATCCCGAAGACCAAGCAAGTTGCAGCTGAAGAGACGCGTGCCGCCTCGGAGCGCAACGAAAATCGCAGAGCAAGCCTATGAGCGCTGACATCCTCGTCGTTGACGACGAAATCGACATTCGCGAGCTAGTGGCCGGCATTCTCGAGGATGAAGGCCATCGTACCCGCACGGCCGGAACGTCGGACGAAGCTCTGGCGGCCATTGAGGCGCGGCGACCGCACCTCGTGTTCCTGGATATCTGGCTGCAAGGCAGCCGCCTTGACGGACTCCAGGTACTGGAGATCGTCAAGGCACAGCATCCAGACCTGCCTGTCGTCATGATCTCGGGGCACGGCAACATCGAAACTGCTGTTTCAGCCATCAAGGCGGGAGCCTACGACTTCATCGAGAAGCCCTTCAAGGCGGATCGGCTGGTCCTCGTCGCCGAGCGGGCCCTGGAAGCGTCTCGCCTCAAACGAGAGGTGCGGGATCTGCGTTCGCGCTCCATCCAGGCGAACCGCATCGCGGGCAAATCCATCGTCATCAACCAGTTGCGGCAAGCGGTCGAGAGGGCTGCTCCCACGAATGCACGCATCCTGATTACGGGCGCGCCCGGTTCCGGCAAGGAACTGACGGCCCGCACCATTCACAGCATGTCCACACGGGCCAACGGTCCGTTCGTGGTGCTGACCGCCGCGACGATCACCCCCGAAACCATGGAGGCCGAACTTTTCGGAACCGAGGGCGGTGGAGAGGGGGGAGGCCGTCGTGTCGGCGCCCTTGAAGAGGCCCATGGCGGCACGCTCTACATCGATGAGATCGCCGATATGCCGCGGGAAACGCAGAACCGGATCCTGCGCGTCCTGGTGGATCAGAACTTCCAGCGGGTCGGCGGCACGACGCGCGTGCACGTGGACGTTCGCATCATTTCCTCGTCCAGCCGCGACCTGCCTGCGGAGATTGCCGCCGGGAATTTCCGGGAGGACCTGTTCCACCGCCTTGGCGTGATCCCGATCCGCGTCCCGTCACTGGCCGAGCGGCGCGAGGACGTGCCGGAACTGATCGAGTTCTTCATGGATCAGATCTCCTCTACGACCGGATTGCCCAAGCGTCGGATTGCGGAGGACGCCATGGCGGTCCTCCAATCTCACGACTGGCCGGGCAATGTTCGCCAGCTGCGCAACAACGTCGAACGCTTGATGATCCTGAGCTCGGGCGACCCGGACGCCGAGGTGACGGCGGACATGCTGCCCTCCGAGATCGGCACCCTCGTTCCAACCACGCCCGGCGGGGCAGGGGGGGAGAAACTCATGAGCCTTCCACTGAGGGAGGCACGGGAGATCTTCGAGCGAGAATACCTTCTGGCGCAGATTGCCCGTTTCAGCGGCAACATATCCCGCACGGCCGAATTCATCGGGATGGAGCGCTCCGCCCTTCACCGGAAGCTGAAATCCCTCGGAATCGGCAGCTAGGAGATGGCCTTCTCTCCAGGGCAGGGGCGGCCGGGGGGCGATCCGCTCCCTCGCCGACTCTCATCCACGGGAAAATTTGTGCCTGAGGGGGTAGATCGACACTGTCCCCCTTGCCGAATGGTCAACTTCGCCCTGTAATAGGCGTGCCGGTCAACGACCGCACGAAAGCGGACAACCATATACAGGCGGCCCAATAGCCAAGACCGGCGGTGATGGGCTGACGAGGCAACTCAATGGCGGGCGATCGCGCGCAGAATCTACAGGACACGTTTCTTAACTACGTCCGGAAACAAAAAATTCCCCTGACGATATTCCTTGTGAACGGCGTGAAGCTGCAAGGTGTCGTCACATGGTTCGACAATTTCTGCGTTCTACTGCGCAGGGACGGTCACTCTCAGCTGGTTTACAAACACGCCATTTCCACCATCATGCCCGGGCAGCCCGTCCAGTTGTTCGACCAGATCGACGAGGCTGGTGAAAAGGCTTGAGGTGACTGAACCGCGCACTCCGGGAGAACATCGTCTCGCAGGGCTGGCCGAGCCTGAGAAGGAAGTCGCGGCCGGTACCCGAACGCTTGTGGTCGGTCCGTACCTGACGCGTAGGCGTCAGCCGGGCCCCGGCGACGCCGAGGCCGAGATCTCGAACCCTCGTCCCTCCGAAGCCCGGCTGGGCGAGGCCGCGGGCCTTGCGCTCGCCATCGATCTGTCCGTCGTTCAGTCCCTGATCGCACCGCTCGCCTCCCCTCGGCCCGCCACCTATATCGGCAGCGGCAAGGTGAACGAGCTGGCGGCTCTGATCCGGGCCGAGGCCATCAGCCTTGTGGTGATGGACTGCGCCCTCAGCCCGGTGCAGCAGCGCAATCTCGAAAAAGCCTGGGGCGCCAAGGTCATCGACAGAACCGGGCTGATCCTTGAAATCTTCGGCCGTCGCGCCCGCACAAAGGAAGGCACCCTTCAGGTCGAGCTTGCGCATCTGTCCTACCAGAAGGGGCGGTTGGTCCGCTCGTGGACCCACCTGGAACGTCAGCGTGGTGGCTTCGGCTTTCTCGGCGGTCCTGGTGAAACGCAGATCGAAGCGGACCGCCGGCTGATCCAGGAGCGGATGAACCGGATCGAGCGGGATCTCGAGAGCGTGGTCAAGACCCGCTCCCTGCACCGGACGAGCCGGAGGAGGGTGCCTTACCCCATCGTGGCCCTCGTGGGCTACACCAATGCCGGCAAATCGACCCTTTTCAACCGCATGACGAGGGCGGAGGTGCTGGCTGAGAACATGCTGTTCGCCACCCTCGATCCGACAACCCGCGCCATCGATCTCCCTCACGGCGAGAAGGCGATCCTGTCCGATACCGTCGGTTTCATTTCCGATCTTCCGACGATGCTCGTCGCGGCCTTCCGCGCGACCCTCGAGGATGTGGTCGAGGCCGATATCCTTCTGCATGTAAGGGACGTTTCGCATGGGGAAACGGAAGCTCAGGCCGGTGACGTAGCCACGGTCCTGCGGGAGCTCGGCATCGATCCGGACGACAGCAGGAGGATCATCGAGGTCTGGAACAAGGCCGATTTGCTCTCGGCGGAGGACCGCGAGCGTCTCGCGACCGCATCTCATCGTACGGATGCGGAGCGTCGACCGATTCTCATATCGGCCCTGACCGGAGAAGGCCTGCCCGAGCTTCTCGAGACGATCGAGGAGCATTTGGCGATGGGGCGGAGAACCTACGAAGTCGACGTCGCTCCCGAGGACGGGCAGGGGCTCGCATGGCTCCATGAGAACACGGAGATCCTGGAGAGGAAATCGCTGGAGGACGGGCGCACCCTCCTCCAGGTCCGCCTGGTGTCAGGAAAGGAACCCCGGTTCCTGAACCGGTTCCCGAATGCGAAAGTGATCTAGACGTCTCTCTCTGCCAGCTTGGCCTCGACCCAGAGTTCTTCCATCTCTTCCAAGGAGGCATCGTTCAACTGGCGCCCCTGCTTTTCCAATGCTTGTTCGATAGCTCCGAAGCGGCGCTCGAACTTGGCATTGGTCCGCCGGAGAGCCGTTTCCGGGTCGATGCCGAAATGGCGCGCGAGATTGGTCACCGAGAACAGGAGATCGCCGATCTCGTCCTCGATACGATCTCTGTTCCCGGTTGAAGACGCCTCTTTAACTTCCTCCAGCTCCTCATGGATCTTTTCGATGACCTGATCCGGGTCAGGCCAGTCGAAGCCCACCTTGGCCGCTTTCGCCGTGAGCTTCTGAGCGCGGGTCAGAGCGGGCAGGGCCGTCGGAACGCCTCCAAGAAAGCCGGCCTCGCGGGTTTCGGAAGGCAGGCCCATCGCCTCCCGCGCTAATCGCCGCTCCGCCTTTTCCTCCCGCTTGATCTCGTCCCAGAGAGCTCTGACCTGTTCCGGCGCCAGGGTCCCGGTCTCGCCGAACACGTGCGGATGGCGGCGGATAAGCTTGCGGGTGATGGCCTCGACCACATCGGGAAAGGCAAAGGCACCCTGCTCTTCAGCCATGCGGGCATGGAAGACGACCTGGAGCAGCAGATCGCCCAACTCGTCCCTGAGATCGGCAAGATCGCCCCGTTCGATGGCATCCACGACCTCGTAGGCTTCCTCGAGGGTGTAAGGAGCGATGGATGCGAAATCCTGCTCCAAGTCCCAGGGGCAGCCCGTCTCAGGCGTCCGCAGGGCCGCCATGATCTCCAAGAGTCGCGCGATGTCGGACGAAGGCTTCATTCCGGGATTTCCTCGTTTCTTTGCGCTTCATAGCCCGATTCCTATGGGGAATCAGGACAAAAGATGATCAAAAGGCCTTTCTAATCGGAGACGAAAACCATGAGAGCGCGGGTCAAGCTGGTCGACGGAATGATGTTTGTGGGTGAGTCCGGCAGCGGACATGCGGTCGTCATGGATGGGGCGCCCGAGTACGGAGGCCGCAACCTGGGTATCCGACCCATGGAAATGCTCCTGATCGGCCTTGGCGGATGCACGGCCTTCGACGTGGTGCAGATCCTCCGCAAAGGTCGGGAGGATGTGACCGATTGCGAGGTTGAGGTGACGGGCGAACGGGCCGGGACGGATCCCAAGGTCTTTACGACGATCCACATCGATTACCGGGTCAAGGGCCGCAATCTCGCGCCCGCAAAGGTCGAGCGGGCCATCGAGCTCTCCAAGGAAAAGTACTGCTCGGCTTCGATAATGCTGGGCGCGACGGCCAGGATCACCCACAGCTGGACAGCCTTGGACGAAGCTGCCGAGCCTCAGGCGTCTGCGTGAGGTTCGGCGGGGTGCTGATCCCGATGAGGGATTCATCTCGCGCCGGGCAATCGCTCAAAATCCTCGGACGCGCTCCAGGGGCGCTCAATCGAAATCTCTTCGTGCCGCGTTATGGCCGCAGGGGACGCGCCGACCGCACCCCCTTGCGGGATCCGCGGCCCTGGTTGGCCCGTCATGTCAGCCAGAACCTGATGACGAGGCTGACGGCTCCGGTCGTGCCGACGCCGGCGGCCCAGAGGCCGACGAACCACAGCCATCGTCTGAGCGAGGCGCGCTGTTCGAGTTCGTCGCTCATCAGTGATAGCCCTCGTGACCGGTCTTGCCGCGGAATACCCAGTACGAGTACCCGGTATAGGCCAGGATGATCGGGATCAGCACGCTCGCGCCGACCAGCATGAACCGGAGGCTCACGTGCGGGGCCGCGGCCTCGTGGATGGTGACGGCGTTCGGCACCACGTACGGGAACATGCTGACGCCAAGACCCAGAAGGCAGAGCGCGAACAGCCCGAGCGTCAGCAGGAACGGCCAGTACTCCCAGCGCCGCACCAGACTGACCAGCAGCATCCCGGAGCAGAGGCCGACCAGCAGCGGCACCTGGGCCGTGAACAGCACCTGCGGCCAGGCGAACCAGCGCTCGTAATACGCCCCGCTCAGGAACGGCGTCGCCGCGCTGACCAGGCCGATGCAGGCGATCAGCGCGATGGCGAGCTTACCGGCGAGGCGGAAGCTGTGGTCCTGAACCGTGCCCTCTGTCTTCATCACCAGCCAGGTCGCCCCGAGCAGCGCATAGCCGATCACGAGACTGACCCCGACCAGCAGGCTGAACGGCGTCAACCAGTCCCACCAGCCGCCGGCATAGGAGCGGCCCTCGACCGCGATGCCCTGGAGCAGGGCGCCGAGGGTGATGCCCTGCGCCAGCGTGGCGACGGCCGAGCCCGTCGTGAAGGCGATGTCCCAATAACGGCGGTGCCCCGGATCGCGCCAGCGGAACTCGAACGCGACGCCACGGAAGATCAGCGCCAGCACCATGGCGATGATCGGGGCGTACAGCGCCGGCAGGATGATCGCGTAGGCGAGGGGAAAGGCCGCCATCAGGCCGCCGCCGCCGAGCACCAGCCAGGTCTCGTTGCCGTCCCAGACCGGCGCGACCGAGTTCATGGCGCTGTCGCGCTCCGGTCCCGGCGCAAAGAACGGGAACAGGATGCCGATGCCGAGATCGAAGCCGTCCATCACCACGTAGGCGAAGACCGCGAACGCGATCACGAAGGCCCAGAGGGTCGGCAGATCGAGAAGAGGGGCCATGCTCAAGCCTCCGTGCCTAGGGTGCGGGCTGGACTGACCGCCGGAGCCGGGGTGATGCCGGCGGTGCGGATGGGATGGTCGGGGCCGGCCTCGGGCCCGGTCTCGCCGGAATGCGGAGCCTTGCCCATGAGCTTGAGGATGTATCCGGTGCCCGCCCCGAACACGATGAAGTACACGACGATGAAGGTCAGCAGCGACGCGGCCACGGCAGGAGCCTCGAGCGGCGAGGCGGAGGCGGCAGTCTTGAGCAGGCCGTAGACGGTGAACGGCTGCCGCCCGACCTCGGTGGTGACCCAGCCGGCGATCACGGCCACGAAGCCGGAGGGGCCCATGGCCAGCGCCAGCCAGTGCAGCGGGCGCCAGTCGTGGAGCCGGCCGCGGAAGCGCGCCCACAGGCTGAGCGCTCCGAGACCCAGCATGAGGAAGCCGAGCCCCACCATGATGCGGAAGGACCAGAACACCAACGGCACGTAGGGCCAGTTGGCACGGTCGATGGTGTCGAGCCCATCCATGGGCGCATCGAGGTCGTGCTTCAGGATGAGCGAGGACGCCTTCGGGATTGCGATGGCGCTGCGGACCGTGCCGGCCTCCTGGTCGGGAAGGCCGAACAGGATCAGGGGCGCGCCATCCGGGTGGCTCTCGAAATGCCCCTCCATGGCCATGACCTTGGCGGGCTGATGTTCGAGGGTGTTGAGGCCGTGCATGTCGCCGGCCAGGATCTGGAGCGGGGCGACGACAGTGATCATGCCCATGGCCATCGAGAACATCACGCGGGCGCCCTTGTTGGTGCGCTCGCGCAGGAGATGCCAGGCGCCGACGCCGCCCACCACGAGGGCCGTGGTGAGGTATGCCGCCATCACGGTGTGCACCAGGCGATAGGGGAAGGACGGGTTGAAGATGATGGCCCACCAGTCCTCCGGCACGAATTGTCCCGCCTCGTTGATCGAGTAGCCGACCGGGGTCTGCATCCACGAATTGGCGGACAGGATCCAGAAGGCCGAGATGAAGGTGCCGACGGCGACCGCCAGGGTCGCGGCGAAATGCAGCTTGCGGCCGACCCGGCCCATGCCGAACAGCATGATGCCCAGGAAGCCCGCCTCCAGGAAGAACGCGGTCATGACCTCGTAGGCCATCAGCGGGCCGATGATCGGTCCGGCCTTGTCGGAGAACACCGACCAGTTGGTGCCGAACTGGTAGGACATGACGATGCCCGACACCACGCCCATGGCAAAGGCGAGGGCGAAGATCTTGAGCCAGTACTTGAACAGGTTGAGATAGACCTCGCGCCCGGTCCACAGCCACAGCCCCTCGAGCACGGCGAGGTAGCTCGCCAGCCCGATCGAGAACGCCGGGAAGATGAAGTGGAAGGAGACCGTGAACGCGAACTGGAACCGCGCCAGGAGCAGGGCGTCGAACTGGTCAAACATGTCACTTGTCCTTGGCGTCGTCGCGGCGGCTCTTCTTCGATCCCGGGACGACGAAGAGACGGTCCTTCATCTCGAGGATCTTCTGCACCTTCGAGCCCAGCGTCAGAAGCTGGACGAGGCGCTCGGTGTCGAGCCGCTGCACGTCGGCGTACCAGCCTGTCAGAAGCTCGAAAAGATCGTGCATCTCCCGCATGCGCTCCTGGGCATGACGCTCCTCGGCGCTGGCGGGCTCCTGCATGAGCACCTCGCGCAGGAGCGTCATGGTCGGGTCGATCTCCCGTTTCTTGCGCTCCTCCACCAGCGTGCGGACGATCTGCCAGATGTCGTCCGGGGTGGCGAAGTAATCGCGCCGGTCGCCGGGCCTGTGCTGGAGCCGGACCAGGTTCCAGGCCTGGAGTTCCTTGAGGCCCATGCTCACGTTGGACCGGGAGACGCCGAGCCGCTCGACGATGTCCTCGGCGTTCAGCGGCTCCTTGGAGAGATACAGCAGGGCATAGATCTGGCCGACGGTGCGGTTGATGCCCCAGCGGGAGCCCATTTCGCCGAAATGCAGCACGAAGGTTTGGACGAGCGGCGGGAGGTTCATGATGATTCCGAAATTTCAGAATTTACTGAAATGTCGGACCAAACTTGCCATAAGTCAAGTGCGACATGAACGAGGGGACCGCCGGCGTCTCGCTTCCCGGCCAGATTCGCGAACATCGAATGCGCGGGACCGGAGAGACTGATGATCACCGATGGCCTCGGTGAAGGGGAGGCGCTCCTTTCACGCTTCCGCGCTCCACCTGTCCGGCCGCCGCATCAGGTGAATAGGCCGAATTCGAGGCGGCGCCCTCGCAGGCAGCCACCTGCGGGCAATCGATCGGTTTCGTGCAAGAGACTGGCGGATCAATCCTTGGAGGCGCCGCCTTCCAGGGGAGGCGGCCCATTCTTGGCTGCCTGATCTGGAACCACGAAGCGGCCCTCCTCCGCCTTGTGGAAATACTGGCTGGCGATCAGCATGCCTTTGGTGGGTCGGATCGGAGGGATGCAGATCAGCAGCAGGAACGGTAGCGACGTCAGCAGGTGAACCCAGAAGGAGGGCTCCCAGGTTACCTCAACCCATACACCGAAGCCCGCTGCCGGAATGCCCATGATGATCATGACGAAGAAGGCCGGGCCATCGGCCGGATCGGCGAAGGAGTAGTCAAGGCCGCAGACCTCGCAACGAGGGGCGAGAGACAGGAAGCCTTCGAACAGACGGCCCTTGCCGC
Source organism: Microvirga sp. (assembly GCA_031181145.1). Taxonomy (GTDB): domain Bacteria; phylum Pseudomonadota; class Alphaproteobacteria; order Rhizobiales; family Beijerinckiaceae; genus Microvirga. The sequence goes on from JAPSLB010000034.1 coordinate 46,713, forward strand.
ATCGGGGGCAGCGGCACATCAGGCCGTGTTTGAGAATGGCTTCCTTCGCGGTGGGAGTCATGGTCCAGTCGGTCCTTCTGGTGCGCAGCCTCGGGCGGAGAAATTAAATGTACGGATTGACTATCCATACAAATTGCAGCAACTATCTTTCGGTCTCAGCGCAAATTTCGTGAGACAAGCGATGCTCTCTTCGATCTTGTCGGCACGGTATGTATGCTGCGCAAGAGCCATACATTTGAAAGACAACAAGGTCAAGAATTCGTGCTGTCCTGGATGCCGATGATCGAGAGCGGGAGCGGGCCCAAGTACTTGGCCATCGCCCAGGCCCTGCTGGCCGACGTGCAGTCCGGCCGTCTCAAGCCGGGGTACCGCCTGCCGCCGCAGCGCCAGCTCGCGAAGGAGCTCGGGGTCGACCTCACCACCGTTACGCGCGCCTTCAACGAGGCGCGCCGGTTGGGGTTGATCGAGGCCAATGCGGGGCGGGGCAGCTATGTCCGGGGCACGGCGCCAGAGCAGTCTGACGCCGCGCCGGATGGATACCCGGTCATCGACCTGAGCATGAACATGCCCCCGCAACCGCCGGCGGCGAAATTGCGGGAGCGCATCCAGGATGGGATTGCAGGCGTGCTTTCCTCGCCGCACGGGCTCATGCACCTGCATTACCAGGAGAGCGTGGGGAGCAGGCCGGACCGTGCCGCAGCCGCGCACTGGCTCGGCCCGCGCTTGGGACCGGTTCCGGTCGACCGAGTGGTGGTGACCGGCGGGGCTCAGACGGCCCTCTATGCCGTCATGCGGGTCCTCACCCAGCCGGGAGATGCCGTCTGTGTTCCGGACCTGACCTATCCGGGTCTGCGGGCTATCGCCGAACAGCTCGGGGTGCGGCTGTTTCCGGTGACTATGGACGGGGAGGGGCTGGACCCTGCCGCGTTGGGAGAAGCCTGCCAGCGCGGGAGACCGAAGGCGGTCTACTGCGTTCCGACCATTCACAATCCGACGACCGCGACGATGTCGCTCAAGCGGCGCGAAGCCATCGCAGAGGTGGCGCACCGTCACGGCATCGCGATCATCGAGGATGATGCCTATGGGGCGCTGCCCCGTCAGGCCCCGGCGCCGATCGGGTCCCTGGCGCCGGACATCACCTGGCACATCGCCACCCTGTCGAAATGCGTGTCACCCGCCCTGCGGACAGCCTACGTCGTCACGCCGGGCTTGCCTGAGACCCTGGGGCTCGCAGTGGAGATACGTGCCATGTCCCTGATGATGCCGCCCCTCATGGCGGCGCTGGCCTCGAAGTGGATCCTCGACGGCACCCTGGATGCCATCACGGCAGCGATCCGGGAAGAGAGCGCCGCCCGCCAGACCATTGCGCGGCGAGCCTTGCACGGGCTCGAATTCCAGGCCCATCCGCAAGGACACCATCTCTGGCTGACCTTGCCGGAACGCTGGCGTCGGATCGATCTCAACATCTATACGCGGCAATCGGGCCTTGCCCTGGTGCCGAGCGAGGCCTTCACGGTCGGATCAGCCCCAGAGGCCATCCGCATCTCCCTTGGTGCCGCCCTGAATCAGGCCATGCTGGAGCGCGGGCTCAACCTGCTGGCGACGGTTCTGTCGCAAAGCCCCAGTGCGCTGTCCGCGATCGTGTGATCTTGTTGGAAGCACAGGCCCTGCGGTGTCATCGGCCGGTGTTGAGAGGCGGGGCAGGGCAAATCCCACAACTCGATGCGGGATTTCGCACAGGCTCTGGTCCAACCCGGGTGGCAACCGGCTCGGGTAAGGCCGAAAGCCTCTCTCGGCCATCCTCCCCATCCCGCGAGCTTCGTTCGCATAAGATATATTATGGAACTTAAATTCATCCTTGTTCAGAGGATGCCAGGTGCTTTGGTGTTATATGGCACTTCAATCTGCAATCCGTCATAGGCCGGTTCGATGTGTGGCGGCAGCTGCCGGCGCAGCGTCTCGTAGTCCAGATCCGTATGCAGGTTTGTGAGGATGGCGCGCCGCGGCTTGACCCTGTCGATCAGCTCCAGCGCCTCGGACACGGAGAAATGCGTCGGATGTGGCGTGTAGCGCAAGGCATCGATGATCAGAACCTCCAGATCCTCCAGCCAGCCCAGGCTCTCCTCCGGCATCGCGCTGACGTCCGGCGCATAGGCTACATTGCCGAACCTGAAGCCAAGAGCCTCGATATCGCCGTGGAGCATCCTGAACGGCGTGGCCGCCACCGGGCCACCCGGCCCTGAAACCGTCGTCATGATGCCGGGCTTCAGCTGGCGCATCTCGAGGATGGGCGGATAGCCGCTGCCGGCCGGTGTCTCGAAGCAGTAGCCGAACCGCATCTGAAGCAACTCGGCGGTCATTCGGTCCGCATAGACCGGGATGCGCTTGCGCATGACGATCGCCAGTGGGCGCAGATCGTCGATACCGTGGATGTGATCGGCATGCTCATGCGTATACAGAACCGCATCGAGGCGACTGACATCGGCCCCGAGCAGCTGCTCGCGAAGGTCCGGAGTTGTGTCGACCAGAACGCTGGTAGTGGCGCCCGCCGTCGTTGTCTCGACCAGAACCGAGCAACGCCGGCGGCGGTTCTTCGGGTTGGACGGATCGCATGCGCCCCAGCCGACGCCCACACGCGGCACTCCTGCGGAAGAACCGCATCCCAGGATGGTTAATTTCAGCGTCATGTCGCCTGTGCCTGCTCCCGGGCCGCATCGGCCTGCACCGCCTTGGAAAACAGCCGATAGAAGTTCTCGGTTGTGGTCCGGGCGATTTCGGCGTCGGTGGCCCCGACAATTTCGGCCAGGACATGGGCCGTATGCGCCACATAGGCCGGTTCGTTGGTCTTGCCGCGGTGCGGCACCGGCGCGAGATAGGGCGCATCCGTCTCGACGAGGAGGCGATCACGTGGAACGGCGGCGGCAACCCGCCGGATCTCTTCCGAATTCCGGAAGGTCAGAATGCCGGAAAAGGAGACATAAAACCCGAGCTCGATACCCACCTGGGCCAGCTTTTCCCCCGACGAGAAGCAGTGCAGGACTGCACTGAAGCGCCCTCGCCTCATTTCATCCGTCAGGATCTCGACCATGTCCTCGTCGGCGTTCCGAGCGTGGATGACCAGAGGCAACGCGGTCTCCCGCGCGGCCTCGACATGCGTGCGCAAGACCTTCCGCTGCACATCCCGAGGGCTCTTGTCGTAGTGATAGTCGAGCCCCGCTTCGCCGATCGCGATGCAGCGCGGATGGGCGGAGAGCTCCACCAGGCGCTTCACGGGCACGTCCGGCTCCTCGGCAGCATTATGCGGGTGCGTGCCTATGCTGAAGAAGATCGCGTCATGCGCCTCGGCCAGAGCCTTATAGGATTCATAGCGGGCCACATGCGTCGAGATCGTTACCAGTCGACCCACGCCTGCGGCTCGAGCCGCCTCCAGAATCGAGGGCAGGCGTGTCTGAAGTTCTGGAAAATCCAGGTGGCAATGGCTGTCGACCAGCATTGATGAAAGCGCCCTCCTCCGTCGGCCAACTCTTCTGGCTGCATAGATCGGATTACCCGGCTCGTCTAGCGACGGATCTCCTGGATCGTGGCTTGAGGTTCGTCATCTTCACGGACTTCCTTACGCCGCATCTTCCGGAGCCTTTCCTGACGGCGGCGAACGGCGGGCTCATGCGCCTCGTGCGGCCTGCTTACGGGAACCGCAAGGCACACGCTCTGCGCCGGCAGGACATCGCACCAATCCTGGATCAGTTGCCTGTAGCACCGGCCGACCGGCCGGATGTTGCGGTCGAGATCATAGAGTCCGACCGGCGTGACGCGGTTGTTCTCCTCCCGCAGCGCCACATCCCAGTCCATCTGGTCCGTCAGGGAATACCAGGTGAAGCCCACGATGGGCACGCCGGTGTTTCGCACCCTGAGGACATTGGCCCATTGCTTCCAGAGCCAGTTGACGGCCTCCTCGCCGGTCGGCCCTTCCATCAGGTTCGTCTCGGTATGCATGACGGGCAGCCGATAGCGCTCGTAATACTGACGTGTGATCTCGTCATATCCGAACACGTCGCCGGCCGCCCGGGAGGAACCGTCCGCCCTCACCCGATGCTCGTTAGTGACGTAATAATCGTTCCCCATGATGCAGTGATGGCGAAGCGACGAGCGGTTGAGGAAGAAGTGATACTCGTCCCGCGACATGCCGTTATCCATGATGAACTCGTACATCTCCGAGTCGATACGGCGGCCATAGTTGAGGTCGAGGGACAGGAAGCGCCGGGCGTTCATGATCTCCGCCGGCTTGATCGCGGCAGGGTTCTCCGCATGAAAATATTCCGAGGATTCGCTCTGGATGAAGAGAGCATCCGGGCGAACCTTCAGGATCCGCTCCATGGCGAGGACATTGGCCTTCACGATGTGCTTGAGGGCCGTCACGAAGGCGCGGTCGCTCCGCAATTGCTCGTTCCACCACCCGTAGGCTGCCGAAAACGTCGCGCAGACGAACATCTCGTTGACGGGAGTGTAGAGCTGCACCCAGGGGAAGCGCCGGGCGAACGCTTCGGCGTAATTGGCGAAAAGCAATGGGAAATCGGGGTTCTGGAAGTCCCCTATCCAGTCCGGAACGCCGAAATGGCACAGGTCGGCGATCGGGATGATGTTGCGCCGCTCGAGTTCGCCGAAGGTCATGTCGGCGAAGGCCCAATCGTAGCGTTCAGGCCCGAGAAAGGTGGTGTGCAGAGGCGGGCCATAGCGCAGGACCTGGATATCGAGATCGGCCAGAAGGTCGAGATCGGTCCGCCAGTGCTTGTAATGACCGCACTTCTCCATCTGATCGATGCGAGTGCGGCCGTTATTGATGGTCGGGATGCTGTTCTCGATCCCGGTCGCGAACATGAAGGTGGTGTACATCTCCCGCTTCCGCTGAAGGCCCGGCAGGGCCTGTCAAAGCGGAAGCGTCAGGATGCTTCCGCCTCGACATAACGCGGGAAAATCGGCGCCGGTTGCGGAAGCGACGTCCCGGCCTGCAGGCGGTGCTCGGAGCCGACCACCGCAAGACCACGGTTTTCGGGAGCGACCGCCAGCAGATCGAGAAGCTTGGCCGCAGCCGTCGGAATGAAGGGCTGAGCCAGGATGCCGACGGCTCGCAGAACCTCCGCCGTGACGTAGAGCACGGTGCTCATGCGCTCCGGATCGCTCTTGCGAAGCACCCAGGGCTCCTGAGACGCGAAATAGCGGTTCGCCTCGGCGACGACGGCCCAGATTTCCGCGAGGGTGGTATGGACGGCGAAATCCTTCATGGCCGCCCTCGCCTTCTCCGGCAATGCGTCTGCAAGCCATAGGATATCCTGGTCGGCCTGCGTGAAATCTCCGGGCCGCGGCACGGCCGCGTCGCAGTTCTTGGCGATCATCGACAGCGAGCGCTGCGCCAGATTGCCGAGATCATTCGCCAGATCCGCATTGATGCGGTTCACGATCGCCTCATGCGAATAGTTGCCGTCCTGTCCGAAGGGCACTTCCCGCATGAAGAAATAGCGGATCTGATCGACGCCATAGGTATCGGCGAGGTTGAAGGGATCGACCACATTGCCCACGGACTTCGACATCTTCTCGCCCTTGTTGAGCAGGAAGCCGTGGCCGAACACGCGCTTGGGCAGCGGCAGTTCCGCCGACATCAGGAAGGCCGGCCAATAGACCGTGTGGAAGCGCACGATGTCCTTGCCGATGATGTGGACGTCGGCCGGCCAATAGTGCCAGCGGGGATTGCTCTCGTCCGGAAAGCCGCAGCCCGTCAAATAGTTGTTGAGCGCGTCGATCCAGACATACATGACGTGCTTCGGTTCACCGGGAACCGGCAGGCCCCAGTTGAAGGTGGTGCGGCTGATGGATAGATCCTGGAGGCCCGACCGGACGAAGCTCGTGATCTCGTTGCGGCGGGTGTCAGGGCTGATGAAGTCAGGATGGGCCGCGTAATGCTCGAGCAGGCGGTCCTGGTAGGCGGAGAGGCGGAAGAAATAGCTTTCCTCCTCGATCCACTCGACCGGCGTTCCGGTGGGAGCGCGCCAGCTGCCGTCCGGCTGCTTCGTCAGTTCGCTCTCGTCGTAATAGGCCTCGTCCCGCACGGAATACCAGCCGGAATACTTGGAGAGATAGATGTCCCCCTTCTCCTGCATCCGGCGCCAGAGTTCCTGCGTGGAGGGCAGGTGATCCGCGTCCGTGGTGCGAATGAAGCGGTCGTAGGAGCAGTCCAGACGGTCGGCCATGGCGCGGAACTTCGCAGCCATTTCGTCCACGAAGGCCTTCGGCGTCGTGCCGTTTCGGTCGGCCGTCTGCTGGATCTTGAGGCCGTGCTCGTCCGTTCCGGTCATGAAGAACACGTCGTAACCGTCGATGCGCTTGAACCGGGCGATCGCATCGGATGCAACGACCTCGTAGGCATGCCCGATATGGGGCGCACCATTCGGATACGAAATAGCCGTCGTGATATAGAATTTCTGCTTTTCGGCCATGGCGAATCCTTAGAACCCTGAAATCTCGAAACCGGCGCCGGGACGACCTTAGGCCGTTCGCCGAACAGCGTCAGCCAGATCGTCGAACAGCGTCAGGATGAATGGCCGGCGGTCGAGGTTGAACACGTCGATCTCGCGGGCCGTCCGGGAAATCTTCTC
>JAPSLB010000078.1 GCA_031181145.1 Microvirga sp.
TTCTTCTGGTACTCGGGCGGCAGCTTCGGGCCCTTGGCGAGGGTCGCGTACAGGATGGTGGCGTTCGGCTTGGCGAGCAGGAGCCCGGTCGGGTTGCCCTGGCCGTCGCTCTGGATCTCGCCGCCGGGAGGATCCGGGGTGTTCCGGGTGTAACCGACCGCGCGAAGCGCCGCCCCATTCAACAGGGCGCGGTCATACAGGTGCAGGATGAAGACGGGCGTGTCCGGCGCGACGGCGTTGATCTCGTCGAGGGTCGGCAGGCGCTTCTCGGCGAACTGGTGCTCGGTGAAGCCGCCCACCACCCGCACCCATTGCGGCGCGGGCGTGCGGTCGACCTGCTCCTTGAGCATGCGCATGGCGTCCGCGAGCGACCGCACGCCGTCCCACCGCAGCTCCATGTTGTAGTTCAGGCCGCCGCGGATGATGTGCGTATGGCTGTCGATCAGCCCTGGGATCACCCGGCGGCCCTTCAGGTCGACGCGTCTCGTCTCGGGACCCGCAACAGCCATGACCTCCCGTTCCGTGCCGACAGCCATGAAGCGGCCGTCCCGTATGGCGATGGCGTCGGCCTGCGGGTTCTGCCGGTCGAGGGTGGTGATCCTGCCGTTGAACAGGATGAGGTCGGGAGCGGTGTTCATGAACTGGGCCTCCACGCGCTGCGGGCGCAGCCCGAACCCGACCGCGAAGCTGCCGAGTCCTGCGACGATCGTGCGCCGGTTGGGATTGTAGACCATGTTGAGCTCCCTTGCAGTGAAGAGCCCGTCGGGAGGACGCCCGGACCTCCCCCGGGCTGGTCGAGGGAAGGGCATGCTTCGCAGTCGGAGATAGCCGCCCTTTCCGCGAACACATTGTTCGACATCGCCGAACGTCGCCTGAAGGCAGCGACAGACCCGGATGGATAGCGAATTGCGGACTGCCGGACGCCGGGTTTCACTTGGCCGCGGCCTCAGCGGCCATTCCGGCACCGCTGACCTCGGCATTCTCCTGTCCTCCGAACATGGTCTTGGCGTAGATGATGCCGAGGCCGTAGGCGCCGCCGAACTTTTTTGCGATCCCGGTGGTCAGGTCGTACGTCTCGGCCCGGGCCCAGTCCCGCTGGAGCTCCAGCAGGTACTGCAGCGCCGTCATCGGGCGCACCCCGGCCTGCACCATCCGCTCCATCGCCCGCTCGTGAGCCTCTTCGGAGACGTCGCCGCAGGCGTCGGCGATGACATAGACCTCGTAGCCCTGATCCAGGGCTGACAGGGCCGGACCGACGATGCAGACGGACGTCCACAGGCCGGCCAGCACGATCCGGCCCTTACCGGCCGCGTTGATGCGCTCGATGACCCCCGCATCCTCCCAGGTGTTCATGGAGGTTCGGTCGAGCATTGTCTCACCGGGAAAGGCGTCGGTGATCTCGCTGAACATGGGACCGGAGAAGCTCTTTTCCGCCACGGTGGTGAGGATGGTCGAGACGCCGAACCCTGCGGCCGCATGGGCGACAAGCGCTGCGTTGTTGCGCAGCATGACTGCGTCGATGGACCGGGTGGCGAAGGACATCTGCGACTGGAAATCGATCATGATCAGCAGGTGATCGTCGGGTTTGACGAGCAAGTTGCCCGGAGTCGGTGTTGCATGGGCCATCAGATGTCTCCTTCTTTCATGGATGGGCATGGACTTCGATGACGCTCCCCGGCACGTGCCCGCGTCCTGAGATGGGTGGCAGTCTCGACCGTGCGCATTCTGGCATCTTGTCGGAACCCGCGCGGTTTTTGACCAGGATTGCCGAGGCATGCTCCCGGTGCCTGCACATCCGTCATGTCTGGTGATCCCGTCTCCAGGCCCCGGGGCTGGCTCCGACGGCCCGTGTGAACGACCGGGTGAAGTGGGCCTGGTCGGCAAAGCCGACATCGAGGGCGATCTCCGCGATGGACATCCGGCCCGTCAGGAGGAGATGCCTCGCCCGGCGCAATCTCGCCTCCCGCTGCCACTGATGCGGCGCGAGGCCGGTGGAGATCTTGAAGGCACGGCAGAAGTAGGCCTGGGAAAGCCCTGCGATGGCGCACAGCTCCCCAAGCTCGATCCGGTCGCCGAGCCGGTCCTCGATGTAGTCGGTCACGCGCCGGAGCTGCCACAGCGCCAGCCCGCCCCGCCGGTGCGGCGGCCTCGGCCCCTCGAAGGTCTCGGAGAGCGCGACCAGCATGGCCAGGAAGATGCTGTCCCCGTAGAGCGGGTTCGTCGGGCGGTCGCTCGTCAGCTCGAGCTCGATGAGACGAGCGAGACCCAGCAGTCTCTGGTCGACGAAGGTGAGACGGGGGGTCACCAGAGCCAGCGGGTTGACGGCCTCCTCGCCCATCACCACCGCCGTCGCCGGGTCGAACTGCAGGGCGACGTAGCGCATGCGGCGCATGTTCTCGCTGTACGCGAAGATCGGCATGTCGGCCGGAACGAAGTGGACGGCCTCGCCGCCGGTCTTGGGCGCCGTGATCGCCTTGGCGGCCGTTTCCGCGAACCGGATCGGGCCTCCCGCATGGACGAGGCGCATCGTGAGCTGGGCGCAGGCCGCGTGGGCAGCGCCTGAATAGGGGCCCGACGTGCCCTCAAGGTCCTTGATGACGGCGGTCGCGCTGGCGAAGGTCTTGTGCTGCCTCACGTGCAGGTCGGCGCCTTTGTGGGCGGTGACGAGGGGCTTCCTCCATGTAGGAGGAACTCCCCCGCGCCATCGAAGGCCTTCAATGGCGCGCAGGGCATGGTTCGGGTCGGCTGCTCCGGACGCTTGATGATGCATCGTCCCCTGTCCTCCTCGAAAGTCGCGGCTCCACCGGCGCATGACGTGGCGGATAGCGAATCGTGTCGGCGGCCGACGCTTCGCCGTGGACAGCAGACAGCGGTCCTCGGCTGGTTTCAGCATGGAAATGACATGGAGTCCGAGGAGGTCGGCCGATTTGGTCATCCGTGTTCCACCGGCGGCAGAAACGTGCAATCCGCCTCTGTCGGACTCGGGTGTCGAGACCGGAGGCGGATACAGCGCAGGGCGTTGCAAAACCGCCAGGATTCAGGACTATGAAGCTTGTGGCTAGGCAGGCGCGGAGCTCTGGCATCGATGTCGGACGCTGCAGAAATCAAGGAACGGCCGTTCTTCGCGGTCGGGAAACGGCTCGACGCCGCCGACCAACTGCTGCTTAGAACCTTCGAAAGGGGCTCCCTGTCGATCGCGCAGTATAGGCGCGATCTGCCCGGCTTCGGGATCACAACACCGAACCCGATCTCAGATACATACATGGTGGTGGTGAAGCTCAGCAGCTTCGAGCCCCATGACATGTGGCGCGACGGCCGCTACCTGAAACGACCTGGGTTCCGAGGCGGCAGCCTCTCGATCCTCGATCTGCGCCATTCCTGGATAGCGGACCTGCAACAGCCGTTTCACACGATCAATTTGTTCGTGCCTCAGCACGCTCTGGACGGATTGGCGGAGGACCTGCGCGCGCCGAAGATCGGGCGGCTGACCTGCCCCCTAGATTCTGAGCAGAGGGATGACGTGATGCTCCACCTCGCCCTGTCCCTCCGGCCCGCCCTGGAACGTCCCTGGGAAGCCACCCGATTGTTCGCCGATCAGATCGCGACCGCGATGAGCACCCATCTGGCATTCGCCTACGGAGGCCTTAGGCCAGGGGGCGATCTGGTCAAGGGAGGGTTGTCACCGGTCCAGGAGCGCCGGGTGAAAGAGATGCTCATGGCGGATATGCGGGGAGATCTGAGCCTGTCGGAACTTGCGGCCGCCTGCGGGCTCTCCGCCGGACACTTCTCCCGAGCCTTCAAGCGGACGACGGGGCTTCCTCCCCACCGCTGGCTGATGGAGCAGCGCCTCAAGCGCGCGAAGGCCCTGCTGCTCGACCCGAGCAAGAGCCTCGCCGATGTGGCAACGACATGCGGTTTCGCGGATCAGAGCCATTTCACTCGGGTGTTCTCCGACAGGGTCGGGGCCACGCCCGGCGTCTGGAAGCGTCTGATGGGAGGCTGACGGCGCTTCGGAGGGCGCGAGGGCAGTTTCATTCAAATCTGCCGCCGTATCGTTCAAGAGGCTCCGGCCTGACCAGGCTAACACATCCGGACCACCCCGGCAGACGGAGGCCCCATGTCGAGCCCTGATTCCGCCCGTCGTCCCTCGGCATCCCGACGCGACGTCTTCCTTGGGGCGGTTGGCGCAGTGGCTTCGGCCCATCTCGGTGCCGGCCCCGTACCGGCCAACGCTCAGACCCGATCTCCATCCAGCGAAGGAAAGAAGACCGTGAGCACCATCACCACCCGCGACGGCACCGAAATCTACTACAAGGACTGGGGCTCCGGTCAGCCCGTCGTGTTCAGTCACGGCTGGCCATTGAGCTCGGACAGCTGGGAGGCCCAGATGTTCCACGTCGCGTCCAACGGATACCGTGCCGTTGCTCATGACCGCCGCGGACACGGCCGCTCGAGCCAGCCGTGGAACGGCAACGAGATGGACACCTACGCCGATGATCTGGCCGAGCTCATGAACCAGCTCGATCTGCGCAACGCCGTTCTCGTCGGGTTCTCGACCGGAGGCGGCGAGGTCGCCCGCTACATCGGACGGCACGGCACCGACCGCGTCGCCAAGATCGTGCTCGTCAGCGCGGTGCCGCCGCTGATGGTGAGAACCGATGCCAATCCCGGCGGCCTGCCCGTCGCGGTTTTCGACGCCATTCGGGCCGGCTCCATCAAGGACCGCTCGCAGCTCTACAAGGATCTCGCCTCCGGCCCGTTCTTCGGGTTCAACCGGCCTGGCGCCATGCCCTCGCAGGGCATGATCGATGCCTTCTGGATGCAAGGCATGATGGGCGGGCACAAGAACACCTACGACTGCATCAAGGCCTTCTCCGAGACGGACTTCACCGAGGACCTGAAAAAGTTCGACGTGCCGACCCTGATCATCCATGGCGACGACGACCAGATCGTGCCCATCGATGCTGCCGGGCGCTCCTCGGCAAAGCTGGTCAAGGGCGCGACCCTGAAGGAGTATCCGGGAGCGCCTCACGGCATCACGGACACCCACAAGGAGCAGCTCAACATCGATCTGCTGGCCTTCGTCAAGGGGACTGCCTGAACAGGCGGCTCCAGTTCTGGCCCTCTGACCGGAGCCGCGCACGAGATCCGTAACGGAGGGGCCCCCCTCCACTGAAACTTTCGGCAGTGCCTATCTGGGAGCGTCCGATGGACCGCCACCGACCTGATCCGTCCAGGGCCGGCCTCGATCGTCGTCAGCTGTTGACGGCGGCTTCGACCTTGATGATTGCGCCGCTGATTGCGGGGCGCGCCCGCGCCGCGGCGACGCACAGCCTCAGACACGGCGACTTTGACATCACCGTCATCAGCGACGGCTTCATCAGCCTGCCGATCGGCATCATCGCGCCTGAGGCCACACCAGAGGAACAGGCCGACATCCTCCGTCGCCTGGGCGGAACCGGTGACGTGGCACCGGTGAATTCCAACATCCCGCTCATCCGGTCAGGGCAGGATCTCATCCTCGTCGACAACGGCTCCGGCGACAAGTTCCAGGCCAGCGCGGGGAGGCTCGTGGCCAACCTCAGGGAAGCGGGCATAGACCCCGCTTCGGTTACGAAGATCGTCTGCACCCATGCCCATCCCGATCATGTCGGCGGAACGCTCGGACCCGATGGACGCCTGAGCTTCCCGAACGCGGCCTATTACGTGGGGGCGGCCGAATGGCAATTCTGGATGGATCCGGACTATCGGACATCGATGCCGGACGCGCTGCACGAATTCGCGCGCGGAGCGCAGCGCGATCTCTCCGCCGTTCGGGAGCGCGTCACCCTGGTGAAGCCGGGTGACGACATCGTCGCCGGACTGCGCGTCCTCGACACGGCGGGCCACACGCCGGGCCATGTCTCGCTCGAACTCGACGGCGGAGAGGGGCTCATCATCACGGGCGATGCGGCCACCAACGTAATCGTCTCCTTCGAACATCCCGCCTGGAAGTTCGGGTTCGACATGCTCCACGACCTGGCCATTCCCAACCGCCGGGCACTCCTGGAGCGTGCGGCGACCGACCGGATCAAGCTCCTCGGGTATCACTGGACCTATCCGGGCGTGGGCTACGCCGAACGCCAGGGCAACGCCTACCGGTTCGCCGCTGCCCCCTGATGCCGCTGACGACCACGCCATGGCGAGCCCGCCCTCAGGCCCGACCGTGGAAAGGGAATGGAGAAGAATCATGCAGGACGCTTCCAGGTTCAGTGCGGGCAAGGCTCCAAACGCGTTCGCCGAGACGGCCGGTCGGACACTGGCTTATCGCTCCATCGGGGCAGGCAAGCCGCTTGTGCTATGCACCCGCTTCCGCGGCACCATGGACGAATGGGATCCAGCCTTTCTCGACGCGCTGGCGGGCCAGGGCTTTCGGGTCGTCACGTTCGACTACAGCGGCCTCGGGCTCTCGACCGGCACGGCGACCTACAACCCGTTCGAGATGGCGAAGGACCCTCGCGACCTGATCGCGGCGCTGGGACTGGAGGATGCCGTCATCGGCGGATGGTCGCTCGGAGGGCTGGTTGCCCAGGTGGTGGTCGCCCTCGATCCGGCGGACATCAGCCACGCGGTGCTGATCGGCACGGGACCGCCCGGGCCCCTGGCAAAGACCGCCGAGCAGCTCTTCTATGACGTCGCCGGAAAAGCGGAGAACGACTTCGAGGACTTCGTCATCCTGTTCTTCGAGCCGACCTCGAAGACGAGCCGGGAGGCCGCCCGCCGCTCGGCGGAGCGCATCGCAGAGCGCAAGGAGGGGCGCAGCACCGTGGTGCCCATCGACTTCGCACGGGCCAATCTCGGAACAGGGCCCCGCAATCCGATGTTCCCGGCCGCGCCCGTCCTCGAGGCTCTCAAGGCCACGACGATCCCGATCCTGCATGTCGGCGGGGATCACGACATCGTCTTCCCGGTCGAGAACTGGTATGCGCTCAATCGGCAGATAAGGATGCTCCACCTCGTCACCTTCCCGCAATCCGGGCACGGGCCACAGCACCAATACCCGCAGATGAGCGCCGACGTGATCGCGAGCTTCGTGCGCAATACCTGAGGCCGCCTTTTCCGGGAGCGCACGACGAAGGAGACCCACCATGTCCAAGACCATCCTCCTGATCCACGGCGCGTGGCTCAACGGGCACAGCTGGGAGGGCTTCAGGAACCGTTACGAGGCGAAGGGCTTCCGTGTGGTCGCGCCATCGTGGCCCCACGACGCGCGCTCACCGGCCGACCTGCGCGCGTCCCCGCACGAGGATCTGCGCAACGTCGGAATCCAGCGGATCCTCGATCACTACGAGACCGAGATCCGCGCCTTGCCGGAGGAGCCGATCATCATGGGGCACTCGGCCGGAGGGGTGTTCACGCAGATGCTGCTCGACCGCGGCCACGGGGTTGCGGGCGTCGCGATCAATCCCGCCCCGACAGCCGGCGTGCCGCTCGGCCGCCATGCCATCGTCTCGGCTCTGCCGGTCTTCCTCTCCTTCGGCAGCTGGCGCCGCGTCATGACCATGTCACGCCGCTTCTTCGGCCGGCGCTTCGCCCAGACATTGCCAAAGAGCGAGCAGGACATCGCCTACGACCGCTACATCGTGCCCACGCCGGGCAAGGTGTACTGGGACGGGATCGTCAGTCCAGGCGGCAGGATCCGATGGGACAATCCTGCCCGCGCGCCCCTTCTCCTCATCGGTGGTGGCCTCGACCTCATCGCCGACGCCAGCATGACCGAGGCGATCCATCGGAAACAGAAGCGGGCAGGGTCGCAAACCGATCTGAAGATCTTTCCCGAGCGCTCGCACTGGACGTGCCTGGATCGGGGCTGGGAGGAGGTGGCGGACTACGCGCTGGATTGGGCCATGCGGAATGCTCGAGCCGACGATGGCAATGGCAGGTCGCTCGGAGCGGCCCGCACGGCCTGATCAGGTGGCATGGCCCGGCAGAGCGCCTTCGATGAGGCTGCGCTCCCGGGCGATTTCCGCCGCCAGGAAGTCGAGGAACACCCGGACACGGGGCGAGTGGCGGAGATCGGGATGGGTGAGCAGCCAGAGATCGGCCGCGAACTCCGGATTGGGCGGGCCAAGCCGGACGAGCCCGGGCCGCCGGTCGGCGATGAAGCAGGGAAGGTGTCCGATGCCGAGGCCCTGCTCGACCGCTTCGGCGAGGCCGAGCACCGTGTTGACCTTGTAGCCGATGCGATCCGGCGGCACGCGCTCGTGGACGAACTTCACGGCCTTGAGCGTGGCGAG
>JAPSLB010000079.1:0-6523 GCA_031181145.1 Microvirga sp.
TGGCGATCCCGGGAAGACTCGAACTTCCGACCTTCGGTTTAGGAAACCGCTGCTCTGTCCTGCTGAGCTACGGGACCGCACGCGAGATGAGATAGCACGGTCATCTCCAAGCTGCCAGACCCTTGCGGCGGAATGCTCTGCATGATGTCCGGACCGCTGTACCGAGGGCTGACCGAGCCCGGAACGGCGGGCTTGGAGTTCCCATATGGGCTGCAAAGGAACCTGCCGCGCTTCAACCGGTTGGGTGAGGGCAACCGGAGACATTCCATGGCTCAGACCCTGCGCGATTTTCTCAAGAAGGTCGAAAAGCTTCCCCCCGACACCCTGCTCTGTGTCGCGGAGGTGGATGAGGCTTTCGCCTCTCATGTGGAGGAATTCGAAATCGTCGAGAACGCTAAGCCGCAGAACAGGAGATCGGAAGGCTTGGAGGCGGTCGAGCTCGGCAACGGCGATCAGACGGTCGTCGTGATCCGCTGGTGAGCCCAAAAGCCTCCTGCCCAGCCTGAAACAATCGGCGGCGCGATCGATTGTCCCTGCAGCCCCTGCTCCACATGCCATGCGCGTCGGGCAGGAGGCCTCTCGCAGGCAATGAACGATCAGGACCTTCGCAATGACCAAGAACATTCCCGGCTCCCGGACTAATCCTGAGGGCATTCCAAAGGAAGGGCATGGCGGCACGAATACCCGTGGTACCCAACACCAGCAGGGTAAGGACGGCAACGGAGCCCAGAAGCGGCAGCAAGAGAAGAAATCATGAGCAGCACCGGCAACCGCAGCAACCCGAACGAGACCCGGGTGTCCGGCACTTCGGGCGGACAGGATCGTCAGGCTCACAAAAATGCTTCCGGCACGTCCGAGATCGGACGCCAGGGCGGCGCGACCCATCAGGAAACCCGCGAGCACAACAAGCACAATGAACCGGGCCAGAGCGGACATAAGCCACAGAAGCACGGTCCCGCACAGGAAAAGCGCTAAAGTTGCATTTCCGAGCCTAGCCGCATCCGAAAGACCGCGTATGATTCCGGGTCTCATACGAGACCGATTATGCGGATTGGAGCGGCAATTGGCGTCTGGGCAGCGCTCGCTATAGGACCGGCGGCAGCGTGGGAGCCCGTGCCCGCCTGCACGGACGAGGCTCGCCAGGACCGCCTCACAGGCATCACGGCCCAGGGCGATCTCGTGCTCGAGACGGAGCAGCTCGCCAAACTGTCGGGCATCAGGCTCCCGGATGGTTCGCCTCACAGGCAGCAGGCCCTGGATTGGCTCAAGGCCCGAATCGGCCAACCGCTTCTCGTCTCCATTCAGGGCCATCGGGATCGCTGGAATCGCCGTCTCCTGCGCGCCCGCCTTGTCCATGCCCAGGGGCTCGATCTCGGCCACGGCCTCCTCGAGGCAGGCCTCGCCGTTGTCGATCCCGGAACAGACCACATCTTTTGCCAGCCTGAATTGCTCGCTCTCGAGGAGACAGCTCGCGAACGACGCCTTGGTCTTTGGGCCGATGGCCGCTATAACCCCATCCTTGTCGATCAAACTGAGCGTTTGAAAGAGCGTGTCGGCAGCTTCGCGATCGTCGAAGGGCGGGTTCGCAGTGTCGGTGAACGCAAACAGAGAACCTTTTTGAATTTCGGGGGGCACTGGGCAGAAGACTTCACGATCATCATCCCGCGGAAAACATGGATGCAGATGGCCGAGAGGGGCATTTCGGCGGATTCGCTGAAAGGCCGCACCTTGCGTGCCCGAGGCATTTTGCAGTCTTGGCAGGGCATCGCCCTTACCATTGAGTTACCGGAGATGATCGAACGGCTCGAAGGCGTAGACCTTCGGGACAACAGAGGTGAAGATAAACGCTTGGCCCGTTGAGCAAGCATGCGCGAGAGACGTCACACAGGGAAGATCCGGATCGCTGCCGGCCTGATGATCGCGGGCCTGGTCTCGGCCTGCACGGGGATGGTCGGCAATGCCTCCTTGCCGGCAAACGCGCCCCGGGTGCTCGGGCCTGACCGAGACCGCGATCATATCCGCCTTGTGGCGGCCTTCGGCGGCGAAGGCCGGGCGCCTCAGCTGCAGCGGCTTCTGACCGATGCGGTAAACCGGCTTGTTATGGCCACCGACCGGCCCGACGAAGCCTATCAGATCACTATTCTCAACTCCCCCGTGGTGAACGCCTTCGCCCTGCCGAACGGCCGCCTTTACGTGACGCGCGGCCTGCTGGCCCTGGCGAACGACATGTCGGAAGTGGCAGCCGTGCTCTCGCACGAGATCGCCCATGTCACCCTTCGCCATGCCTCCCAGCGCAGCGAATTGCAGGCCCGCTCCGAGCTGATCGAGCGTGTGGCGGAGAATGTCCTGAACAATTCTCAGGAAGCGGCCGTGGTGCAGAACCAGGCCCGGTCCACGCTGGCGAGTTTCTCCCGCTCCCAGGAGCTCGAGGCGGATCAGACCGGCATCACCGTCCTCGCCCGCGCCGGTTTCGATCCTTACGGTGCGCCGCGCTTCCTCACGGCCCTGGGCCGCTCCGCAGCGAGCAGCGGAGGAACGACGGATCGGGTCGCCTCCCACCCGAGCACTGCCGAGCGCGTTTCGAAGGCACTCCAGGCCGCTCGCCGTGCCGGGCCCCGGGGTATGGGCGAAACAGGCAAGCTCGAATACCTGACGGCCCTTGACGGGCTCGCCTATGGAGACGACCCGAGCGACGGCGTCGTAAAAGGCCGCCGCTTCATCCATGCGCGCCTCGGTGTCGCCTTCGAAGCGCCGGTGGGCTTCACCCTGGAGAATACCTCCCAGGCTGTTCTCGGCTCCTCGGCCGACGGCGAGCGCCGCCTGCTCTTCGATGCGGCCGACACCCCGGCCGGGCAAAGCCTGGAAGAGGTGCTGCGTTCGACCTGGACCGACACCATCGAGCCGGGCAGCCTGGTCACGACCACCGTCAATGACCTCCCGGTCGTGACGGCTCTGTCGATCGGCAAGGAATGGGCCTTCCGCCTCTCGGCCATTCGCATCGGCAATACCACCTACCGCCTCATCATGGCGGCCCGTAGCGGTGGCGCGGAACTAGAGGACATGTTCCAGCGCACCCTTGGCAGCGTGCGCCAGGTGCAGCCGGAAGAGGCTCGCCGCATCCGCCCGCTCAAACTCCGGATCGTGACGGCGGAGCCTGGCGATACGGCGCAATCGCTTGCCGCGCAGATGCCGATCGACCGGGCGCTCGAGCGTTTCCTGCTGATCAACGGCCTCGACCGCAACGGCCCGTTGAAACCGGGGGAGCGCTACAAGATCGTCGTCGAGTAAACAGCGGGCCTCCGGGTCCGATGCGGGCTCCTTGAGA
Organism: Microvirga sp.; assembly: GCA_031181145.1. Taxonomy (GTDB): domain Bacteria; phylum Pseudomonadota; class Alphaproteobacteria; order Rhizobiales; family Beijerinckiaceae; genus Microvirga. Next base: position 3,326 of record JAPSLB010000079.1, read on the forward strand.
GGCGACCCGCCGGGTCGCGGAAGGCGAGGCACCTCCAGGACCAGAGTTCAGCCCTTTCCATAAGCCAGAAGCGATCAGGCGAGCCGGAGACCGGCTCGCCTGATCCGTTCTAAGGGTCTCGATGTTCCTTAGACGAAAGCACCCGAGGCCTGAGGATACTTGTCGATCAAGGCCCGTTTGAGCTTTTCCAGGGCGCGGTTCTCGATCTGGCGGACGCGCTCCTTCGAGATTCCCAAGCGGTCACCGAGGAATTCGAGGGTGACCTGCTCGTCGTCGAGGCGGCGCGCCTGCAGGATCCGCAGCTCACGCTCGTTGAGCACCTCAAGCGCCTGCTTAAGCCAGCGCACGCGGCGCTCGGTATCGATGACGTCGCTCACGCTCTCGTCCGGCAGGGGGCTCGTGTCCACGAGGAACTCCACGCGCTCCGCCGAGTTGGACGGGTCGGCATCGAGAACCGGTGCGTTGAGAGACGTATCTGGAGCCGAAAGGCGGGCGTCCATGAGGGCCACGTCGGCTTTGGAGACGCCGATCGCCTCGGCGATCTTCTCGTGCACGTCGGATGAGATGCGCTCCTCGCCACCACGTGTCAGACGGGCGCGCAAGCGACGCAAGTTGAAGAAAAGGGCTTTCTGAGCGGAACTTGTTCCACCGCGGACAATTGACCAGTTACGAAGGATATAGTCCTGCACGGAGGCACGGATCCACCACGTGGCATAGGTCGAGAAGCGGACTTCCCGCTCCGGCTCGAACCGCGCGGCAGCTTCGAGAAGGCCGACATGCCCCTCCTGGACGAGATCCGCCATTGGCAGGCCATAGTGACGAAAACGGGCTGCCAGCGCGATCACGAGACGCATATGCGCAGCCGTCAATTGGTGAAGAGCTGTTTCATCGCCGTGTTCCTTCCAGCGCACGGCAAGCGCATGCTCCTCTTCCCTCTCGAGAAATGGTGCATTCATGGCGGCGCGGACGAAACGACGACGAACCCCTGAGATTTCTCCCATTGTGTCCTCCCTTGGCAGAGACACAACGAGCGAAGCGGGAAAAAGTTCACGCCTTACAGTCAAGTTTTGCGAAATAGATTCCTCGGCCCCAAAAGCAAGGGCTTGTTTCCAATAAAAAAGCCCGGCACCAGGCCAGGCTTCTTTACGGTCTCCAGATGGAACCGGATTACTTTATCAGGCAGCCTCTTCCTGGATGTCGTCGCCATCGCCTTCGGCGTCCGCCTCGGCACCTTTGGTGCGGCGCGGGGACTTGGCAAGGCTCTGCTCGATGAGCTTGAGAGCCTCCGTATCCGTGATCTTGTTCACAGCAGCAATCTCGCGCACAACCCGGTCGAGAGCGGATTCGTAAAGCTGCCGCTCGCTGTAGGACTGCTCGGGCTGGGCTTCGGAGCGGTACAGGTCGCGCACGACCTCGGTGACTGAGATGAGATCGCCCGAATTGATCTTCGCCTCGTATTCCTGAGCGCGGCGCGACCACATGGTGCGCTTCACGCGGGCACGACCCGTCAGAACGTCCAGAGCCTTTTGAACCAGGGCCGGTTCGGCGAGCTTGCGCATGCCGACGCTGGCAGCCTTGCCTGTCGGAACTCGCAGGACCATCTTGTCCTTATCGAAGGAGACCACGTAGAGCTCCAGCTTGAAGCCGGCGATTTCCTGCTCTTCGATGGCCGTGATGCGGCCGACGCCGTGAGCGGGATATACAATGGCTTCGCCGGACTTGAAACCCAGGCGCTGAGTGGACTTCTTAGCGGTTGTCATGCGAGAGAGGCCTCCTTGCATGGTCCCTTGCCTATCCAGGCATGGGAGCGGTGGTTCCACTGAGCAGGGACCCAGGGGAACAGGAATGAGATGAGTAAAGACGGAACTTGACTATTCCGCTCGACTCCCTGATGTAAGCCAGCAGCTAGAACACGCTCATCCCGGACCCAAGGCAGGACTAGCCCCCTTCGGCCGGGCTTCGTGCATCATGCTTCAGTGTGTGAACCGACGACCTGCGGGGGACGGTGCACGGCTTGAGCGCAAGCGACGGCATTGGCAGACCCTATCACAGTCCGGCCGAAAAAGCAAAAATATTTCAAAGCGTAGCGTAAAGAAGCTCGGTTTATGGCCGGGCTCGACACCTGTCACGCCATACCAAAGCCGCCCCGATCAGCCACCAAGGATTACCGTCTCCCCCAAGATGCACACGCGCAGGACACACACGCAAAAGTGGCATTGGCCGACCGGAGAGATCTCTGCCTTTACGGTCGAGGCTCAGTCGCCCTCGCCAGGATTGGGCGAGAAGTACTGCTCGAATTTACCCGCGACGCCATCGAATTCCTTGGCGTCGGCCGGGGGCTCCTTCTTCTGCGTGATGTTGGGCCAGCTCCTGGCCATGTCGGCATTGAGCTTCAGCCACTGCTCCAGGCCCGGCTCCGCGTCGGGCTTGATCGCCTCAGCAGGGCATTCCGGCTCACAGACGCCGCAATCGATGCACTCGTCCGGGTGGATGACGAGCATGTTCTCGCCCTCGTAGAAACAGTCCACCGGACACACCTCGACGCAGTCCATGTATTTGCACTTGATGCAATTTTCAGTGACGACGTAGGTCATGACCTGTCCTTTGAGGGTCTCTTCTAAAAAGAAAGCGCAAGACTGCCGCCGCCGCTCTAGCTGTTGTCGCCTCCGCTGACAAGCGTCCCGTCGCTCTCGTTGAGATCTGTGTAGAGCTGCCTTGCTTCAGGCGCAGGTCCCCGCCGCTCCCCAAGACCCTCGACCCGCACCACAAGTGTTGTGCGGGCCAGGGCGACGGTGATCACGTCTCCGACGGACAGGGCCTTGGCGGCATTGTCGGTGCGCTGGCCGTTGACCCGCACGAACCCGCTCGTCACGAGCTTGGCGGCCAGCGTCCGGGTTTTGGCAAAGCGTGCGAACCAGAGCCACTTATCAAGCCGCTGCCGGTCCTCACGCATGGGACAACCTCACTTCTTGCCGTCTTCGAGCTGAGCCTTGAGAGCCATGAGCTTGGCGAATGGCGAGTTCGGGTCGGGCTGCTTTTCGCGACGCTCTTGCCCGCCGTCGCGCCGGTTTTCGGCGCGCTTATCGGGGCGTGGGCCACGGCGGTCATCCGGCCGGGGTCCCCGAGGTGGACGGTTCTGCGGACGGCCGCCCTCCCCTTGTGCCTCGCGGCGCGGGCGCTCGCCCTTGCCCTCGCCCT
>JAPSLB010000079.1:6623-8168 GCA_031181145.1 Microvirga sp.
CTCGCCCTTGCCCTCGCCCTGTCGAGGGCGGCGATCCCCACGCTCGCCCCGATTGCCGCGAGCCTCTCGGCCCTGACGGGCGTGCCCGCCCTCATGATGACGGCGGTGCTGGCGCCAGACCTCGATCGTCGCGAGCTCGGCGGGAACCTCTGTAGGAGGTTCGGCAGATGCCTCGGCAGCCTCCCCGGCCGGAGCCATGACCTGCCCCTCGGGCGAAACCACGGCCTCAGCGGCGCTCGCTTCCACGGACTCGGGCGTGACCGAGACCTCGGGAGCTTCCATGGCTACCACGCCGGTCTCCTCGGCCATGACCTGGGTCTCGGCCGGTGTCTCGGCGGAGGCGGCCTCGTGAGGAGCGGCTTCACCTTCGGCAGATTGCGGAGCCGCAGCCAGCGGCACGGTGATGGCGGGGCCGGGACGGCGCTCCATCACGTAGCCGAGAGACTTCAGGATCGTGGCGAAGTCCTCGCCTGCGCAGCCGACCAGAGAGGTCATGGCCACGGTGGCTACGAAACCATCGCCATCGGCCGCACCGGCCGGCGGCTCGCCGGGGGTGATGCCAGGGCGATAGGCGATGGCCGGGCGGATCAAGTCGGCCAGACGCTCCAGGATGTCCACACGCACGGCACGGCCGCCGCAGACGCGGAAGCCTGCGGCACGGTAGAGGCCCGCCGTGATCTCCGGATCGACCGGGATCGAGGTGCGACCGGACTGGGCAAGATGGGCGATCTCATCGATTCCCTTCTGGTCGAGGCCGCCGTTCTGGAGCGCCCAGAGCTGCGCCGCGAGCACGCGCGGGGCGGGCTTCAGAAGGGCCGGCAGGTATAGGTGATAGGCGCCGAAGCGCACGCCCGCCTTGCGGAGCGCCGCACGGGCATCCTGGTCGAGGCTGCGCACTTCGTTGAGAACCTTCGCGCGCTCCAGTACGCCGAGCGCCTCGCCAACCTGGAAAGCGATGCCCCGGGCGAGCCCCGCCAGCTCGGCATTGGTCTCGAGATCCATCACCGGGCCGAGCAGGCGCACCACATAGGCCTTGAGCCAGGCGCGCAGGCGGTTGTCCACCTTGTCGCGGGCAGGCCCGGTGAGATGCTCGTCCGAGAGAATGCGCACGCGCGGCTCGAAGAGCTTGTCGCCGGGCTCGAGCTTCGCCACGGGATCGCCCATCCAGCGGATCGTGCCGTCGTTCGACAGCACCAGCGTGGTGTCGGGCGTCTCGGCGAACCGGTCGGCCCGTGCCTCGATCTCCCCGGCCAGGGCCTTGCTGGCAGCATTGCGCAGGGTCTTGGCCTCGGTGGTATCGGCCTGGGGATCAGGCACGAAATGGAAGCCGTGCAGGTGGCCGATATGTTGCCCCTCGACGGTGACGTCGCCGGTGGTCGTAATTTCCGCTTCGAGCATCGTGTTCTCTCTCAAGCGCCGCATGAGAACGCTCGTCCGCCGGTCGATGAATCTTTGGGCGAGACGTTCATGAAGCGCATCCGATAGCTTGTCCTCTACCTGACGCGCAACACCCTGCCAATGCTCCGGGTCCTTCAACCAGTCCGG